>NZ_JAVWWA010000056.1:0-31433 GCF_036666375.1 Comamonas sp. | reverse complement strand
GCAAGGCCGCGGGAATCAAGGGCTGGATCGTCAAGCCGTTCAACGGCCCGGCGGTACTGGCGACCTTCAAGAAGCTTGCCGGCGCCGTCTGAGCCGGGCTTCAATCGGCCAGCACTTCCAGCACGATGAATTGATTGGCCTGGGTCTGGGCCGTGAAGTTGTTGTCGGCGGCGAGCACCAGGGTGCGGTTGCCGTTGGCCAGCGTCCGGCCCCAGGTGATGGACTCGATGTTGTCGAGCTTGACGCCCTGGTAGGTGATGGGCATTTCCAGCAGCAGCTTGCGGCCCATGGCCGTGTAGCTGGCGCCGGTCAGTGACGGCACGGAAAGCACGTTGGTGGTGCTGGCCGTGATCTCGGTCTCGATCAGCCGGATGGTGTTGCCCACGCCCAGTGCAAACGCCCGCTCCACGGCAATGAAGCGGTTCTTGCCTATGGACAGCAGCTCCGAGAGGCCGTTGTCCGGGCCAAACGCCGCGCCCGGGGGCGCGTCGACGGGAATGGGGGGCAGGCGATAAGCATACTGCGCCTTGGCGTTGCCCGAAGCGCTGTCCATTGCCGTGACGCGCACCACGCTGCCGGCGGCAACGGTGGTCAGCGGGCCGTCCTGGGCCAGCGCGTCTTCATTGGCGATGTAGACCGTGCCGTCGTCGGCCGCAACCGTGAGCGCCTCGAACACCTTGTTGCTGCGCGCGCCGGTCGTGGCGTTGTCGCGGTACAGATACATCGCGGGCACGGAGAACTCGCGCACGAACTTGCCGTCCGTGGTCATCTCGCGCAGGAAAGGCTGGTGCAGCTGCGCCGCGTCGCTGCTCCAGTTGCCTTCCGACGACCAGTA
The DNA here is from genome assembly GCF_036666375.1 of Comamonas sp. Taxonomy (GTDB): domain Bacteria; phylum Pseudomonadota; class Gammaproteobacteria; order Burkholderiales; family Burkholderiaceae_C; genus Comamonas. Next base: position 30,598 of record NZ_JAVWWA010000056.1, on the reverse strand, counting down.
CAGGTTGCCATTGCGCGCGCGGCGTATCGATTCGGGGTCGACGGTCCGGGCCGAGGCCGGGAACTTCGCGCCGTCGGGTCGCAGCATGTGCAGCTGGCGGTTGATCTTCACCTCGACGGGCTTGCCGCTCTCATAGTCCAGGCTCAGGTTGTAGAAGCGCGGCGTGCCGCGCTCGCCGCCGCGGTCATCCGAAATTGCCCAGTAGCTGCCATCGGCCGCCAGGTCCAGGCCGGAGATTCCGCCGAACTCCACGCCGTCGTACAGCGTGCCCGTGGGCAGCGATGCCGAACCCAGCAGGCGCAGGGCGCGGATCTGCGGCTCGCGCTCGTCGCCGCCGCAGGCGCTGACGGCAAGAGAGGCAATGAGGGCGGCCAGCGTGTGGCGGGGGCTCAGGTGTTTCACGTACGGGCTCCATTTCTTCAAGAAGCCTCGAAGTGTCCGCGGCGCGCGCGTCAGGCTGATGACAGACCGGGCGCCGCCGAGGTTTCAGCAGGCGCTGGCAGCGCAGCGCGCCTGCGCGGCCAGCCGCTGCGTGGCGCGCAGCGTGCGCAGCACCAGCAGCAGCGCGAGGATGGAAAAGCCCGCGCCCGCCACGGCCACGGCGGTGTATCCGCCGCCGAGGCTGAGCACCGCGGCGCCGGCCGCCGCGCCTATGGCGTTGCCCAGGTTGAAGGCGCCGATGTTGATAGACGAAGCCAGCCCCGGCGCTTCCACGGCCGCGCGCATCACGCGCATCTGCACCGGCGGCACCAGCGCGAAGGCGCCTATGGCCCAGACAAACACGCAGGCCGCTGCGCCCAGCGGGCTCGTGGCCAGCCAGGGGAAGGCCAGCATGCTCACCGTGACCAGGGCCAGGAAGCCGATGATGGTCTTCTCTATCGAGCGGTCGGCAAACCTGCCGCCGATCGCGTTGCCAATGGTGAAGCCCACGCCGGTGAGCGCCAGCATGCCCGTGATGAACGCCGGCGATGCGTCCGTGAAGGTCTTGAGCGCGGGATTGATATAGGTGTAGAGCGTGAACATCGCCGCCGAGCCCAGCACCGTGGTCAGCAGGCCCTGCAGCACGGCCGGGCGTGTCAGCACCTGCCATTCGGCGCGCAGGTCCAGGCGCTGTCCGCCGCCGCCCTGGGGCAGGGCGAACAGCAGCGTGGCCATGGCCAGCAGGCCCAGCGCGCCTATGCCGGCAAACGACTGGCGCCAGCCGAAAGCGTCGCTGATCCAGGTGGCCGCGGGCACGCCGCCGATGTTGGCGACCGTCAGGCCGGTGAACATGAACGCCACCGCGCTGGCCTGCTTCTCGCGCGGCACCAGGCTCGCGGCAACCACCGAGCCTATGCCGAAGAACGCGCCGTGGTTGAGGCTGGTGATCACGCGCGCCACCATGAGGCTTGCATAGCCTGGGGCCAGCGCGGAAAGGATATTGCCGATGGTGAAGATCGCCATCAGCAGTATCAGCGCCTTGCGCGGCGACCAGCGCGCAAGCAGCAGCGTCATGATGGGCGCGCCAATCATCACCCCCAGCGCATAGGCCGACACCAGCAGCCCGGCCGAGGGCACCGACACCTGCAGCCCCTCGGCCATGGTGGGCAGCATGCCCATGGGGCCGAACTCGGTCGTGCCTATGCCGAAGGCGCCTACGGCCAGCGCCAGCAATGGAAGGGTGGCGCTGCGGCCACTGCCTGACGGCGCGGCGAGAGTGGAGGGAGTGGATGATGCGTGCATGGAAGACGGGCCTGCGGCTCAGGGTTTTTACTGTATTGCGCATTGTGAATGCGTGGTCTTTCCCGAAAAAGTGTTTAATCACCAAAACACTTTTGCGATTTTTGAGAATATGCGCTTCACTTTGGAAGAATTGACGGTGTTTCTCGCGGTCGTGGACACCGGCTCGCTGACCTCCGCGGCCGAGCATCTGGGCCAACCAATTTCCACGACCAGCCGGTTGCTGGCGCGGCTCGAAGACAAGGTGGAGACCACCTTGCTGCGCCGCACCACGCGGCGTCTGGACGTGACCGACGAAGGCCATGGCTTTGCGCGCGACGCGCGCGCCATCCTCGAAGCCGTGCATGTCGCCGAGGATGGATTGATGCAGCGGCGCGAGCGCCTCGCGGGCCCGCTGCGCATCGATGCGGCCACGCCCTACATGCTGCATGTGCTGGTGCCGCTGATGCCCGGCTACCGTGAGCGCCATCCCGATGTGGAGCTCACGCTGACCAGCAATGAAGGCTTCATCGACCTGCTTGAGCGCCGCGTGGACCTGGCGATCCGCATAGGCGCGCTCAAGGATTCAACGCTGCACAGCCGGCTGCTCGGGCAGTCGCGGCTGCGCCTGCTTGCCAGCCCTGCCTACCTCAGCAGGCACGGCTGTCCGCATACGCCAAGGGAGCTCGCTCAGCATGAGCGGCTGGGCTTCGCACAGAACGACATACTCAACCTGTGGCCCGTGCGGCAGCACGATGGCAAACAGATGCAGATCGAGCCGACGCTGGCGTCTTCCAGCGGCGAAACGCTGCGCCAACTGGCACTGAACGGCATGGGCATCGTGTGCCTGGCGGACTTCATGACCGCGGCCGATCGCGAGGAAGGGCGGCTGGTGGAGGTGCTCGCGGACGCCACCGTGCCGGTCGACCGTCCGGTCCAGGCGGTGTATTACCGGCAATCGGCGGTGTCCGCCAGGATTGCGTCCATGGTCAAGTACCTGGCCGAAGTGCTGCCGGCGCGCCATTGAAGCAAACGGAAGGCGAAAAAAAGGCTTCCGCAGAAGCCTTTTTTGCATTGCAGCCTTGCGGCAGCCATGACTTACACGCGCTTGCGGTATTCGCCGGTGCGGGTGTCGATTTCGATCTTGTCGCCCTGGGCAACGAACAACGGCACGGCCACTTCGTAGCCGGTGGCGATCTTGGCAGGCTTGAGCACCTTGCCCGATGTGTCGCCCTTGACTGCGGGTTCGGTCCAGGTGATTTCGCGCACGACGCTGGTGGGCAGTTCGACCGAGATGGCCTTGCCGTCATAGAACACCACTTCGACGGTCATGCCGTCTTCGAGGTAGTTCAGGGCGTCGCCCATGTTTTCGGCTTCGACTTCGTACTGGTTGAACTCTTCGTCCATGCAGACATACATGGGATCGGCGAAGTAGGAGTAGGTGCACTCCTTCTTGTCCAGGATCACGTTGTCGATCTTGTCGTCGGCCTTGAACACGTTTTCCGTGCCGAAGTTGCCGATCAGGCTCTTGAGCTTCATGCGCACGGTGGCTGCACCGCGGCCGCCACGGGCGTATTCGGTCTTCAGGACGATCATGGGGTCCTTGCCGTGCATGATCACGTTGCCGGCGCGGATTTCTTGTGCGATTTTCATAGCTAGATTGCTGGGGTTGTGCCGCTCAACGCGTCCAGCTGCACCGCCCTAGGGGCTGCTGCATTGAAACATGTTCCGCGGCGGGGGGAAATAAGGGCGCAGCCTGCTGAGCACGTGCGCGTAAAAACAGAGATTTTAGCTTTTTTCTGCCACAAACTGCTGCAGTTGGCTGACGAGATCGCTGCGGGCCCGTTGGCATGCGCCCGCGGCACGCACGCAATCGCGCCATTCACCCAGCATTTGCGCGGTCAGCAGCGGCAGGCTGTCGGGGCTGGCCATGCCATTCCAGGCATGGTGAAACAGCCGCAGCGACGGTGGGGCTTCTAGCCAGTCGAGAAATGCATCGAGCTTGGCGTGGTGGGCGTTGTCGTGCTGCGGATAGATCTGCCAGACAAAGGCCTGGCCGGCCCACAGCGCGCGCACCAGCGAGTCTTCGCCGCGCACCAGGTTCAGGTCGCAGGCCCAGAGCATTTCGTCGAATTGCGGCTGGGCGCAGGGCGCGAGCCAGGTGCAGGGCAGGGCCGACTGCGGCGCCAGCGCGGCGCGCACGGCATCGGTGGCACGCCCCGGCGTGACCAGCAGGTGGCTGGGCGCATCGCCGGCCGCGAGCTGTTCGAGCAGCGCCGGCAAGGCCGGCGGCTCGTAGCAGAACAGGGACACCAGTCGCGTGGCTTCGTCTATGCCGCGCGCCGCGCGCCAGGCCTGGCGATCGAACGCCGCCTGGCGCTCGGCCAGAGCAGCTTCGCGCAGCAGGCCGCCGGTGCGCGGCGTGAAGCCCGGATAGAAGAACCAGCGTGTCAGGCCTGCGGCCGCACCGCTCATCAGCAGCGAGGGCAGGCGGTGGCAGCGCTCCACATAGGACTCGGCGCTCAGGTATTCGAGGTTGATCCAGACCGGGCTTTGCGCGGCGCCTGGTGGCTGCGCGGCCTGGCGCCGGGCAATCGCCTGGAGCAAAGGCTCGGGCAGGGTGCAGCCAAATGCCTCGATCACCACATCGCCCACGCCGTCCGCGGGCACCAGGGCTTGCCGGTCGGGCCAGGGGTGAACGCTCAGGCCCGCGGGGTGGGGCGCGGGCGCCATCCAGGCGAGCGCGCTGGCGTCGTCGAGAAACAGCCGCACCTGCTGGCCGCGCGCGGCGAGTTCGGCGGCCGCGCGCCAGCAGACGCCGACATCGCCGAAGTTGTCGATCACCTGGCAAAAGATGTCCCAGCGGAGGGAGCGGTTCAGCGGCATGGGGAGGCTTCAAAACGAGGGCAGGGGGCGCCGATCGTACCGCTTTCGGCAGCGCGGCTGAAAGCGCGCACCAGGCCCGCCACAATAGAGGCATGTCTGAAATGCATTCCGATGAACTGCTGGCCCAGGTCGCAGCCCTGCCTTCCCTGCCGGGCGTGTACCGCTACTTCGATGCCGCGGGCGGGCTGCTCTACGTGGGCAAGGCGCGCAATCTCAAGCGCCGCGTGGCCAATTATTTCCAGAAGAGCCATGGCGGCACGCGCATAGGCCACATGATCAGCAAGATCGCGCGCCTCGAGACCACCGTGGTGCGCTCCGAGGCCGAGGCGCTGCTGCTTGAAAACAACCTGATCAAGACCCAGCATCCCAAGTACAACATCCTGTTTCGCGACGACAAGAGCTACCCCTATCTGATGATCTCGGGTGTCGCCGGGCACGACGGTGAAGGGCCGCAGCCCGGCCAGCGCTTTGCGCGCATGGCCTACTACCGCGGCAGCGTGGACAAGAAGAACCGTTACTTCGGACCGTACCCCAGCGCCTGGGCGGTCAAGGAAACGATACAGCTGCTGCAGAAGGTGTTCCGCCTGCGCACCTGCGAGGACACGGTGTTTGCCAACCGCTCGCGGCCTTGCCTGCTCTATCAGATCAAGCGCTGCACCGGCCCCTGCGTGGACCTGATCTCGCCCGAGGCCTATGCGATTGACGTGCGCAATGCCGAAGCCATGCTGCGCGGCGAGACCCAGGCCCTGCTGCAGCAGCTCGAAGCGCGCATGCTGGTGCATGCCGAGGCGCTGGAGTTCGAGCAGGCGGCCGAAGTGCGCAACCAGATGACGGCGCTGGCGCGCGTGCTGCACCAGCAGTCGATAGAGACCACGTCGGACAAGGACGTCGACATTCTCGCGGTGCGCGTGCAGGGCGGGCGCGCCTGCGTCAACCTGGCGATGGTGCGCGGCGGCCGCCACCTGGGCGACCGGCCGTATTTCCCCTCGCAGCTGGGCGACGCCGCGGCCGTGCATGACGCCGAGAGCGAAGGCGAGGCGCAAGGCGATGCCGCGCCGCAGCAGCCCGTCGAAGTGCTGGTGCTCGAAGCTTTTCTGGCCCAGCATTACACCAGCGTGCCCGTGCCTCCCATACTGGTGCTGAGCCATGCGGTCGACAAGGCGCTGGTCAAGGCGCTGTCGGAGTCCAGCGGCGTGCGCGTCAACGCGCTGCACCAGCCGCGCGACGAGCGCCGCGCCTGGCTCGACATGGCGCAGCGCAATGCCGAGCTGCAGCTCGCGCGGCTGCTGGCCGAGGAAGGCTCGCAGCAGGCGCGCACGCGCGCGCTGGCCGAAGCCCTCGATCTGCCCACGCACGACCTCGACAACCTGACCATCGAATGCTTCGATATCTCGCACACTTCGGGCGAGGCGACCAAGGCCTCGTGCGTGGTGTTCCACCACCACAAGATGCAGGGCAGCGAGTACCGGCGCTTCAACATCGAAGGCATCACGGGCGGCGACGACTATGCGGCCATGCGCCAGGTGCTGCTGCGCCGCTACAGCCGCGTCGCAGAAGCCCAGCGCGAGGCCGGCGGCGCCGAGCCCACGGCGGGCCAGGCGCGCCTGCCCGATCTGGTGCTGGTCGACGGCGGCGTGGGCCAGGTCAGCATGGCGCGCGAAGTGTTCGAGGCGCTGGGCCTCGATCTGGCGCGCATTGTCGGCGTGGAGAAGGGCGACAAGCGCAAGGTCGGGCTGGAAGAGCTGGTGTTTGCGGACGGCCGCGAAAAAGTCTATCTGGGCAAGGACTCGGCGGCGCTGATGCTGGTCGCGCAGATCCGCGACGAAGCCCATCGTTTCGCCATCACGGGCATGCGCGCGGCGCGCGCCAAGGTGCGCATTGGTGGCGGTCAGCTCGAGGAAATTGCCGGCGTGGGACCTAAGAAGCGCGCGCGCCTGCTGCAGCGCTTCGGCGGCGTGCGCGGCGTGGCCGATGCCAGCGTCGAAGACCTGATGAAGGTCGAAGGCATTTCGCGCGAACTGGCGGACACCATCTATCGCGCATTGCATTGAGCCCGGGCGCGATGCTGTGCGTAAAGGTCTTCGCCGCATGACACAATTGCAGCATGTTTCTGACCATCCCCACCTTGATGACCTGTACGCGCTTCGTCGCGATACCTTTGATCGTGGGAGTGTTCTACACCCCTATGGAGCCGGCGCTGCAGAATCTCATTGCAACGCTGATGTTCATCGTGTTTGCCGCGACCGACTGGCTCGATGGCTATCTGGCGCGCAAGCTCAACCAGACTTCCTCGTTCGGCGCCTTTCTCGATCCCGTGGCCGACAAGTTCCTGGTCTGCGCTTCGCTGCTGGTGCTGGTGCATCTGCAGCGCGCCGATGTGTTCGTGGCGCTGATCATCATCGGCCGCGAAATCGCCATTTCGGCGCTGCGCGAATGGATGGCGCAGATAGGGGCCAGCAAGAGCGTGGCGGTGCACATGCTGGGCAAGCTCAAGACCACGGCGCAGATGGTGGCCATTCCCTTCCTGCTCTATGACGGCATGCTGTTCGGCGTGATGGACACCGGCGTCTGGGGCCATGTGCTGATCTGGATCGCGGCCGTGCTCACGGTCTGGTCCATGGTGTATTACCTGCAAAAGGCCCTGCCCGAGATCCGCGCCCGCGTGGACAGGTGACCGGGCCGCGGCCGGCGCGCGCCAGCCCGGGTTGTCAATCCGTGAAGCCTCTAGCGGCCGCGCGCCACAAAATCGCCCGCCGACGCTGGGCAGCAGGGCAATTGCAGCTAGAATCGCTGCAGCCGCTGGGATTGCAGCGGATAACATTGACACTTGGAAGGTCGATGGCATGGCACTAAGCGCATCCACCTCCGGTGATTGCGGGCTGGTCGGAAGATACAGTTTTCGAACTGCACAGTCTCCGCACAGCAGCGACATTCCATCCACCATTTCTCGAGAGGCTTCTTGTGAATAAGACCGAACTGATTGAGCACATTGCAAACAATGCCGACATCTCCAAGGCCGCCGCCGCGCGCGCACTGGAATCGACGATCGAGGCAGTGAAGAAAACCCTCAAAAAGGGTGGTACAGTATCGCTCGTCGGTTTTGGAACTTTCACCGTGGGTGAGCGTTCCACACGTACCGGCCGCAACCCACGCACCGGCGCCACGATCGAAATCAAGGCCGCCAAGGTGCCGAAATTCCGTCCGGGCAAGGCATTGAAAGATGCGTTGAACTGACAAGCAGTTGCAAGGGGGTGCTTAGCTCAGTCGGTAGAGCGGCTCCTTTACACGGAGTAGGTCGGCGGTTCGATCCCGTCAGCACCCACCACCCATTGCAGATGAAATCAAGGGCCAGGAGCAATCCGGGCCCTTTTTCTTTGCCCGCCTGCTGCGTTGGCACTTCTGGCTGCGTGGGCCTTCAGGCGTAACAGGTAGAATCTGCGCAGTTTCCTTCACCAAGGGTGCGTGGGTCGTTGGCAGGCTTTGTCGTTGATGGATGGATGGGGTCAGTCCCTTGCCTTCCTCAGTCAGGTTCCTTTGGCTGCGCACACCTTACAAAGGCGAACATCGGTTCGCCTTTTTTATTGCTTCCACAGAAAGATCGACTATGTTTGAAGCCATCCGCAAGCACTCCAAGTTCGTGATGATCTTGTTGTTCTTGCTGATCATTCCCTCGTTCATCTTCGTTGGCATCGACCAGAACTATTTCTCGGAATCCAGTCCGACGGTGGCTCGGGTGGATGGCCACGATATCAAGCAATCGGACTGGGACAACGCCCACCGCATGGAGAGCGATCAACTGCGTGCGGCGAATCCCGAAATGGATACCAAGCTGCTGGACTCGCCCCAGGCGCGCTATGCGACGCTCGAGCGCATGGTGCGTGACCGCGTGCTCGTGGCCGCGGCGCAGAAGATGCATCTCGTGGCCAGCGATGCCCAGCTGGTGCGCAGCCTGCAGCAGATCCCGGCGATCGCCGCGCTCAAGCGCGCCGACGGCTCGCTCGATGCAGAAGCCTATCGCGCGCTGGTCGGCGCACAGGGCATGACGCCCGAAGGCTTCGAAGCCAATCTGCGCAGCAACCTGTCGCTGAGCCAGGTGATGGGTTCGGCGATCAATTCCTCGTTCGTGACGGATTCCCAGGTCAAGCTGGCGATGGACGCGCTGTACCAGCGCCGCGAAGTCCAGGTGGCGCAGTTCAAGGCCAGCGATTTCGCGGCCAAGGTCAAGCCCACGCCCGAAGAGCTGCAGGCCTATTACAAGGCCCATCCGGACAAGTTCCAGCAGGCCGAGCAGGCCAGCGTCGAATACGTGGTGCTTGATTCGGCCAGCGTGCAGGCCTCGATGGTGCTGAGCGAGGATGACCTGCGCACCTACTACCAGGAAAACCTGGCGCGTCTCGCCGGCCAGGAAGAGCGCCGTGCGAGCCATATCCTGATCAACGCCACCAAGGATGCATCGGCCGCCGACCGCACCAAGGCGCGTGAACAGGCCCAGGCCCTGCTCGAACAGGTGCGCAAGGATCCCAAGTCGTTTGCCGCCGTCGCCAAGCAGTCGTCGCAGGACAGCGGCACGGCGCAAAGCGGGGGCGATCTGGGCTTCTTCACGCGTGGCGACATGGTCAAGCCTTTTGCCGACGCGGCCTACGCGCTGAAGAAGGGCGAGATCAGCGACGTGGTCGAAAGCGATTTCGGCTTCCACATCATCCAGCTGACCGACATCAAGACGCCGCCCCAGCCCAGCTTTGCCGAGCTGCGTCCGCGCCTCGAGAAGGACCTGAAGGAGCAGCAGGCCCAGCGCAAGTACGCCGAGGTGGCCGAGCAGTTCGCCAATGGCGTGTACGAGCAGTCGGACAACCTGCAGGGCGTGGCCGACAAGCTCAAGCTGACCGTGCAGAAGGCCGAGCGCGTGAGCCGCGTTCCCGCCCCGGGCGCGCAAGGCCCGCTGGCCAATCCGCGCTTCCTCGAGGCGCTGTTCTCGTCCGAATCGCTGGAGAGCAAGCGCAACACCGAAGCCGTTGAAATCGGCTCCGGCATCATGGCCGCCGGCCGCGTCACCGCCTATTCGCCGGCCCACACCCTGGCCTACGAAGAAGTCGCCGACAAGGTGCAGGCGCTGTACGTGGCGCAGAAGTCGGCGGAACTGGCGCGTGAAGAAGGCCAGGCCAAGCTCAAGGCCTGGAAGGAAACGCCCGCCAGCGCCGCGCTGGGCGCAGCGCTGGTGATAGGCCGCGACCAGCCACAGAACCTGCCGCGCGATGTCATCGATGCCGCGCTGCACGCTTCCGTGGACGGTTTGCCCGCCTGGACAGGTGTGGACCTGGGCAACCTCGGCTACGCCGTGGTCAAGGTCAATGCCGTGGTCGAGCGTCCTGCCCAGGATGCGCAGATCGTTGCCGCACAGAAGCAGCAACTGGCCCAATGGTGGGCGGGCGCCGAAGGCGCGGCCTACTATGAAATGCTCAAGGCGCGTTTCAAGGTGCAGATGAAGGTCGACCGCCCTTGAGAATTAATGCCGCCAAATCGCCAAACTCGCGATAAGGCGGCATTTTTGCGATTACAATAGATGCTTCTACGGTGGCTGTAGCTCAGTTGGTAGAGTCCAGGATTGTGATTCCTGTTGTCGTGGGTTCGAGCCCCATCAGCCACCCCAAATATTGAAAACGCCCTGAACGCAAGTTCAGGGCGTTTTTTCTTGGGCGCTGCACTTTCAGCGCAGCGTGGAGAGATAGGCGGCCATGTCTTGCGCATCGCGCGCCGAGACGCCCAACTGAGGCATGGCCGTGCCCGGCTTGATGTGCTGGGTATGCGTGAGCCAGCGCGCGAGGTTCTGCGGCGTATTGGGCAGCGTGCCCGCGATCAGCGTGCGCTGACCCATGCCGTGGAGCGGCGGGCCGACATGCACACTCGAGCCGGTGATGCCAGGGATGCGGTGGCAGGCACTGCAGGCGTACTGGTGCAGCGCCTGGCGGCCACGCTCTGCATCGGCGGCAAAGGCGGGCACCGAGCTCGTCTGGGCGGGTTCGCTGCGCGGCGCGGTCCGCACCCACTGCGCATATTGCACGGCATCGAGCTGCGGCAGCCGCTGCATGAATGCCACGAGATCCCATATCTCCTCGTCGGCGAGCCGATATTGCCACGCCGGCATGCCGGTCATCTTGATGCCGTGGCGCACCACCCAGTAGAGCTCGCGCGGGCGCCAATGCTTTCTGGCGTCCACCAACGGGCCGGGCAGGGGCTGCATGCCCAGACCTATATCGGACTGCGCCACGCCGGGCGCGCCATGGCATTGCACGCATTTGTCCTGGTAGCTGCCGGCACCGCGCCGCGCCATTTGCACATCGTCGAGCGCCGGCTCCTCAATGGACTTGGCCTGCCGGCGCACCGACTGGCGCATGGCGATCTCCAGCAGGGAATGCGTGGCCTGCCAATGCTGGCGCGTGGCGGAGATGTCGTAGGCGCCCGAATACACCACTGCCACGGCAGCCAGGGCCGCTGTAAGCCCGATTCCCGTGGCTGTGACAGCAATGATTGGCAACAGCTTGTTTTTTATCATCTGCTGTGATTTTGCGTCAGTTGTCCTCATTTGTGCGACAGAATGCGCTAATGAAGCGCAAGTATGCCTTTCCACCTACGCTGCTGCCGGTGTTGCTTGCCGCCTGCGTGTTCGGTGATGCACGGGCCCAGGATCGCCTCACGATAGAACGCGGCAAGGCGCTGATGGGGCAGTACCAGTGCGGTTCCTGTCACAGCATTCCCGATGTGCCGGCGGCGCGCGGCCAGGTGTCGCAGCCGCTGGATGCCTGGAGCCAGCGCAGCTATATCGCGGGGCGGCTGCCCAACCGGGTCGACACGCTGGCGCAATGGATCGCTGCGCCGCAGTCGCTGGTGCCGGGCACGGCCATGCCCAGCATGGGCGTCTCGCCCGCCGATGCCCAGGCCATGGCGGCCTTTCTTTTTTCGCTCGAATGAAGCCCGCAGGCATGCTGCCCGCGGCCGGCGACGCCGCCCAGTCCATAGAGACCGTGACCTGGGTGCTGTTCGGTGGCGGCTTGCTGATTTTCCTGGGAGTGATGCTGCTGCTGGCCTGGTCGCTGCGCGCACGCAAGGCGGCGTTGCGTCCCGGGCTGTGGGTGATAGGCGGGGGCGTGGTGTTTCCGGCGCTGGTGCTGGCCGCGCTGTTTGCCTGGGTGCTGCCGCGCATGCCGGCCTGGAAGCCGGTGCCGCCTGCGGGCGCGTTGATCGTCACGGTCAAGGCGCACATGTGGTGGTGGGAAGTGCGCTACCGCGATCCCGTGACGGGTGCCGATGTGGTCACGGCCAACGAGATCCGCGTGCCCGTGGGCCGGCCGGTGTATTTCGCGCTGACCAGCGCCGACGTGATCCACAGCTTCTGGGTGCCGCAGCTCGCGGGCAAGATGGACATGCTGCCCGGGCGCATGCAGCACCTGCTGGTGACGCCCACCGAGACCGGCGTCTGGCGCGGCCAATGCGCCGAGTTCTGCGGCGCCCAGCATGCGCAGATGGCGCTGCATGTGGTGGGCCTCGAGCCCCAGGCCTTCGACGCCTGGCTCGCGGCGCAGGCCAGCCCCGCGTCGGCCCCGGCAACGCCGCGCCAGCTGCAGGGCCGCGACGCCTTTCTCGCCAATCGCTGCAACGCCTGCCATACCGTGCGCGGAGTCAGCGAAGAGGGCCGCCTGGGGCCCGATCTCACGCATTTCGGCAGCCGCCTGCACCTGGGTGCGGGCACGCTGGCCAATACGCCCGAAGGCCGCGAGCGCTGGCTCAGGCATATACAGCAGATCAAATCGGGAGCACGCATGCCTTCCTATGACCGACTCGATGCACCCACGCTGCAGGCGCTGGGCGAATGGCTGGGCACGCTGCAATGAGCGACGCCGCGCCCATGTCCCTGCCCGATGGCTTGCCCAATGCCCTGCCGCGGCCCGCGGGCGAGCGCGAAGCACTGCAGCGCGCCTGGGAGCCGCCCAGGGGCTGGCGCCGGCTTTCGGCCGTGAACAACAGCCAGATCGGCGTCTACTACCTGGCCACGGCGCTGGTGTTTTTCGTGCTCGCGGGCATCCTGGCGCTCATCATGCGCGCGCAGCTCGCGCTGCCGGGCAGCACGCTGGTCACTGCCGGCACCTACAACCAGCTGTTCACCATGCACGGCTCGGTGATGATGTTCCTGTTCGCCGTTCCCGTGGTCGAGGCCGTCGCGGTGTGGCTGCTGCCCAATATGCTGGGCGCGCGCGATCTGCCTTTTCCGCGGCTGTCCGCCTATGCGTTCTGGGCCTATGCGATCGGCGGCCTGGCGTTCTTCATCACCATTTTCTTCGGCGCCTCGCCCGATGGCGGCTGGTTCATGTACCCGCCGCTGACCAGCAAGGAGTTCTCTCCGGGCATTGGCGCGGACTGGTGGTTGCTGGGCATAGGCTTCATCGAGATCTCGGCGATTGCGGGCGCGATCGAGCTGATCATCGGCATCCTGTTCACGCGCGCGCCGGGCATGACGCTGATGAAGATGCCGCTGTTTGCCTGGGCGGTGCTGGTCGCGGCGCTGATGGTGATCTTCGCGTTCCCGGCGCTGATCGCCGGCACGCTGCTGCTCGAACTCGAGCGCGCGTTCGACTGGCCGTTCTTCATTGCCGCGCGCGGTGGCGACCCGCTGCTGTGGCAGCACCTGTTCTGGTTCTTCGGCCACCCCGAGGTCTACATCATCTTCCTGCCGGCCGCGGGCATGGTGACCATGATGGTGCCGGTGATGGCCGGCACGCCGCTGGTCGGCTACCGCGCCATTGTCTGGGCGCTGGTGGCCGTCGGCGCGATCAGCTTCCTGCTGTGGATGCACCACATGTTCACCGCGGGCCTGGGGCCGCTGGCGCTGCATGTGACGTCGGTGGCCAGCTTTGCGGTCGCCATTCCCAGCGGCGTGCAGGTGTTCGCCTGGATCGCCACGTTCTGGAAAGGCCGGGTGCGCATGCATGCGCCTGCGCTGTTCCTGCTGGGCTTTCATTTCGTCTTCGTGCTCGGTGGTCTCACGGGCGTGATGCTCGCGGTGCTGCCGTTCGACTGGCAGGCGCACGACAGCTATTTCGTCGTCGCCCATCTGCACTACGTGCTCATAGGCGGCCTGGTGTTTCCCTTGTTCGCGGGCATTTATTACTGGGCGCCGCTTTACAACGGCCACCGGCTGTCCGAACGCCTCGCGCGCTGGAGTTTCGTGCTGATGTTCGGCGGCTTCAATCTGGCGTTCTTTCCCATGCACATTGCCGGCCTCGCGGGCATGCCGCGGCGCGTCTACACCTATGCCGATGGCCTGGGCTGGACCTTGTGGAATCTGTTGTCCACGGCGGGAGCGTTCATCTTTGCCGCCGGCGTGCTGCTGTGCCTGGTCGATCTGGTGCGCACGCTGGCGCGCGCCGAACGCGAACACGGCGACCCGTGGCAGGCGGATTCGCTCGAATGGCTGCCGCAGGGCGACTATGGCGTGCGCAGCATTCCGCAGATCGAAGCGCGCGCGCCGCTGTGGCAGCGTCCCACGCTGGCCCAGGAAGTGGAGCAGGGCCGGCACTGGCTGCCGGGCACAGTGTTTGGCGGGCGCGAGACGCTGGTCACGAGTCCGGTCGATGCGCGCATACGCCATCTGCTGCGCCTGCCCGGCGACGGCTGGTCGCCGTTCATCGCGGCCGCCGGCACGGCCGGCTTCTTCCTGCTGCTGACCGTGTACTGGATTGTGCCAGCCGTCATCTCGGGCCTGATTTCGGTGGTCGCGATGCTGGTCTGGCTCTGGGGTTCCGACCTGCCTCCATTGCGCGCCACGGCCGCCATTGGCGCAGGCGTGAGCGTGCCCACGGTGGCTGCGGGCCGCGCCTCGCATTCATGGTGGGCGACGCTGATCCTGCTGGCCGTGGACGCCACGATCTTTGCCTCGTTTGCGTTCGCGCATATCCATGTGTCGATGGCGCTGGACGTCTGCCCGCCGCCGGGCGCCAGCCTGCCCACGGGCGGACTGTGGCCTGCGGGCCTGCTGCTCGCCGCCTCGGCGCTGATGGTCTGGGCCCAGCGCAGTCTGGAGCGCGAGCGCCAAGGCTGGTTGCGCCTGGCCGTGGTGCTGGCAATGGGCGCGGCCGGCGGCGCGATCGGGCTGGATCTGCTGACCCATCTGCAAAACGGCCTGGCGCCGCGCGCCGACGCCTGGAGCGCGACTGTCGCCGCGTTGCTTGCCTGGCAGGGCTTTCACGCGCTGGTGCTGCTGGTCATGGGCGGCTATGTGCTCGCGCGCTCATGGGCCGGGCGGCTGCGCACCAATGCGCGCGCCACGCTCGACAACACCGCGCTGATGTTCCACGGCGTCGTTGCCCAGGGGCTGATCGGCATGGCGCTGGTGCGCTGGCTGCCGGCATGGATGGGCGGCTGATACCGGCAAGCGGGCGGGCTGGAAAGTGTCATAAGGGTTTCACGGGCGCAGAACAGTATTTGCGCTTTGCATCCTGAAAGACAGTCCTTGAAACGCGCTCCTTATGCTCTTTCCCTGAGCCTGATTGTGTCCGCCGTGCTGACCGCTTGCGGTGGTGGGGGTGATGGCGGCGGCGACAGCGTCGCCGCGCAACCGATGGATCTGACCATCCTGCACATCAACGACCATCATTCCAATCTCGACAGCAAGAGCAAGACGCTGCAGCTCAAGACCGCGGCGGGTGCGGCCAGCGCCGTGGTCACCGAGGCGGGCGGTTTTCCGCGCGTCACCGCCGCGATCGAGGCGCTCGCGGCCCAGTCGACCAATGTGCTCAAGCTGCACGCGGGCGATGCCCAGACCGGCACGCTTTACTTCAACCGCGCGGGCGCCAGCGGAGAAGCCGACGCGGCGATGATGAACACCGTCTGCTTCGACGCGTTCACGCTGGGCAACCACGAGTTCGACAAGGGCGACACCAGCCTCAAGGGCTTCATCGACCTGCTGCACAAGGGCAGCTGCAAGACGCCGGTGCTCAGCGCCAACGTCAATTTCGGCGCCAACTCCGCACTGCTGCCGGCCAAGGCGCCGGGCTATGTCAACAAATCGGTGGTGCTGCAGCGCAGCGGCCAGTCGATAGGCGTGGTCGGCCTGACCATCGCCGGCAAGACCAAGGCCTCGTCGAGCCCCGACGCCGACACCCTGTTTGAAGACGAGACCCTGGCCGCGCAGCGCGAGATCGATGCGCTGCGCGCCAAGGGCATCAACAAGATCGTGGTCATGAGCCATATCGGCTACGACTACGACAAGGCCGTGATTTCCAGGCTCAGCGGCGTGGACGTGGTGGTGGGCGCGGACTCGCACACCTTGCTGGGCCCCGCAAGCCTCGCCACCTATGGCGTGGGCTCGCCGGCCGGAGCCTATCCCACGCAGCTCAGCAACAAGGACGGCAAGCCGGTCTGTCTGGTCCAGGCCTGGGAGTACAGCCAGGTGGTGGGCGAGCTCCAGGTGACGTTCGATGCCAACGGCGACGTGACGCGCTGCGCGGGCACGCCGCATGTGCTGATCGGCGACAGCTTCAGCGTGGCCGGCAAGCCCGCGAGCGCCGAGCAGAAGGCCAGCATCCTGGCCGACGTCAACGCCAGCGGTTTCCTGCGCGTCACCGCGCCCAGCGCCGCCGCCACGGCCACGCTCAAGCCGTTCAAGGACAAGGTCGATGTGTTCAGCCGCAGCCTGGTAGCGACCGTGCCCGCGGAGCTGTGCTCGCGCCGCGTGCCGGGCGGGGTCGGCAGCGCCGACTACAGCCGCTCCAGCGCGGCCTGCAACGCCCAGGGCGATGTGAGCCTGCGGGGCGGCGACATCCAGCAACTGGTGGCCCAGGCCTATCTGGAAGTCGCCAATGCGAGCTATGGCGGTGCCGACATCTCGCTGCAAAGCGGCGGCGGCGTGCGCGTACCGTTGAACGGCAATGTGACGGCGGCCAACGTGATCGAGGTCCTGCCTTTCGGCAACATGCTGTTCCGTCTCGACGTCACCGGACAGGAAGTCAAGAGCATGCTCGAAGACGGCATGCAGGCGGTCTATGGCGCGGGCGGCACGACAGGCCCTTACCCGTACACCGGCGGCCTGCGCTTCGATGTGAACGCGACGCTGGCGCGCGGCAGCCGCGTGGCCAACATCGAGGTACGCGATGCCAGGACCGGCGTGTGGGGCCTGCTCGACATGGCCAAGACCTACAAGCTGTTCGTGCTGAGCTTCAATGCCACCGGCGGTGATGGCTACACGACCCTGGCGGCCGTGCCTGCCGCGCGCCGCCTCGACATCGGCGTGCTCGATGCCGACGTGTTCCAGGCCTACATCGACAAGCAGCCCAAGGATGCGTCCAGCAATCTGCCGGT
The DNA here is from genome assembly GCF_036666375.1 of Comamonas sp. GTDB lineage: Bacteria > Pseudomonadota > Gammaproteobacteria > Burkholderiales > Burkholderiaceae_C > Comamonas. The sequence goes on along the minus strand of NZ_JAVWWA010000056.1, from coordinate 13,666 downwards.
GTTGCGCAAGCTTGATACGACGCTTTACAGCACCAAGTCGTACGTTCAGCCCTGACCGGCGCGGGGGCAGGCGCGGCGCAGGCCGTGCCGGCCGGAGCTTGCGGCGCCGGACTACAGGGGGACGCAAAAGCGTCCCCCCATACTTTGCGCATGAACAAGACAACCCCTTCCCAATCTCTGCGCTGGCTGTCGCTGCTGGCCCTGGCCGGCGGCGTCGCCGGCGCCTGGGCACAGCCACTTTCCGCCCCCGGGCTGGGGTCAGACCCGCAACTGCCCGCGCCGGCGAAAAAGGGTTTGCTGCCCACCGTCAACATCGCGCCCGCCGTAGGCTGGAGCGAAGGGCAGATGCCGCAGGCGCCCGAAGGCTTCAAGGTCACCGCGCTGGCCGCGGGCCTGGACCATCCGCGCTGGGTGCATGTGCTGCCCAATGGCGATGTGCTGGTGGCCGAAAGCAACAAGCCCGAGCCCGAGCCGGGTACGAAGAATGTGCATGCCGATGGCCTGCGCGGCAAGGCCATGGGAATGGTGATGAAGCGCGCGGGCGCCGGCCCGGCCAGCGCCAACCGTATCACCCTGCTGCGCGACACCGATGGTGACGGCGTGGCCGAAACGCGCAGCATCTTCCTGCAGAACCTGGTGTCGCCTTACGGCATGGCGCTGGTCGGCAACCAGCTTTACATCGCCAATGCCAACGCCATCGTCAAGGTGCCGTACGAGACCGGCCAGACAAGCATCTCCGCGGCGCCGGTCAAGGTCACCGACCTGCCCGCGGGAGCCAACCATCACTGGACCAAGAACATCCTCGCCAGCGCCGATGGCAGCAAGCTGTATGCGACCGTGGGTTCCAACAGCAATATCGGCGACAACGGCATGGCCGCGGAAGAGGGCCGTGCGGCGATCTGGGAAGTCGATGTGGCCAGCGGCAACAAGCGATTGTTCGCCAGCGGACTGCGCAACCCCAATGGCCTGGGCTGGGAGCCCGAGTCAAAGGCGCTGTGGACGGTGGTCAACGAGCGCGATGAACTGGGCAACGACCTCGTTCCCGACTACCTGACTTCAGTCAAGGACGGCGCGTTCTATGGCTGGCCCTGGAGCTACTGGGGCCAGAACGTGGATAGCCGCGTCAAGCCGGCGAATCCGGAGATGGTGGCCAAGGCGGTCGCACCGGACTTTGGCCTGGGCTCGCATGTCGCCCCGCTGGGTCTGGCGTTCTCCGATGCGCGCATGCCAGCGCCTTATGCGAGCGGCGCGTTCATTGGCCAGCACGGGTCGTGGAACCGCAAGGAACTGGTCGGCTACAACGTGGTCTTCGTGCCGTTTGTGTCGGGCCGCCCGTCAGGGGTGCCGGTGCAGTTTCTCGGCGGCTTCCTGAATGACGAAGGCAAGGCCAGGGGCCGCCCCGTGGGTGTGACCCTCGATGCCAAGGGCGCGCTGCTGGTGGCCGACGATGTCGGCAACACCATCTGGCGCGTCGCGCCGGCGCGGTAAAAGCGCTCAGGCGCTGGCGCGTGCCGCCTGCCAGGCCTGGAATCTGAAGGCCAGCCACAGCGCCGCCAGCATGGCCGCGCCAAACACCCAGGCGCTGAGCGCCCCGGCCATGCCGCCCGACAGCAGGGTGCCTATGGTGCAGCCCAGCCCGGTCATCGCGCCCCAGCCCAGCAGCGTGCCGCCCGCAATGCCGCGCAGCGCGTCGCCGCCCGTGGGCCGGCGCGGCGTGAATTGCCGGCTCGCGAGCGCGGCGACGAAAGCGCCGCCCAGCAGGCCTACGAGCACCAGCGCATTGGGCGTGGCCCAGCTTTCCTGGGGCAGCGTGGCGCAGCCTGCAAAGCCGTCCAGGCCGTTGAGGCGTTCGGGCACCCAGCCCCGGCTCTGCAGCGCGCCGCGCACCTGGCTGCCCAGGGTGGCGGTCACGCCCAGTGGCCGCATGCGCACGATGGTGAACACGCTGATCAGCCCGATCAGTGCACCGCCCAGCGCATAGTTCCAGCGGCCGGTCCACAGCGACCGCCAGAGGCTGCGCAGATCGCGCGCCACGGGTGCGGCCGGGACGCGCGGCTTGCGCGCGTTGCGTTTGACATGGCGCTGCCAGATCCACGCCGCCCACAGACCCAGGCCGCCCAATTGCACGGCCAGCGCGCCGCCATAGCCCAGGTGCTGCGGCAGCCAGACCACAGGTGCATCGGCGACTGCCACGCTGTACAGCGGATTCCAGGTATGAAATCCTATGGCGAACCCCAGTGCCGTGCCCAGCAAGGCAAACGGCGCAACGCTGGAGCCTTCGGCCAACCGATACCAATGGGCGCTGATGCACGAGCCCGAGATCGCCATGCCCGCGCCGAACGCCAGGCCGGCCAGCACCAGCACCCAGCTGACCGGGCCGATGTGCATTTCGGGCGGCAGCTGCCCGGCCTGGGGATTGGCCACCCAGCTGCCCTGCACCACGGTCATGCCGACCAGGCCCACGGCCAGCGCCAGCGCGATCGCAAGAATGCCGCGCGGGTCATCGCGCTGCAGCCAGTCGCGCGCATGGCAGTAAAAGCAAAAGCGCGTGCGCTGCAGCACCACGCCCAGGGCGATGCCGGTTGTCAGGGCGAACACCAGCGTGCGCCCGCCGTTCCATGTCTGTGCCTGGCTGGCGAAAACGCCCAGCAGCACGATCAGGGCGGCCGCCGCCCAGGGCTGCCAGGCGGCATGGCGTTGCGGGGACGACGGCAGGTCGGCATTGCTGGCGGTGGACATCATTGTGTTCCTGTCTGATCGCAAAAATGCCCGCGCAGGCGGGCATCCAAGGGTCAAGAGGCGCGGGCCCGCGATTACTTGGCCGCCCAGACCGTGCCGGCCGGGTTGTTGATCGGCACGCCCACTGCGTTGCCGTATTCGGTCCAGGAGCCGTCGTAGTTCTTCACGTCGTAGCCCAGGATCTTGGAGAGCGCAAACCAGGTGTGGCTGGAGCGCTCGCCGATGCGGCAATAAGTGATCACCGGCTTGCTGCCGTCTATGCCCACGCCGGCGTAGAGCTTGCGCAGCTCTTCCTTGGATTTGAACGTGCCGTCTTCCTGCACCGCCTGGCCCCAGGGCACGTTCACCGCACCGGGAATATGCCCCGCACGGATCGCCAGCTCGGGCACGCCGGCCGGAGCAAAGATCTTGCCCTGGTACTCGTCGCCCGAGCGGATGTCGATCAGCCTGGCCTGCGACTTGCCTTCGGCCACGGCCAGCGCATCGCTCAGCCGCGCGCGCAGGTCCAGGTTGACCTTGCCCACGCGGTAGGTCGTGACCGCGTATTCGGGCGCGCGGTTGTTCAGCGGACGGTTTTCGGCCTCCCATTTCTTGCGCCCGCCATCGAGCAGCTTGACGTTCTTCACGCCGTAGATGTCGAACACCCAGGCGCCCCAGGCCGCAAACCAGTTGTTGGTGTCGCCGTAGAGCACGACGGTGGTGTCGTCCTTCACGCCGGCCCTGGACAGCAGTTTCTCGAAGTCCTGCTTGCCGACGATGTCGCGGCGCAGCTTGTCGTTGAGGTCGTTGTGCCAGGAGAAGTTCACCGCGCCGGGAATATGCGCACGCTCGTAGAGGCCTGGATTGACGCTGACTTCGATCACGCGCACGTCGGGGCGGCTGAGGTTTTGCGCCAGCCATTCGGCCGTGACCAGCGGTCCGGCGCTGCTGGCCGCCGCCGTGTTGGCCAGGGCCGTGCCCGCCAGTGTGGCCAGCAGCACCGTGGCGCCCACTTTGATTGCAAGAGCCCGCGGGCCGCAGGCAGAAACTGTCGTTGTCATGGTGGTCCTTGGGAGTTCGGAAAGGGGATGGAGCTTTCGCGCCAGCTGTTGGATGGGCTTTTGGGCCAGCACTTGCAACTGAATGTAGAAGCACCCATGGGCCTGGACAAGTGAGTTTTTGGAGCATGAATATGCGCTGCTCGCATAGTGGCAGCGAGGCTCGCTCAAGCCCCGATAGGATCGAAGCGCCAGCAATCGATTCAAGGTCGAAAAAACGCGCTATAATTTGAATCTACGGTGGCTGTAGCTCAGTTGGTAGAGTCCAGGATTGTGATTCCTGTTGTCGTGGGTTCGAGCCCCATCAGCCACCCCAGATACAAAATAGATCAAAAGGCCCTTGAATGTTTCAAGGGCCTTTTTTTTCGCGCGATGGATACCTGGCTGCGCCAGCGTTGCCTGGCGATCTGCTGCAGGCCATGTGCTGTGCCAGGCTTTCGACGCCGGTGCGCGCCCAATCCGGGCGGCGGGTGCGGGGACGTTACACTTTGCAATGCCCTGATGGGGTTGTCGCTCGTGCACCGCAAGTCCTTCCACCGTCCACTGTGTCGCCTGACTCCTATTTCGCGCTGATTGTCCCGGCTTGCTCGCTGTTGCTAGGCTTGGCGTTGATCGCCTGCTGGAAAGCCATGCCGGCCATGCGCACGCAGCGCTCGGTGCTGTGGATCGCCTCGGGCTACGTTGTGCTGGCTTTCCCCTTGGGAGCACAAAGTCTGATGACCAATGGGCAGCTGGCTCACTGGGCCGTGCTCACCGGCGCGCTCTACATGGCCGGAGTCTGGGTGATTTCGCACGGCATGGCGCAGCGCTATGGCGGGTCGGCGCATCCCAGGCTGGCCCTGGCGATAGCCGTTGTGGCGCTGGCGCTGCTGTTCTATTTCTCGCAGGTCTCGGATCAGCTGTGGCTGCGCATCGTGATCCTGAACGTCGCCATGCTTTTGCTACGGGCGCTGCCGGTGCGCAGCATTTTCCGGGCGCCCGCTTTCAAAAGCGGCGTGGAGCGCATTCTGTGGGCCTGCTATCTGGCCTTGCTGGTCAACGCGGTGGTGCGCACCGGCGTGGTCATGTATTTGCTGCCGGTGCAAAGCGTCGAGGATCTGACGCAGTCGGGCCTGTGGTTGCTGATGCTCGCGGTCAACATGGTGATAGGGCTGGCGTTCATCCTGAGCCTTCTCGCCTGTTCGCTGCGCGAGATTCTCCAGGCCCTGCGCAGCGAGCGCGACCATGATGCCCTGACCTGCTTGCTCAATCGCCGTTCCTTTCTGGAATCCGCGCAAACGCGCCTGCGCAGCCCGCGCTCGTCAGGCTGGGCGCTGCTGGTGTGCGATGTAGACCATTTCAAGCGCGTCAACGACGCCTGGGGGCACGCTGCCGGTGATGAGGTGCTGCAGATCGTGGGCCAGACGCTGCAGCAGCAGGTGCGCCCGGGCGATCTGGTGGCGCGCTTCGGCGGCGAGGAATTTGTCGTCTTGCTGCATTGCGCCGATATGGCCATCGCTGCCGGCGTTGCCGAACGCATGCGCCGGCAGCTGGCGCAAACCCATTGCAGCGCCATTGCCGGCGCCGTCACGGCGAGTTTCGGTGTGGCCGGCGTGGGGTCTTGCGACGACCTGCCGCGCGCCCTGGAGCGTGCCGATGCCTTGCTCTACCTGGCGAAGAACGCGGGGCGCAACCGGGTGGCCTGGGATGCCGCGCCCGGGATGACCAGCGTCTGACGGCATCTGCGGCGGGCTGTGTCCCATCGCTTCAGCATGCGCCTTGCGCCCCGGCCAGCAGCGGTGCGCGTCGCTGGGCGAGTGCGCGTTCGAACAATGCCATGAAGCGCGGCGCAATCTTCGAGATGTGGTACTTCTGGCCTGTCTCCTGTGCGGCCCTGGCATAGCGCGCGCGCCTGGCCGGATCGGCGCGCAGCGCGCGTATCGCGGCAATCCATGCGTCGTCGTTGTCTGGCAGCAGCAGTCCGTTGACATCGTTTTGCACCAGCTCGGGAAGAAAGCCCCAGTTGGTGCCGATCACGCAGCCGCCGCGCGCCAGGATTTCCATCAGCCCCCAGTTCGCCACGCCATGGCGCAGCGGATAGAGAAACAGGTCCACCTCGGCCAGCAGCGCAGCGAATTCCGCATAGGGCAGGCGTCCGGGAAACTCAACCACCTCGGCGCCGGGGTAGACCTTGAGCAAATGGTCGCGAAAGCTCGCGACCTTGCCGCCATAGCGGCGCTCCACCCACTGCTGCTCGTAGCCATAGGTTGCGGCCTTGTCGTCGCCTATGGCGATGAAGCGCGTGTTCTGGGCGTCGCCTTCGCGCACCATGCGGTCCACCAGCCGCATATAGGTCTCGAAGCCCTTAGCGCTCGACAGGTCGCGCGCCGAAAATGCCAGCGTGAAACGCCGGCCCGGCACTGTATCGGTCGCAGGGTCGCGCAGCGGCGGCTGGATGTCGAAGCCTTCGAACTGCACCGCGATCCGGTCCTGCAGCAGTGGCGGGAACAGGGAGCGCGCATGGGCGCTGGGCACGATGGTCAGGTCGCTGCACAGCACCTGGTGAAAGTGCAGCATCTCGGTGTTGCGGTCGGCCAGGCGCTGGGCTTCGTCGGGTGGATACATGGGGTCGCAGCCGTGCGCGCGGTAGCTGGGGAATTCGATGTAGCTGACGACGGCTGCATCCAGTTCATCGTAAAGCCAGTTCGGCGCGCCCCACAGCGAGTGCGCGACCACCACGTCGATGCGCCGGCCCTGCGCCTTCTCGAAGTCCTTGAGTGCCTTGAGCACGCCGCGGCAGATGCGCGCCGAGCGCTCGACCTTGCTCGAGTAGTAGTAGCTTTGCGGGCCGACGATGTTGCCATCGGGCTGGAAGGACAGCAGGTGGTCGCAGTCCTTTTCGTGGTTGGCCTTGTGGCCCGGCGTGGTCATGAACCAGCTGTCGGCCATGCCGCTGGCGCGCAGATGGCTGCACAGCAGCGTGTATTGGCTGGGGTAGACGGCGCCGACGAAAACGATCAGAGGTTTTTGCATGGAATAAGGCTTCGCGGAGTCAGGGCAGGGGCAGATACGGCGGCTGCGTCACTTCTCGCTGTCGTCTTCGGCATCCGCAGGGATGCCGACGGCCAGCGGAACTTCGGGCTCACCGTTGCTGATCTGGTACTTGCGCATCTTTTCCCACAGCACCTTGCGGCTGATGCCCAGCTGGTCGGCCGTGGGCTGGCGTTTCCAGTCGTTGGCCCCCAGCGCGGCGATGATGCGGTTGCGCTCTTCCTGGTCCCAGTTGGCGCGACTGGCGGGCAGCGCTTCGCTGGCGCCGGTCTGCAGCGGAAACGTCACGGCCGACAGGCTTTGCGCCTGGCGCAGGATGCGCTCCGTCGCACCGCCCGCGAGCCAGTCGCCGGTCTGGCGCGCGGCGACGCCTATGCGCTCGGTCAGGTTGCGCAGTTCGCGCACATTGCCCGGAAAGTACATCTGCGCGACCGCGTCGAGAATGAAGAATGGCGGCTCGCCCAGCTTGGTCATCATTTCCTCTCCGACCACCTTGTGCAGGATGCTGGAGAAGATGGCGAGCTTGTCGGCTTCGCCGCGCTCTTCGAGGCTGGGCATCTGCAGCTCGATCACCGCGAGTCGAAAGAACAGATCGGCGCGAAAGCGGCCCGCGTGCACCTGTTCGCGCAAAGGCTTGTTGGTTGCGGCCACCAGCCTGAAATCCAGCCGCACCGGCGTGGCCGAGCCCAGCCGCGTGACCGTGCGCTCCTCGAGCACGCGCAGCAGCTTGACCTGCTGGTAGAGCGGCAGATCGGCAATCTCGTCGAGGAACAGCGTGCCGCCGCTGGCCTGCTCGAAAAAGCCCTTGTGCGCGGTCACGGCGCCGGTGAACGAACCCTTCGCATGGCCGAAGAACAGCGATTCGAACAGCCCGTCGGGGATGGCTCCGCAGTTGACGACGACAAACGGCCCCTGGCCGTAATGGGTGTTGCGCACATGCAGGCGTTCGGCGATGCGCTCCTTGCCGGTGCCGGTCTCGCCGCTGATGAGCACGCTGTGCTCGCAATCGGCAAAGGTGTCGGCGTCGTTGAGCAGGCTCAGCATGCACTCGGCGACCGCAATGATGTCGTCGGAGCGCTGGGGCTGGCTGTGCGAACTCTGCAGGCGCTGCAGGATGCGTGCCAGCATCGCGCGCAACTCCGCGCCCGTGAAGTCGAACGGCAGCACATGCGAATACTCGGTCGCATAGCTGCCCGCGGTCGCGCCGCGCAGATTCGAGCTGACCCACAGCACGGGCATGCCGCCGAACGTGCCCTCGACATGGTTGCGGCTGAAACGCGCGCCTTCGAGCATGGACACGCTCACCACCGCAATCGCGTTCTGGCCGGCGGTCGAGGCCGGAGCCATGTTCAGGCCGTCGGCACGCACGACCTCCACGTCCATGCTGAGCATGCAACGCTCCACCCGCTCCGCGATATCGGCTTGGCCTTCCCAGACGTAGATGACCAATTCTCCCTGATTCACTGTGCGGTTCCTTGATGTTGAATGGTTGGTTGATGAATCGATTCAATTCACCAGTTGCGCCGGATTGCAGTCTGTCCAAAGCAGTTCTACATCGGCGTAGCCGATCTGCAGTCCCAATGTTTTCAACAGGGGACCCAGCAAAGAATCAAGCAAGATGAAAATCGGGTTCAGCAATGTGGAAAGCAGGGAAACGACCACGCCGACGATTATGGAAAGACTGTTGACCAGGGCATCAACGATGACCGATAAATAATCGAGATCGATTCCAAGAAGCGTCAGGCCACTCGTGTCCAGTCGAAATTGCAATAGATTATTGCTCAATGCATTTCCGAGCGCAGCGCCCAGTTTTGTTTCCGATCCAACAGTCTTTATCAGATTCTGTTCGGAACGAGGTTTTTCCGTTGAATAACTGAAGTCAAGAGCTGATTTAGGGTTGTCTATGGAAAGATCCAGCTTGGCCATCAATTTCACGGGTGCCGATACAATCGTTAGCCCAAGCAAAGTGACTCTGACATTGATGTCAAGGAGGTTGAAATAATCCTTGGACAAGCCTCCCCACGCAGTAGTGGTGTTGGTCATTGCATCAGGTATTTTTCCAAGGAATATATGTGCTACCCCGGGTTTTGCCAGAATGGTGGTTTTGTGGGTGTTGGCAGCGTAAAAGTGGCACGAAATGCTTTCCAGCTCGCCATCGGCGGAAGCCACCTCCACATAAATCGGAAGATTGATCGCGCTGCTGGACGGCAGCGATGCCTGCAGACGCAGCAGGAACAGGAGGTTGAGATCGAGCAGATTACCCGAGGACGTCAACGCATTGAGGGCTTGTAGATCGATCTTTGTGCGAACCTGACCGGTGTGCGCTCGTGTGATGTATTGCCCGCTGCCATCCTTCCCCGCCGGGCCGGTGGCGATGACGGGCGGTTCTATGATCTTCACCGCCACGGTGGTCTTTGCCAGCACACCCAGATCAAGCGTGGTCTGCAGTGCAGCCGCAGAGTTCGCATTGGCGATCTGCAATGCCGTGGTCAGGACGCTCAGCGCGCTCACATCGGCATTCAGCGCGGAAGAGGGCAGGTTCTGATAGATCCCCAGGTCCACCAGGCCTTTTTGGCTGCCGTCCTTGAGCAGGTTGATGAATGTATTGTTCAGATTCAGCGTTGCGGGAAGCGCAAGCAGATTGCCCAGGGCATTGATGGCAATGTCGGCGGTTGCCTGATCCTGGATGTTTTCCGCCACCTGGATGCTGGCTTGCAAAAGCTGTTCCAGACTGACCGTGGTGTTGAGCAGTTCCGCATAGTTGCCTGCATTGACCTGCAAGGCATTCATCAGTCCCAGAAGATTGACATTGGTGTTTGCAAGACCGGTGTAGTCGGCAAGGCTCAGATTGACGCTGGTGCCAAGCAGCAATGTCAGAAGACTGTTAAGCGCGCCGGCGTTCAACCGTGCAACTCCGGAGCCTATGGAGAAAGAGGCGATCGAATCACTGGCGATGGCCGCGGTGGCCGTGGCGCCAACTGTTCTGTTTCCTGTGAATGGAACCAGCTGCAGGCTCTCGCCGGACAGCGTGACGCGGGCGGCGTTGAATGGGCTGACCGAAACGAAACCTGCCGCTTTTGTCCATTGGCCGCATTCGATCTTGTCGAGAGTGTTTCCTGTGGTCGTAATGCCCAGCGGCCATTGGGCATCTATGCTTTGTTTTCCGGAGTTTTTCGCATCGTTGCAGGTGGTCGCGATCTTGATGGCGTTTGCGGATTCCAGGGCGGCCATATCGGCGATGCGTTGCAAATCGCGCTTTGCATAATACATGTAGCCAATCTGAATCGTACCAAGTATCGCGATGAGAACCAGGACCAGCAGAGCGAATTGAACCAGTATGGAACCATTCTGCAGCGGGGGATTGCGGGACATGTGGTACGTCATGCTGCCTGTCCTTCAAGTCGTGGAAGGGAAGTGGACCACGATGTGATCCTTGATATTCAGGCTGGTCGGCTCTTTCAGAAAACTATTGCTGCCTATGAATGATGGAAGTTGGTAGCTGACGTCGAAGCTGAAACTCTCCGTTCCGGTATTGGAGCATTTCCACAATTTGTTCGAAATGCTGAACTTCTCCGCGGCAAGTCCACTGTACGTCAGTTGACTTTTGATGATGTTTTCGACGCGCGTTTCAATGCTGGCCTTGTTGGCGGCCGCATTGGTCACGACGCAGGGGGCCGTACCTGTGATGACCAGCGTATGTGCGGCCCGCGCACCGTCGCCTGCCGCTCGCGTCAATATCTGGTTGGCCTGAAAATACTGCCACCACACCATAAGGCCCAGAAGCAAAGTCGTCATGAGAATGGCAAGCAGCGCGAATTCAATGGCTGCAACGCCATGCTGTCTGTGGCGCGCCGCGACCGCATTGGCCAAGCGATGGGGCCGTGGAGTTTTCACAGCAACTCCCTGTCCATCAGGATGCTGGCGTTGGCCTGCAGCCTCGAAGGCAAGACCAGCCCGATGCCGGGAAAGGCAGGGGCAATGGCATGGTCCTGATAGTTGTTGATGGCGTAGGAAACCAGAATCATGCAAGGTGCGGCGGTGCTGCAGGGCAGACTGGCATTGAGCACGCTGTCCTGATTGCAGGCCGCATCGCTGACCAGGCATACGGTGAACTTGACGTTGGCGTCGGTAGGTCTGATGGCAGTCGGCAGCCAGTTCAGGCGGTCCTTGACCGCGGCGACGGTCTGCGTTTTCCTGTCGTTCCAGGTGGACGAGTTCGCGCCCACCGGATATCTCAGCGCGGCCCTGGCCCCTTCCTCCACTGCGTACTGCATGGATTCACGCACCAGGAAAGTCAGGCCGTAGCAGATGATTCCGTACAGCAGCATGAAGAATGCCGGAAAGATGAAAGCCCACTCCAGCGCATAGACACCGCGCTGACGCCTTGGCGGGGCGCCGGTTGGCTCGGAAGTGCGTGGCGGCTGCAGCATGGCGTGACGCGCTTACTTCTTCACGATTTCCAAGCCGGAACTGAAGCGCTCGGGAATGGGGTACTCGAAGCTCTTGAGATAGCGCTGGTAGCTGCGGCTGGCCTGATCGCCATCGATGGGGCGGGGGCGCACGCCGGGCGCCGCGCGCTGCAGGTCCCAGAGCTTCTGCGCGGCGCTGCCGATATCTATGCTTCTGACGCGCAAGGGCTGGGGTGGCACATGCTCCTCGGCCGGCGGCGGCGCCTGCACGGCGGCGACGCTGCGGTCGGTCTGGGCATGAACGCCGCTCGCCATTGCCAGGGCCAGGGCCAGCAGCATCCGCGAAAGCTGCAGGCGCGGATGGATGGTGAAATGCAAGGTCATACGGGCTCCTTATCGCGTGGGGGCAGGCGTCGGGCGGCGGTCCGCGGTGAGCGTGGCGGCATCGGCGGCGCGCGGCGCATGTTCGAGCACCACGGTCCTGATGCGCTCGGGCGCTTGCGCCACGGGTGGGGCAAGGCTTTGCGCGGCGGCGGCATTGGTCCTGTCCTGCACCGCCTGCGTGACGGCCGCGAGCTGGGCCTGCAAGGTCTGCAGCGAGGTCTCGTCTATCAGCGGCGCGGCGTTCCTGGCCGGCGGCAGGCGCAGGCGCTGCAGCAGCTGGGTGGCCTGGTCCTGGGCGCCGCTCGCGAGCCAGTAGAGCGCAAGATTGAGCTGTACCCGCGCATTCGCCGGCGCGAGCTGCGCGGCCTGAAGGATGGGCAACGCGGCCGCGGACAGCTGGCCGTCGAGCATATGCGTGTAGGCCAGGTCGCTGAGCAGATCGGCGTCTATGGGGTTGAGCTGGCGCGCGCGCTCGAGTTGTGCAACCGCCTGGGCATAGCGTTTCTGGCCCGCATGCAACAGTCCCAGCCCGCGGTGGGCCCGCGCCTGGGTCGTGCTGTCGGTCTCTCCCAGCAGCGCGCGGTACTCGTTCTCCGCGGGCAATGCCTGACCGGTATTGCGCAGCGCATCGGCGCGCAGCAGGCGCATCTGCACGCTGGCGCCGTACTGGCGCTCAAACGCTTCGGTGTGCGCCAGCGCGGCGTACCACTGGTTGGCCTGCTGCATTTGCGTGATCAGGCCCAGATAGGTTTGCTTGGGGTCGACCTGCGTCATCTGCTCGGCCTTTTCCAGCTGCTGCTGTGCCTGCTGCGCCAGGCTGGCTTCGGTGGCAGCGCCATAGCCTTGCGGCGACTTGGCCGCACAGCCCGCGAGCAGCAGCGCCGCGATCGCGCCGGCGAGCCCGGTGAGCGCGCGTTGCCCAGGCGAAAAGCGTGGCTTGTGGTTCATGGCTTATTTCCCTCCCATCGTGGACAGCGAACGGATGACGGCCGTGAAGCCCGGTCCCGCAGTGATGACGATCAGCGCGGGCAACAGCGTCAGCACCATGACGCCGGTCATCTTGACGGTGATGATTCCAATCTTTTCCTTGAAACCCGCCTGGCGCTTCTCGCGCAGCCGCAGGCTGAATTCCTTCAAAGGGTCCTGCACCGCGCCGCCATGCCGGTCGACCTGCACCAGCAGGTTGACGACGGCGCTCAGGTCATCGTCGGCGCCGATATGGGCCAGGCGCTGCAGCGACTGCTCGCGCGTGCGACCGCTCGCATAGAGCCGGTTGGCCAGGGCGAGTTCGGCGCCGATCACGCGCAGCACGCCGGTAAATTCCGTGGCGAGAATCTGCATGCTCTGGTCAATGCTCAAGCCCACGCCTTGCAGCAGCCGCAGCAGATCGACAAACAGCGGCAGTTCCTCGACCACGCATTGGCGCCGGCGGTTGGCCTTGGAGCGCACCAGCCATTTGGGCAGCATCATTCCAAAACCGAAGCCCAGGAAACCATAGAGCAGCGCGTTGTGGCCCTTGGGCTGCAACAGCATGAGCAGGAGCATGGGCAGGCACAGCGCCAGCACCACGCGGCTGATGACATAGACCAGGCCGCCGCGCGCGATCTCCATGCCGGCCAGCTCCATCAGCTTGCGGTCCTCGTCGGCGAACAGCGCCTTGGACAGACCGGACTGCAGCCAGGCCGGTGGCCTGAGGCTGTTGGCGACCGATTGCGCCATCGCGGCTTCGGCCTTTTCATTGCCGGGTGTCGAAGGCGCAGGGGTTCCGGGCATGAGAAACGGCTGCAGCGCCGCCGCGCTGGCTTCGCGCGCGTGCAGCACCTCGCCGACCAGCGCCGCCGCGCGCGCCGAGCGGCGCAGCTGCCAGACCATCGCCCCGGCGAGCAGCAGCACGGCGAGTGCGGCGAATGCCAGGCTGGCAATCCATAGTTGTTGCGCAGTCATGGCTGCTCCTTGCGCCAGGCGCGCAGCGGTCGTGCAGGGAGATGGGAGGGCCGGTACATGGCGATGGTCCTAGCGCAGCCTTGCGAGGCGGTACAGCAGAAACGAGCCGAAGACCTGCAGCGC
>NZ_JAVWWA010000055.1:0-31555 GCF_036666375.1 Comamonas sp. | reverse complement strand
ATCTACCCGCCCAAGCCGTCGATGCGCATCATCGGCGACATCATCGAGTACACGAGCCTGAACATGCCCAAGTTCAACTCGATCTCGATTTCGGGCTACCACATGCAGGAAGCCGGCGCCAACCAGGCGCTGGAACTGGCGTTCACGCTGGCCGACGGCAAGGAATACGTGAAGACCGCCACGGCCAAGGGCATGGATGTCGACGCGTTCGCGGGACGGCTGTCGTTCTTCTGGGCGATAGGCATGAACTTCTATCTGGAGATCGCCAAGATGCGCGCCGCGCGCCTGCTGTGGTGCCGCATCATGAAGGAGTTCGGCGCCAAGAACCCCAAGAGCCTGATGCTGCGCACCCACTGCCAGACCTCGGGCTGGTCGCTGACCGAGCAGGATCCCTACAACAACGTGGTGCGCACCACCATCGAGGCCATGGCCGCGGTGTTCGGCGGCACGCAGTCGCTGCACACCAACAGCTTCGACGAAGCCATCGCGCTGCCCACCGAATTCTCCTCGCGCATTGCCCGCAACACCCAGCTGATCATCCAGGAAGAAACGCATATTCCCAGCGTGATCGACCCCTGGGCCGGCTCGTACATGATGGAGAAACTGACCCAGGACATGGCCGATGCGGCCTGGGCCATCATCGAGGAAGTCGAAGCCATGGGCGGAATGACCCAGGCCGTGGACAGCGGCTGGGCCAAGCTCAAGATCGAGGCCGCGGCGGCCGAGAAGCAGGCGCGCATCGACTCGGGCAAGGACGTGATCGTTGGCGTCAACAAGTACAAGCTCGCCAAGGAAGATCCCATCGACATTCTGGAGATCGACAACGTCAAGGTGCGCGACGGCCAGATCGAGCGGCTCAACAAGATCAAGAAGGAGCGCGATACGGCCAAGGTGCAGCAGGCGCTGGACGCGCTGACCGCAGCCGCCGAAAGCGGCGAAGGCAATCTGCTGGACCTCGCCATCCAGGCCGTGCGCCTGCGCGCCACGGTGGGCGAAGTCAGCGATGCGCTGGAAAAGGTCTACAGCCGCCATCGCGCCGACACGCAGAAGGTCACCGGCGTCTACGCCGCGGCCTATGACTCGGCCGAAGGCTGGGACAAGCTCAAGACAGAAATCAATGCGCTGGCCGAGGAACTGGGCCGGCGCCCGCGCGTGATGATCGCCAAGCTGGGCCAGGACGGGCATGACCGCGGCGCCAAGGTCGTCGCCACGGCGTTTGCCGACCTGGGCTTCGACGTCGACATGGGCCCGCTGTTCCAGACACCCGAGGAGTGCGCGCGCCAGGCCATCGAGAACGACGTGCATGCCGTGGGCGTGTCCACGCTCGCCGCCGGCCACAAGACGCTGGTGCCGGCCATCATTGCCGAGCTCAAGGCCCAGGGCGCGGACGACATCATCGTGTTCGTCGGCGGCGTGGTGCCGGCGCAGGACTATGAATTCCTGTTCCAGGCCGGCGTCAAGGGCGTCTACGGCCCGGGAACGCCGATTCCGGCCAGCGCCAAGGACGTGCTCGAACAGATCCGCAAGGCTGCCGTGGCATGAGCCCTTCCGAGTTGCTCGAAGGCATTCTGCACGGCAGTGCGGCCGTGCAGCGCCGGGCGATTGCCAAGGCGATCACCCTGCTTGAATCGACACGCGCCGACCACCGCGCGCAAGCCGATGCGCTGCTCACCACGATGCTGCCCCATACGGGCAAGGCGTTCCGGCTGGGCATCAGCGGCGTGCCCGGCGTGGGCAAGTCGACCTTCATTGAAACCCTGGGCCTGTACCTGATCGGGCAGGGCCTGCGCGTCGCGGTGCTGGCGATCGATCCCTCGTCCTCGGTATCGGGCGGATCGATCCTGGGCGACAAGACGCGCATGGAGCATCTGTCGGTCCATCCCCAGGCCTACATCCGTCCCAGCCCCGCGAGCGGAACGCTGGGCGGCGTGGCCGAGAAGACGCGCGAGGCCATGCTGGTCTGCGAGGCCGCGGGCTACGACGTGGTGATTGTCGAGACCGTGGGCGTGGGCCAGAGCGAGACCGCGGTCAACGGCATGACCGACATGTTCGTGCTGCTGCAACTGCCCAATGCGGGCGACGACCTGCAGGCCATCAAGAAGGGCGTGATGGAGCTGGCCGATCTGGTGGTCATCAACAAGGCCGACATCGACAAGAACGCGGCCACGCGCGCTCAAGCCCAGATCACCTCCAGCCTGCGCCTGCTGGGCATGCATGGCAACCCCGATCACGCCACGCATGGCGCGCTGTGGCAGCCGCGCGTGCTGCAGATCAGCGCGCTGCTGGGCCAGGGCGTGGAAGCGTTCTGGCAGGCGGTGCAGCAGTTCCGCGAGATGCAGACGGCCAATGGCCGGCTGGTCTCGCGCCGCGAAAAGCAGTCGCTGGCCTGGATGTGGGAACGCGTGGACGCCGGCCTCAAGCAGGCGTTTCGCTCCCACCCCGAAGTACAGGCGCTGCTGCCGCAGACGCTGGCGGCCGTGGCCGAAGGCCGGCTGCCCGCATCGACCGCGGCGCGCAATCTGCTGGCCGCGCAGTCACAGGTTCCACATTCCCGCGCGCCACAATAGGGCACGCAGTCATCCATCCCCAAGAAGCGCGCGTGCCTCCGTGCCGCGCGACGACTCAGCAAGAAAGACGAGCATCATGCAGGACATTCTGGAGCGACTCGAGAAACAGCGCGCACTGGCGCGACTCGGCGGTGGTCAAAAGCGCATTGACGCGCAGCACGGCAAGGGCAAGCTGACGGCGCGCGAGCGCATAGAGCTGCTGCTCGACGACGGCACGTTCGAGGAATGGGACATGTTCGTCGAGCACCGCTGCACCGACTTCGGCATGCAGGACAACAAGATTCCGGGCGATGGCGTGGTCACGGGCTACGGCATGATCAACGGCCGGCTGGTGTTTGTCTACAGCCAGGACTTCACGGTGTTTGGCGGCGCTCTGAGCGAAACCCATGCCGAGAAGATCTGCAAGGTCATGGACCAGGCAATGAAGGTCGGCGCGCCGGTGATCGGCCTCAACGATTCGGGCGGCGCACGCATCCAGGAAGGCGTGGCCAGCCTGGGCGGCTACGCCGACGTGTTCCAGAAGAACGTGCTGGCCAGCGGCGTGGTGCCGCAGATCAGCATGATCATGGGCCCCTGCGCGGGCGGAGCGGTGTATTCGCCGGCGATGACCGACTTCATCTTCATGGTGAAAGACTCGTCGTACATGTTCGTCACCGGCCCCGAGGTGGTCAAGACCGTGACGCACGAGGAAGTCACGGCCGAGGAACTGGGCGGCGCCGTCACGCATACGACCAAGAGCGGCGTCGCCGACATGGCATTCGACAACGATGTCGAAGCGCTGATGATGCTGCGCCGCCTCTACAACTACCTGCCGCTGAACAACCGCGAGAAGGCCCCGCTGCGCGCCACCACCGATCCGTCCGACCGCGCCGACCGCTCGCTCGACACGCTGGTGCCCGAGAACCCGAACAAGCCCTACGACATGAAGGAGCTGATCGCCAAGACCGTGGACGACGGCGACTTCTTCGAACTGCAGCCCGACTACGCCAAGAACATCCTGATCGGCTTCGCGCGCATGGCCGGTCAGACCGTGGGCATCGTGGCCAACCAGCCGCTGGTGCTTGCCGGCTGCCTGGACATCAAGAGCTCGATCAAGGCCGCGCGCTTCGTGCGCTTTTGCGATGCGTTCAACATTCCCGTGCTGACCTTTGTCGACGTTCCCGGCTTCATGCCCGGCACCAGCCAGGAGTACGGCGGCATCATCAAGCATGGCGCCAAGCTGCTCTACGCCTACGCCGAGGCCACGGTGCCCAAGATCACCATCATCACGCGCAAGGCCTATGGCGGCGCGTATGACGTGATGGCCTCCAAGCACCTGCGCGGCGACGTGAATCTGGCCTGGCCCCAGGCCGAGATTGCCGTGATGGGCGCCAAGGGCGCGGTGGAGATCATCTTCCGTGAGGACAAGAACGACCCCGAAAAGCTCGCCGCGCGCGAAGCCGAGTACAAGGCGCGCTTTGCCAACCCGTTTGTCGCCGGCGCACGCGGCTTCATCGACGACGTGATCCTGCCGCACGAGACGCGCAAGCGCATCTGCCGCAGCCTGACGATGCTGCAGAACAAGCAGCTCGAGAACCCGTGGCGCAAGCACGGCAACATTCCGCTCTAAGAACGACAGCGCCAGGAAATCCATCATGTTCACCAAGATTCTGATTGCCAACCGCGGCGAAATCGCCTGCCGCGTGATCGCCACCGCCCGCAAGATGGGCATCGCCACCGTGGCCGTGTATTCCGATGCCGACAAGGATGCGCGCCATGTGCAGCTGGCCGACGAAGCCGTGCACATCGGTGCCGCGCCCAGCCGCGAGTCCTATCTGCTCGCCGACCGCATCATCGCTGCCTGCAAGCAGACCGGCGCCCAGGCCGTGCACCCGGGCTACGGCTTCCTGAGCGAAAACGAAGCCTTCGCCAAGCGCGTGGAAGAAGAAGGCATCGTCTTCATCGGCCCCAAGCACCATGCGATTGCCGCCATGGGCGACAAGATCGCCTCGAAAAAGCTCGCGGCCGAAGCCCAGGTCAACACCATTCCCGGCTACAACGACGCGATCGCGGGTGCCGAGCAGGCCGTGGAAATCGCGCGCGGCATAGGCTATCCCGTGATGATCAAGGCCAGCGCCGGCGGCGGCGGCAAGGGCCTGCGCGTGGCGTTCAACGACAAGGAAGCGTTTGACGGCTTTGCGAGCTGCCAAAACGAGGCACGCAACAGCTTCGGCGACGACCGCGTGTTCATCGAGAAATTCGTCGAGGAGCCGCGCCACATCGAGATCCAGGTGCTGGGCGACGCCCATGGCAACGTGGTGTTTCTCAACGAGCGCGAATGCTCTATCCAGCGCCGCCACCAGAAGGTGATCGAGGAAGCGCCGTCGCCGTTCATCTCCGAGGAAACGCGCGCGGCCATGGGCGCCCAGGCCGTGGCGCTGGCCAAGGCCGTGCAGTACCAGAGCGCGGGCACGGTAGAGTTCGTGGTCGGCAAGGACCAGTCGTTCTACTTCCTGGAAATGAACACCCGGCTGCAGGTCGAGCATCCCGTGACCGAAGCCATCACCGGCCTGGACCTGGTCGAGCAGATGATTCGCGTCGCGGCCGGCGAGAAGCTGGCTTTCGGCCAGGCCGACGTGCGCCGCGACGGCTGGGCCATCGAGTGCCGCATCAACGCGGAGGATCCATTCCGCAACTTCCTGCCGTCCACGGGCCGGCTGGTGCGCTTTCAGCCGCCGCAGCAGACCATGTGGCAGGGCGATACCGAGCACCTGCATGGCGTGCGCGTCGACACCGGCGTCTACGAAGGCGGCGAAATTCCGATGTACTACGATTCGATGATCGCCAAGCTCATCGTGCACGGCAAGGACCGCAACGAGGCGATCGCCAAGATGCGCGAAGCGCTCAACGGCTTCGTGATCCGCGGCATCAGCTCCAACATTCCGTTCCAGGCCGCGCTGCTGGCCCACCCAAAGTTCATTGCGGGCGACTTCAACACCGGCTTCATTGCCGAGCACTACGCGGGCGGCTTCCATGCCGAGGACGTGCCGCACAGCGATCCGCAGTTCCTCGTGGCCCTCGCGGCCTACATGAACCGCCGCTACCGCGAGCGCGCCTCGACCATCACCGGTCAGATGCAAGGCCATGAACTGCAGCTGGGCATCGACTACGCCGTGGTCACGCTGGGCGCCGAAGGCCGCAACCAGCACGCGGCGGTGCGCGTCGAGGACTTCGACCTGGCGCGCCATGCGAGCAAGGTCACGGTGCATGGCCAAGCCGGCGACAAGATCTACGACATCAGCAGCGACAGCCATCTGCGCGACGCACGCCTTGCAGGCCTGGTCAACGGCCAGCCGTTCACCGTGCAGATCGAACGCGGCACGGGCAAGAACCCGCTGGCCCTGCGCATTGCGCACAACGGCACGCAGATCGAAGCCCTGGTGCTGTCGCCGCGCGGCGCCGAGCTGCACCAGCTCATGCCTTACAAGGCACCGCCCGATCTGTCGAAGTTCCTGCTGTCGCCCATGCCGGGGCTGCTGATCGACATCGCCGTGCAGCCAGGCCAGAAAGTGCAGGCGGGCGAGAAGCTCGCCGTGATCGAAGCCATGAAGATGGAAAACATCCTGTTTGCCACGCAGGACGGCGTGGTCGGCAAGATCAGCGCCAGCAAGGGCGATTCGCTGGCCGTGGACGAGGTGATCCTGGAATTCATCTGAATTCCGCCCTGCGGCTTTAGCCCAGGGCCGCCTGCCGGGGCCACGCCAATGCACATGGCGTGGCCCCGGTCCGCTTTCCCCGCCCTCGGACACGATAGACAAGTCATATACCTGACACAAACGCAGTGCTCAGGGGGGTGCCTTGGGCAAAAGTGTAAGCAAAAGCATGCTATTTTTTTGGGCGGTATTCACGGCCCGAAAAGCATCGATCTCTCGCACTTTTCCCTTTGGTCTTTCCCACTGATCTTTTATGCACTTCAACAATCTCTCGGTCGCCAGCAAGCTCTGGACGACGATTCTGGGTCTCATGCTGTCCCTGCTGGCCCTGGGCACAGGGCTTTACGTGATCACGGTGCAACTCAATGCACAAACGGCGCAGGAGGTCCAGGCCGAGGAGGACCGCATTTCCCTGGCGCTGCGCTGGAAAGGCATGACCGAGCTGGCCGTCGAGCGCGTGGTGATAGGCGCGATCACCACCGATGAGTTGCTCAGCCAGCGGCTGCAACCGCAACTCAAGACCTCGATCCAGGCCGTATCGGCGGTGCAAAAGCAGATTGTCGACGGCGCCGACTCGCCCGAAGACAAGGTCCAACTGGAGCGCGTGGCTGCCGCGCGCGTGATCGTGCTCGATCTCGTCGCCCAGGCGCAGAAGACGCGCAGCGCCGGTGACGTGGAAGGCGCCCAGCGCGTGGTCAACGACAGGCTGCTGCCTGCGGTGGCGAGCTACATCGCGGCGCAGGAAGCGTTCATCTCGCTGCAGCAGCGCCAGCGCGACCAGATCAAGGCCGACGCGGTCGAGCGCAATGCAGTGGCGCGCTGGATCGCGGAAGCGGTCGCCGCCGTGGTGATGTTGCTGGGCATAGGCCTGGTCGCGCTGACCGTGCGCTCCATCACCCGGCCGCTGGAGCAGGCCGTGCGCCTGACCGATGCCATCACGGATGGCGACCTGACGATCGAAGTGCGCGATGACCGCAAGGACGAACTGGGCCATCTGCTGCAGTCGCTGTCGGCCATGGCCGCGCGCCTGCGCGGCGTGGTGACGGAAGTGCGCTCGGGTGTCGAATCGGTGTCTTCGGCATCGACGCAGATCGCCACCGGCAACCAGGATCTGTCGGCGCGCACCGAGCAGACCGCCGCCAATCTCGAGGAAACGGCGGCCAGCATGGAACAGCTGACGGCCACCGTGACCCAATCGGCCGACACCGCGCGCCAGGCCAACCAGTTGGCGTCCACCGCTGCCCAGGCCGCGGAGCGCGGCGGCGAAGTGGTCGGTCAGGTGGTGCACAGCATGCAGCAGATCACCGACAGCTCGCGCAAGATCAACGACATCATCGGCGTGATCGACTCCATCGCCTTCCAGACCAACATCCTCGCGCTCAATGCGGCCGTGGAAGCCGCGCGCGCAGGCGAGCAGGGCCGGGGCTTTGCCGTGGTCGCATCGGAAGTGCGCAGCCTGGCGCAGCGCAGCGCCGAGGCCGCCAAGGAGATCAAGCAGCTCATAGGCGCCTCGGTGGAGAACGTGGAGACCGGCTCGGCGCAGGTCGCGCACGCGGGCCGCAGCATGGAAGAGATCGTCAGCAGCGTACGCCGCGTATCGGACCTGATAGGCGAAATCACGGCCTCGTCGACCGAACAGCGCGACGGCATAGGACAGGTGAACCAGGCGGTGGCCAACCTGGACCAGATGACGCAGCAGAACGCGGCGCTGGTGGAAGAATCGAGCGCAGCCGCCACGGCCATGCGCGATCAGGCGCAGCGCCTGTCGCAGGTGGTGGCGGTGTTCAATGTGGGCGGCGCAGCGGCCAGGCCCGCGGCGCCGGCGCTGCAGCCCGCAAGAGCGGCGACGCCAGCGCCCAGGAAGGTGGCCGCGGCCCGGCCCGCATCGCCGCCGCGCCTGGCACCGACGGCGGCCATGCGCGTCAGCGCCGCTGCGCCGGCGGTGCGCCCCGCGGCCAAGGCCGAGGGCGAGTGGGAAAGCTTCTAGCCGTGCATTGAGGCGTGCTTGCCGGTGCAGGCACGCTGCGACAATGCCGCGGCAGCACGGCATTTGATAATGTCCGCATGAAAATCGACACCCTCACGGTCCAGCTGGCCCTGGCCGTCGCCGAGGAAGGCAGCATCTCGCGCGCGGCCGACAAGCTGCAGCTGGCCGTGGCCGCGGCCTCCAAGCGGCTCACCGACCTGGAGCGCCAGCTGGGCACGCCGCTGTTCAAGCGCGTGCCGCATGGCGTCAAGGTCACCGAGTCGGGCACCAAGCTGCTGGCCCATATCCACCAGATCGACAGCCTGATCACGCGCCTGGCCGACGACGCCCACGCAATGCGCGAAGGCCAGGACGGACGCATCATCATCGGCGCGCCCAAGGCGGCCATCATCGAATTCCTTGCCAGCGACCTGGCCCAGGTGCGCGCCCGGTATCCGCAGATCACGTTGCACATCATCGAAGAGAACAGCCGCATCATCCAGCAGCTGCTGCGCGACAAGGTCATAGACATAGGCATCTTCGAGAAGAAAAGCGGCTTCATCGATGTGGAGAAGTTCGACTACCGCTCGGACGAACTGGTCGCGGTCTACAGCCGCGCACATTTTTCGTTCGCGGATACTCCGCTCGAATCCGACCCGCTGCTTGATTGCCCGCTGGTCAGCCTGGGCCAGGGCTCGGCCGTGCTCGCGAGCCTGCAGCGCCTGCACCAGAGCCGGGGCCGGGCCATGGGCCGGCACCTCACCGTGAGCGGCTTCGACACCATGCTGGCACTGGTGCGGCATGGCCTGGGCGTGGGGCTGATGCCGCCGGCCGTGCTTGCGAGCCTGCACCCCGAGCCCGCGATAGGCCATGTGGCGCTGGCCGGCGACTGGCACCAGCGCACCTATGTGCTGGCCAGCGTGCAGGGCAGGGCCCAGGAGCAGACGCTGCGCAATGTCGTCTCGCAGCTGCTGAAGTAGGTTTCAGCCAGGGTTTCCTCGTATTTTTGTTGTTCAACGCGGCTGGGTTTCGCAAAACACGAACCCAGGCATGCTTGATGCGTTCTTGCCGCTGCTGGCGCGCTCGGCGAGCATTGCAGCAAACAAAACGCAGGAGACAAGATGAAGCGACGCGAATTCCTGGCCGGCAGCGCAGCTGCAGTGGCCGCGCCCTGGGCCCTGGCCAATGCCGCCGATCTGCCCAAGGGCCCGGTAAAAATCCTGGTGGGCTGGGCCCCTGGCGGCGGCACCGATGTGTTTGCGCGCATCGTGGGCCAGAAGCTCACGGACCTGTGGGGCCGCTCGGTGATTGTCGAGAACAAGCCCGGCGCGACCGGCGCGCTGGCCGCCGACTACTTCGCCAAGACCCGCTTCCATGATGGCCTGACGCTGCTGATGGCGCATGTCAACACGCATGCGATCTCGCCGCAGATCTTCAAGAGCATCACCTATGACCCGCTCAAGGACTTCGCGCCGATCGTGCTGATAGGCGCGACGCCGCACATCCTCGTGACCAGCCACAAGAACAGCTATGCAAGCGTCAAGGAAGTCGTCGAGCTGTGCAAGAAGAACCCGGGCAAGATCAGCTTCGGCTCGTCGGGCACGGGCTCGGTCCAGCACCTGGCCGCCGAAATGTTCAACATGGCAGCGGGCGTGCAGACCATTCACGTTCCCTACAAGGGCTCGGGCCCTATGCAGACCGACCTGATAGGCGGCCAGATCGATTTCAGCTTCGACACCATGACCGCGGCCACGGCCCAGGTCAAGGCCAGGAAGATGAACGCCATTGCCCAGACCCGCGTGAGCCGCGCCAAGGGCTTCCCCGAAGTCACGACCATGGACGAGCAGGGCTTCAAGGGCTTTGACGCTTCGAGCTGGTACGGGCTTGTAGGCCCCAAGGACATGCACAAGGACCTGGCCAGGCGCATCAACGCCGATGTCAACAAGGTGCTGGCCATGCCGGATGTGGTGGCGCGTTTCGACGGCTTCGGCGTCGAGGACGGCGGCGGTTCGGTGGAGAAATTCGCGGCCTTCATGGCCACCGAGTACAAGAAATGGGGCGAGGTCGTTCGCCTTGCCAAAGTGACCGAGGAGAGCTGAAATGAGCCAGAACACCCCCCCACTGCCGCTGCAGGGCATTCGCGTTCTCGATGTGAGCCAGGTCATGGCCGGCCCGTTTGCCTGCATGCTGCTGGCCGATCTCGGCGCCGACGTGATCAAGGTCGAGCCGCCCACGGGCGACCAGACGCGCGGCGCCATGGGCTTCAAGATGAAGGGGCCCGACAGCATGGGCTTTCTCAACATGAACCGCAACAAGCGTTCGCTGACGCTGGACCTCAAGAGCGACGAAGGCCGCGAGTTCTTCTACAAGCTCGCCGAGACCGCGGACGTGATTGTCGAGAACTACCGCCCCGGCGCCGTGCAGCGCATGAAAATCGACTACGAGACGATTCGCAAGATCAATCCCAAGATCGTCTATGTGAGCATTTCGGGCTTTGGCCAGAGCGGACCCTGGGCCACGCGCCCGGGCTTCGACCTCATGGCCCAGGCCATGTCGGGCGTGATGAGCGTCACCGGCTACAAGGGTGAAAAGCCGGTCAAGGCGGGCGTTCCCGTGGCCGACATAGGCTGCGCGCTGTTTGCCACCTACGGCCTGCTCGCGGCCTACATCGGCGCGCAGAAGTCGGGCCAGGGCCAGCATATCGATGCCTCGCTGTTTGACTCGGCGATGGCGTTCTCGATCTGGGACATGTCCGACTACTGGGGCACGGGCGTGCCGCCATCGCCGCTGGGCACCAGCAACAAGATGAGCGCGCCCTACCAGGCGGTGAAGGCGCGCGACGGCTACTTCGTCATGGGCGCGACCAACCAGAAGCTCTGGGCCAAGCTGTGCGCGCTGCTGCAACGCCCCGACCTGGTCGAGCACGCGGATTACGCCACCGTGGCGCTGCGCCTGAAACACCGCGAAGCGCTGATCGAGGAGCTCGAAAAGAGCTTTGCCCAGCGCGACAGCGAGGACTGGGTCGCCACCATGCTTGAAGCCGGCATTCCGGCCGGCCCGCTGCTGACCTACCCGCAGGCGTTTGAAGGCGAGCACGGCACGCACCGCAAGATGTGCATGGAGATCGACCATCCTATCGAAGGCAAGGTCAAGAACATCGGCTTTCCCGTGAAGATGCTGGGCACGCCCCAGCAGGTGCGCCGCCATCCACCGCTGCTGGGCGAGCACAACGAGGAAATCATGGCTGAAATCTACGCACTCTCCGCATGAACGAACTGGTCCAACTGCGCATCGCGCCTTCGGGCGCGGCGCATATCACCATAGCGCGTCCCGAGCGCCACAACGCCATGACGCAGGCGATGTACGAGTCGCTGCTCGAATGCATTGCCGAATGCGCGCGCAATCCCCAGGTGCGCGCCATCGTGTTTCGCGGCGCGGGCGGCAAGTCCTTCATCTCGGGCACGGACATCGCGCATTTCGCCGATTTCACGCGGGGAGAGCAGGGCATCGCCTATGAGGCCTTTGTCGAGAAGGTCATAGACAGCGTGGAGCGCATTGCCGTGCCGACCATTGCCGTGATCGACGGCTGGGCCGTGGGTGGCGGCCTGGCGCTGGCCACGGCCTGCGACTTTCGCCTGTGCACCGAAGGCGCGCGCTTTGGCGCGCCGATTGCCAAGACGCTGTCCAACACCTTGTCTTCGCGCAATATCGCGCGGCTGCAGGCCGCCCTGGGCGTGCCGCGTGTCAAGAAGATGCTGCTGCTGGCCGAGTACATCGACGCTGCCGAAGCCCTGGCCTGCGGCTTTGTCTACGCAGCCTGCGCGGCCGATCAACTGGGCGAACGCGCGAACGCGCTGGCCGAACGGCTGATGGCGCTGTCGGGCGTGACCCAGGCCGCCGTCAAGGAAAGCATTCGGCGCATCGTCATCGAGCAAAGTCTCGAAGATGATGACCTGGTGCACGCGGTCTATGGCAGCCAGGCCTTCCGCCAGGGCGTGGCCGGGTTTCTCAAGCGCTGAGCCCCGCGCTTTCCATGAACCGCCTGCCAAGGCGGTTTTTTTCTGGCTGCGCGCCGGGACTGGGGCCGGCTTTTCTCCGAGAATGGCGAGTGAGCCCGCGAGGGCCGAACTTCAGAAAAATACAAGGAGCAACATGACTGCAGCGCAGCGCCCATTCAAGGTCTTGGGCATTCAACAGGTCGCCATCGGCGGCACCGACAAGAACCGCATGAAGAAACTCTGGGTCGACATGCTCGGCCTGGAGCAGACCGGCACCTTTCAGAGCGAGCGCGAGAACGTCGACGAAGACATCCTGTCCATGGGCCGCGGCGCGATGAAAGTCGAAGTCGACATCATGCAGCCGCTCGATCTGGACAAGAAGCCCGCGGTCCACACCACGCCGCTCAACCATATCGGCCTGTGGATTGACGACCTGCCGCTCGCAGTCGAATGGCTCACCGCGCAGGGCGTGCGCTTCGCGCCCGGCGGCATTCGAGCGGGCGCTGCGGGCTACGACATCTGTTTTCTGCACCCCAAGAGCAATGACGAATTTCCCATTGCGGGCGAAGGCGTGCTGATCGAACTGGTGCAGGCGCCCGCAGACGTGATCGCGGCGCTGGGCTGAGTTCTCAAGCCAGCAGCCAGGCCGCCAAGGCCGACAGCGCCACCACGCGCAGCGGCGACTGCCGACCCCAGGCCAGCAGACCGAACGCCGCCAGCGCCATGGCGAAATCCAGGCGGGAATGAATGGCACTGGTCCATAGCGGGTCGTAAAGCGCGGCCAGCAGCAGTCCGACCACGGCGGCATTCGCTCCTGCCATGGCGCGCTGCACCCTGGGCCGGCGGCGCAGCGATTCCCAGAAAGGCAGTGCGCCCGCGACCAACAGCAGTCCGGGAAGGAATACGGCGATGAGCAACAGCAGCCCACCCGCCCAGCCGCCCAGAGGCGCTGGCATCAAGGCGCCCAGATAGGCGGCAAAAGTGAACAGCGGACCGGGCACGGCCTGGGCCAGGCCGTAGCCGGCAATGAAGGCGTCGTTGCTGATCCAGCCCGGCGGCACCACCGCCGCCTGCAGCAGCGCCAGCACCACATGGCCGCCGCCAAACACCAGCGCGCCCGCCTGGTAGAACGCGGCAAACTGCGCCGACAGCGAAGGCGTGGCCATCACCGCCATCGACCACAGCAAAAGCAGGGCGAACACCAGCAACAGCATCGCGCCGGCCTTCCGGCCCAGGCCAGCGGCGCGCGGTGTGGGTATCGGTTGCGCTGGCAGCCGTAGCCACAGCAGGCCGGCGATGCTGGCCGCGGCAATGGCCGCAACCTGTCCCAGCGCCCAAGGAATTGCCAGCGCAAGCAGCGCTGCGGCTATCGCCAACCCGGCCCGGGGACGATCCGGGCATAGCGAGCGCGCCATGCCCCAGACCGCATGCGCGACCACGGCGACCGCGGCCAGCTTCAATCCATGCACCGCGCCCGATGTCGCCAGCCAGGCCCATTGCTGTATGCCGAACGCAAACAGGATAAGCACCAGTGCCGAAGGCAAGGTGAAACCCAGCCAGGCGGCCAGCGCACCGGGCCAGCCCGCGCGCCCCAGACCCAGCGCAAAGCCGACCTGGCTGCTGGCCGGACCCGGCAGGAACTGGCACAGCGCGACCAGATCGGCATAGCCGGCGTCATCGATCCAGCGCCGACGCTCGACGAATTCCGCGCGAAAGTAGGCCAGATGGGCCGTAGGCCCGCCGAAAGCCGTGAGCCCCAGCTTCAGAAAAGCGAAAAAGACTTGGGCGACATTGGCTGCGCGACCAGGGCGCGCGGGTGCTTGGGGCTGGGGCGGCAGGGAAGACATCAGGCTGAGACCATGAAAACCGGTGAATGCCCGCGAAAACCGGGGCGCTGGGGTGTGAGGCGACAGCATAGCGCGCGCCAATGACACGGGTTGCCGGCAAACGCCGGGATGGTCCAGGCCGTTTTGGGCGCAGTTGGCGTATGTTGCGCGCAGCATGGCGACGACAATTCACAGGGCTGGCAATTCATCCTCAAATACACTTATTTGCCTTTAAAAATAGCCGAATTTGCGCGCATTTGCAGGCATCGTTTTTAGTCGATTTATTTTGGGGCGTGAGGCGCAGTGCAGTGGATTTCGCCTCCCACAATCGCTGCCATGGACTGCCAGCCTTCGCCAGCAGCCTGATCCAGGAGTTGTTTCCATGCCTGTTTTGAACCCGTCTGCCCCCACAGCAGCGCACACGCTGAATTTCCACCCACCGGTTTGCTCCCCGGCCGTCCGCCGGGCCGAAATGGACGAATGGAGCGAAGAAGCCGTGCAGCAGTTGCTGGACCTGCCTTTTCTCGACCTGCTGCACCGCGCGCAATCCGTTCACCGCGAACACTGGCCCGAAGGCGACATGGAACTGGCAACCCTGCTGTCGGTCAAGACCGGGGGCTGCCCCGAGAACTGCGGCTATTGCCCCCAGGCCGCGGAGTTCGACACCGGCGTCAGCGCGCAAAAGCTCATGGGCGTCGATGAAGTGCGCGCCGCGGCCCAGGCCGCCAAGGATGCGGGGGCGACGCGCTTTTGCATGGGCGCGGCCTGGCGCGCGCCCAAGGACCGCGATATCGAGAAAATGGCGCTGCTGATTGAAACCGTCAAGGGGCTGGGAATGCAGACCTGCGCGACGCTGGGCATGCTGCAAAGCCACCAGGCCACGGCATTGAAGGAAGCCGGCCTCGACTACTACAACCACAACCTCGACACCGCGCCGGAGTACTACACCGACGTGGTCAGCACGCGCAGCTACCAGGACCGGCTCGATACCTTGAGCGCGGTGCGCGCGGCCGGCATCAGCGTGTGCTGCGGTGGCATCGTGGGCATGGGCGAGGCGCCCGTGCACCGGGCTGGCCTGATTGCGCAGCTGGCCAATCTGAATCCCTATCCCGAGTCGGTGCCTATCAACAGCCTGGTGGCCGTTCCCGGAACGCCGCTGGCCGACAGCCCGCCCGTGGACCCGCTGGATTTCGTGCGCGTGATCGCGGCCTGCCGCATCACCATGCCCAAAGCCCGGGTGCGCATGTCTGCCGGGCGCCAGCAAATGGGGCAGGCCGTGCAGGCGCTGTGCTTCCTGGCCGGCGCGAACTCCATCTTTTATGGCGACAAGCTGCTGGTGACCGGCAACCCCGAAGTCGATGCCGACAACCAGCTGCTGCAAAAACTGGGCATGCGGGTTCGCCGCAGCCCAGTCTGAATCGCAACAGCGGGACAGGCGCGCGCAGCGCCTGGCTTTATGCCAGCGTCAGCGTGACGTCGATATTGCCGCGCGTGGCATTGGAGTAGGGGCAGACCTGGTGGGCGGTGTCGACCAGTTCCTGGGCCTGGGCCTTGTCCATGCCGGGCAGCGAGATGTTCAGGCGCACGGCAATGCCAAAGGCCTGGCCCACGGGGCCGAGGTCGACTTCGGC
This sequence comes from Comamonas sp., assembly GCF_036666375.1. Classification (GTDB taxonomy): domain Bacteria; phylum Pseudomonadota; class Gammaproteobacteria; order Burkholderiales; family Burkholderiaceae_C; genus Comamonas. The sequence continues at coordinate 15,875 of NZ_JAVWWA010000055.1, read as the reverse complement.
GTCGATCGCCAGATCCTGGGGCAGCGTCACTTTCTGGCGCGCGGCCACGGCCTTGAGCGCGCCGATGAAGCAGGCCGAGTAGCCGGCGGCAAACAGCTGCTCGGGGTTGGTGCCCTTGCCCGCGCCGCCGGGCGAGGACAGGCTGATGTCCAGGCGGCCGTCGTCACTGCTGGAAGCGCCATCGCGGCCACCGGTGGTGTGGGTGCGGGCGGTGTAGAGAACTTTGTCGAGCGATGCCATGGGGTGAACTCCTGAAAAGTGAAGACGCTTCAATCGGAAGCGGGAGGGATCAGCGCAACCAGATGGTCGCGCCATTGCTGGAGTTGCAGGCGCAGGGCCTGCAGCTCGGAAAGGGTGCACGGACTTTGTTGCAGCATGCAGTCAGGAATGCCGGCAAGCTTTTCGCGCAGCGCGCGGCCGGCCTCGGTCAGGACCACGCGCACCCGGCGTTCATCCGCACTGTCGCGCTGGCGTTGCAGCCAGCCCGCGCTTTCCATGCGCTTGAGCAGCGGAGTGAGTGTGCCGGAATCCAGAAACAGGCGATCGCCCAGTTCAGAGACCATGCAGTCGTCCTTTTCCCAGAGCGAGAGCATCACCAGATATTGCGGATAGGTCAGCCCCCAGGGCTTGAGCAGCGGCTTGTAGAGCTTGGTCGTCGCCAACGAAGCGGAGTACAGCGCAAAGCACAGCTGGTTGTCGAGCTGGAGAGCATCGCTGCTGGAAGACACAAGTGCGTTGGGCATGGGTGCATTGTTATGCACAATTGAATTGCACACAATTTAATTTCCAAAGAACCTGCAGACAGAAGGGTCGGCAGCTGCCGCCCTCAGGGCGCAACAGGCGGGCGCACCGCGCCTGGCTGCGCCTTGTGCGCGAGCCAGGCGCGGCGCACGAACGGGTCGGTCACGCAGTACACGCCGTGGCTCTTGCGCATGATGATGTTGGCATTGCGCAGCTCGTCTGCGACACGCTGGACCTGGTCGGTCGTGACATCGTGGCCGACCACGGCGCTGTAGGCGCTCACGGATTCGGCGGAAAACAATCCGCGCACGCCTTCCTCGTCTGCAACCACCCGCTCGAAGACGGCCATGGCCAGCATTCCCAGGTCTTCGATCTTGCGCAGCTCCACATCCGCCGACGCGCTCTTGAGCGTCAGCGCGATCACGGGGAAGAAGGTATCGACCTGCGCCGCCACGTATTGCTGGACCATGCGCAAGGCGCGCAGCAGTTCTTCGGGCCGGTGGCCCAGCGTCTCGAAGGCCGCTACCGCGACCGCGAGACTCGGCACTTTCGCGCCTTCCGCGTGAACGGCATCGAGCAGGTATTCGACATAGTCATCGCCCAGCGTGGGGTAGCTCAGCGAGGTCGCGCCGGCAAACGCCTGCTTGCCTTGCAGCGTCAGGCTGGCCACCTGGGCGCGGTGCGAGCCCGTGCCTATGAAAAGAAAGTACCCGGGCGTGTCGGGCCGGGGATTGATCGCATCGCGCGCGGCCTTGAGCGCAAGCATCAGCTGCGCCCCCTGTTCGGTCGCCAGCACCTGCTGCACTTCATCGACGATCAGCACCACATGGGTTTTGGCCTTGTCGACGACTTCCATCAGCGCCTGGGCCAGGGGTGGGCCGGACTTGGTGCCCAGGTCGGCGAGCTCGAAGCCGAACTTGACGCCCAGCGCCTCCACATCGAGCCCCTTGATGCGCGCCAGCCGCGCAAGCACACTGGACGCCGGCGTCTGCAACTCCTGCAGCGCATTGCGAATCGCTGCGTGTACCAGCACGCCGGGCTCGGCATGGGTGTCGGACCACAGGTCCACATAGATCACGACCGCATCGTGGGCTTCGAGCGCGGGCATCAGATCCTGCTGCAGGAACGTGGTCTTTCCCGTGCGCCGCGAGCCAGACAGGAACAGGCCCGAGCGCAGCCCCTGGTCGAGAATGCCAGGACGCAGCAGTTGCCTGGCCATCTGCTCTGCCAGGGCTTGACGACGGAAGTAACTCATTATTGTCAATTATCCAATTTGAATAATTATGATTATTGAATAATTCATGCGAATTGACCAGCGCCTCCTCTGAGCGGCGCCGGACCTACTCCTTGCCGTCCATCATGCGCGCCGCCTGGTTGCCCAGCGCGGATTCGGCGCGGAAGTAGCCCATGACCGTGGCCACGCTCTGATGCCCCGTCATGGCCATGGTGTCGGAAAGCGGCACGTTCTGGCGCCCGGCCTCGGTGACAAAGCCCGAGCGCAGCGAGTGCGCGGAGAAATCGCCTTCCACGCCCGCGAGCGCACAGCGTTCGCGCACGATATTGCGCACCGCGGGCGGGCTCAGCGGTTCACCCAGATGTCCGCCCTTGCGTATGCGCCGGAAGATCGCACCCTCCACGATGCCGCTGGCCTGCAGCCAGGCCTCAAGCGCCACCGCGGCCGCGCCCAGCACCGGCTTGTGGTTCTCGGGTGCATCGACCCCGGTCTGGTTGGTCTTGGAGTGGGTCAGCGTATAGAGATAGTCGCCCGAAGCCAGGCGCCGCAGGTGCTGCATATCGGCGCCCGCGACCTCGGAGCGCCGGCGGCCGCCGCTGGCCCAGGCGAACAGCAGCAGCGCGCGATCGCGCCGCCCGCGCAGGCTGTCGTCGCAGGTATCAAGCAATTGGGTCAGCAGGTCGCGCGTCAGCGCCTCCTTCTTTTGCGGCAATGCACCACGCTTGGCATAGGCCTTGCGCGTGCGCGACAGCAGCTCGCGCACGCGCGGGTCATGGCAAGGGTTGGCGAGGTCGCGCACCTGATGCGCTTTCGACAGCACCGAGACGCGGTGCACCAGCGTGTTGTGCGCGGGCGCGCCGGCTCGCGTCTTGTAGCCGGCCTCGATCAGCGCCTGGTCCATGGCCGCGGGCAATTCGCAGACCAGGCCTTGCGGCGTGCTGCGCTGCGCATGGTCGACGACGAACTGCAGCACGCAGTCCACCGACAGCGGCAGCGCGATCTGGCGGCCGTAGCGCAGCGCATGCCAGGCCGCCCAGTAGCGCAGCGCACTCTGGTAACTGATGCGCGTATTGAGCGACTCACCTTCATGCAGCAGGTCGCGCATGGCCTGTTGCGCCTGTTCATCCAGGCCCTGCGCGGGCAAGGGCGCGGGCAGGGTCTCGTCGGCCGCCCCCACATGCAGGGCATTGAACGTTTCGGCGCCGGAATTCCCCGAGGAGGGCAGGGCAAGGTCAAAAACAGCAGGATGCATGGAAAGACTCAAGTGTTTGTATTATTTTATATGTAATACATAACGTATAATACATATATAATTCATAGATCGCGATAACAATCCATTATCGATACTAATCCTAGCAGGATGCCAAGATGAACCCACCAAAAGTCACGCGCGGCGTGCAGGAAGCCGATGTCTGGGCCGCAGCCGACGCCTTGCTGGCCCAGGGGCTGCGCCCCACGATCGAGCGCGTACGCCAGCAGATTGGCCGCGGCTCGCCCAATACCGTGAGCCCCATGCTCGAATCCTGGTTCGCGACGCTGGGCCAGCGCCTGGGCGTGGCCCAATCTGACAACCCCCAAGGCAGCGTTCCCGAGAACGTTCTGCGCCTGGCGCAGGAGCTGTGGAGCAGCGCCACGCAGGAGGCCGTGGCCGCGGCGCAAAAGACGCTGGAAGAACGCGAAGCCGCGCTGCAGGCCAGCCGCCTGTCGCATGAGGCCGATCTGGAGCACATGGCGCAGCGTGAAAAAGCCCTGCACCAGCAAAAGCAGGCCATGGACGAAGCCATGAAGCTGGCCCAGGGCCAGGCCCAGGAGCTGTCGCGCCGGCTCGATGAAATGCAGCAGCTGGCCCAGGACCGCGAAGCCCAGCTGGGCAGCCTGCGCGCGGAAATCGCCGCCCAGGCCAAGGCACGCGAGATCGAGCGCAAGGAGCACAGCGAGGAACTGCAGGCCGCGGCCCAGGAGCGCCAGCGCCTGGCCGAGCAATTCGCGGGCAACGAGCGCCGCATGCTGACCGACCTCGACCGCGCGCGCCAGGAAGTCACCAGCGCCAAGAAGGCGCAGGCCGAGCAGGAGCGCAAATCGGAAGCGCGGCTGGGCGAATGGCAGACCCGCCAGCAACACCTCGAGGAGGAACTGCTGCAGGCACGCACCCAGTTGCTGGGCGCGCAGCAGGCGGCCCAGGCCGCGCAGGAGCGCGTGACCGATCTCAAGGCCTTGTTGCTGGCCACGCAGTCGGCGAGTGCGCCGGCACCCGCCGCGGCCAAGCCGCCGCTGCGCTCGGGCAGCCCGTCGTTGCAGCGGCGCGCATTGTCGCGGCGCGCGCGCAATCTGCCGCGCAAATAAGCCAGGCGCGAACAGCAGGCGGGGATTTTCCCGCTTGTCGGCGCTGTCTATCCTTGCGCAGGCCAGGGCAGGGGACTAGGCTTTACGCCCATCCTTGCAGGAGCGACACCATGCGGCTGTGTTTGCTTGCGCTGCTTCATCTGTTTGCCGGCCTGGCCCAGGCCACGCCCGGCGGACTCGATGCCAGCGGCTGCCATCACCCCAGGAACAAGGAGTTTCACTGCCATGTGCCGCGCGCCAAGGCCCAGGGCAAGACCCAGGGCCGCGCAGAAACCACGGCCCAGCGCGAAAAGCGCCTGCTGCGCGAATGCCGGGGCCTACCCAACGCGGGCGCCTGCCTGGGTTATGCGAATCAGGACCAAGGTCAGCAGCGTTAGCGAGAAGCGTGTATGACCAGAGATCCCCACCAGGGAGCTGCCCCCAACGGGCGTATAGCGTTGAACTTTTGTGGTTTTGCGGAGAATACGCCGTCTATTCTCCGCAAAAATGCGGAGAATAAAGCCTCTAATCACCGCAACCTTATGGCCACCGAAAACCGTACCTACATCTGGCAATTGTCCGAATGGCCGCAGTGGCGCTATGACATCGGTGCGCTCGCCACACCGCTGACCGAAGTCGCAATGGCGCAGGGAAAGCTGTTTGGTGCGCTGTCGCAGCTGGGCCTGGCCGTGCGCGAACGCATGGAAGTCGACGCCTTGACGTCCGACGTTCTCAAGACCAGCGCGATAGAAGGCGAGCATTTTCCACCGCAATCCGTGCGCTCATCCGTTGCGCGCCGCCTCGGAGTGGACGCAGGCGCGGTGGTGGCGGCAGACCGCAATGCCGAAGGCGTGGTGGACATGGTGCTCGATGCCACGGCCCGCTGCACCGAGCCTTTGAGTGAGCAAAGACTTTTTGCCTGGCATGCGGCCTTGTTTCCCACGGGCTATAGCGGCTTGCAGCGCATACAGCCCGGCGAATGGCGCAAGGATGAGCAAGGCCCCATGCAAGTCGTGTCAGGGCGAATCGGCCGTGAAAAGGTGCACTTCGAGGCGCCCGCAGCGGACCAGCTCACGCGAGAAATGGCGCAATTTGTCGACTGGGCCAACACCGACTGCAGCCACCATCCGATGATCAAGGCAGGGCTGGCCCACCTCTGGTTCGTGACGCTGCACCCCTTTGACGACGGCAACGGGCGCGTCGCGCGCGCAGTGGGAGATCTGTTCCTGGCCCGCGCCGACGCCAGTCCGCAGCGCTATTACAGCCTTGCCGGCCAGATACAGCGCGAACGCGAAGCCTACTACCAGATCCTGGAACAGACACAGCAGGGCGGCATGGACGTCACGGCCTGGCTGCAGTGGTTTCTGCGCAGCGTGCATCTGGCCGTCGAGCACGCCTTGGCCGGCGTCGGTATCAGCCAGCAGCGCAACGCCTACTGGAGCAGGTTTGCCCATGTGGCGCTCAATGCGCGTCAGCAAAAGGCGCTCAACCGGCTGTTCGAAGACTTCGAAGGCAAGCTGACCGCCAGGAAATGGGCGGCCATCACCAAGACTTCGGCCGATACCGCCTTGCGCGACATCACCGCGCTGGTGGATGCAGGGATGCTGGTCAGGGCTTCTGCGGGGGGGCGCAGTTCAGCCTACGAAATCCCCGCGGAGTTCCGCTGATCGGGCGCGGGGAAAAGCGCATCAATCGCCCGCTGGATGCCGCCATAGCCCGTGCAGCGGCACAGATGGCCGCACATCAGCGCGCTGGCCGTGGGCGCGTCCATTCCGGGCTGCTGGTGCAGATAGGTCAGCCCCATGCACATTCCAGCGCTGCAATAGCCGCATTGCACGCCGCCGCTTTGCGCCAGCGCTGCTACGACGGGCGCAGCCTGAGGCGTGCACGACAGGGATTCAATCGTGGTGACCTGCCGGCCTTCGAGTTGCCAGGCCATCAGCAGGCAGCTGTTGGCGGGCTGGCCGTCGAGCCAGACCATGCAGGCGCCGCAGCGGCCGACTTCACAGCCGGGCTTGGCGCCGACCAGCAGGAAGTGTTCGCGCAGCAGGCTCAAGAGGCGCTGGTCGGGCGCGCAGTGCACTTCGACCGCCTGGCCGTTGAGCACGAACGACCAGGCCGGCGGCGCGGCGTCGGCATTTTCGGCAACAGCCAAAGGGATGCAGGCGTTCATGCGAAGACTCCTTCAAGCAGGCGAAAGACGGTTGCCGGACGCACCGGCAGGCTTTCAATGGGCGACTGCAAGGCGCAGGCAATGGCGTTGGCGCAGGCCGGCGTCGCAATGTTGACGCTGATTTCGCCCGTGCCGCGCGGCCCGGTCGTGTCGCCTTCGGGCAGGCCCTCGATGGCCCAGACGTCCATGGAGGGCGCGTCGGCCAGCGTGGGGATCAGATAGCTGTCGAGGTTGCGCTGCTGGTAATGGCCGTCCACGCAGTCCAGCGATTCCTGCGTGCACAGCGCCTGGCCCATGAGCGCGCCGCCTTCGAGCTGGCCCAGATAGCCCATGGGCGACACCACCGGGCCCACGGCGCCGACCAGGGCCATTTCCGTGATGCGTATGCTGCCGGTCCAGCTGTCGACCACCGCATGCGCGACGCCTGCGCAGGCGCCAAACACATAGTGGGTGTCGGGCGCGTCGCTGGGCGTGACTTCGGGCGGCTGGTCTATGGTGATCATCGGCCGCTGCGCGCCCATATGCAGAGCCAGTTGCGCGTAGCTGGCGATCAGCCCCGCGCAGCCATGCACGCCGCCGGCGCCGAGTCGCAGATTTTCGCGCGCCACATCGAACGCCTGCGCGGTCGCGGCAAGCAGCTGCGAGCGCCATTGCGGCGCAGCGCGCTGCAGCGCATGCCAGACCAGCGTGGTCGCGCGCGAGGCCGCGACCGGCCCGGAGTCGGGCGTGCAGCGCGTGTCACCCAGCACCGGGCGCACGTCATCGGGGCCACAGTGCAGGAAATGCACGCAGGTATTGCACACCGCGGACAGCAGGTTCTGGCCCAGTTCGGTGAAGCCGCTGCGCAGCTCTATGGCGCCGTCCTCGGCCAGCGCCAGCTCCATGCGGCAGCCGAAAGGAAAGCCCTTGCCGAAGCCGTCGCTGCGGTGCACCAGCGCCAGACCTATGCCGTGGCGGTAGCGTCCGCCTGGCCCATCGCTCCAATGGCGCTGGGGATGCGAAGTCCACAGCGGATGCCGCACCAGCGCCGCGAGCGCGCGCTGCGGGCCGTCGAACGGCACGACGATCTGGCCCAGCGGCCCGGGCGCATCGACGGGCTTGAGGTTGCGCAGGCGGAAATCCGCGGGGTCCAGATGCGCAGCATGGGCCAGCCTGTCCATCTGCTGCTCGAGCGCGAACTGCACCTGCACCGCGCCAAAGCCGCGAAACGCGCCGGCCACGCCGTTGTTGGTATAGGCCAGGCGCCCGGCAATGTCGATGGACTGCCAGGCGTAGGGACCGGGCGCGTGTTCCAGCGCCGCGTCCAGCACTTCGGGACCATGGGTGGCGTAGGCGCCGGTATCGGCCAGGATCTGCACGCGGTGGCAAGTCAGCCGCCCGCGCGCGTCGCAGCCGCTTTCCATCTGGATGCGCATGGGGTGGCGCTTGACGCCGAAATCCGTCGATTGCGCGCGCCCCAGATGCAGGCGCACGCTGCGCTGGGTCTTCCAGGCAAGCAGCGCGGCAATCGGCTGGACCGTGAGTTCGTCCTTGCCGCCGTAGGAGCCGCCGACCGGCGTGCCCACGCTGTGCACGCGCTCGGGCGGCAGGTCGAGCAGCGCGGCAACGACCTGGCGTTCACGCTCGGGGTTGTGGTTGGCGAAATACAGGCACAGGCCGCCCTGGCCGTCGGGCTCGGCCACGCCGCCTTCGGTTTCGAGAAACGCATGCATCTGGCGCGGCGTCTCGTAAGTGGCGCTGACACGGTGCACCGTGGCAGCATCGGCGGCGCCGTCATCGCCCAGGCGGTGACGGTGCTGGTGCAGCAGATTGCCGCCCGCATGCACGGCAGTTGCTTCGGGCCGCAACGCGGCTTCGGGGCAGGTCACGGCGGGCAGTAGTTCGTACTCCACCGCAATCAGATCCAGCGCCGCATGGGCGATTTCCAAGCTGTCGGCCGCCACCGCGGCCACGGCATCGCCCACATAGCGCACACGGTCGCGGCACAGCGCGGGGCGGTCCACGCGGCGCAGGCCGTAGTCGGCCTGGCCCGGAATATCGGCATGGGTCACGACCGCGTGCACGCCCGGCAGCGCGCGCGCGGCGGCGGTATCGATGGACACGATGCGCGCATGCGGATGCGGGCTGCCGAGAATCGCGCCGCGCAGCTGGCCGGGCGCAATGCGGTCGCTCAGATAACCGGGGTTGCCGCCGAGCTTGGCCAGCGCGTCAGGCCTGGGAAGGTCGGCGTGCGCCAGCGGGCGCATCACGCCCGCAGGCAGCGGTGCATTCGGCTGTGTCATGGCACTTCCTCGATGGCAGGGCCCAGCAGGCCGCAATGGCCTGCAACCAGGCGGGCTGCCAGATGGGCGAGATCTTCGGGATGCTCGCTGGGCAGGCCGTCGGCGGCGCAGGCCTGGCGCAGACCGGCCAGCGCCGCAGCGCCGCGCGTTACCGGATGGGAATGCAGCCAGGCAAGCGTTCGGCCCAGCAGACGCGCCGGCACATCGGGCGCGGCGCAGGCCGCGTGGCTCAGCTGCCCCGCATTCCAGCGCAGCGCCAGGCGCAGTCGCGCCGGCGCAAAGGCCGCGCGCGCTGCGGCTTTCTCGAAAGCGGTGTGCGGCGGCAGGCCACCGGGTGACAACGGAATGTGCAAGGCAACGATCAACGGCAATTCGGCTTGGGCCAGCAGGCCGGACAGCGGCAGGCGCTGGCCGGGCGCATGCGCGCATTCGGCCTGGGCGTCGAGCACCAGCAGCGCGGGCGTGCTGTCGCCCCAGCGCCATGCGACGTTGCCGCCCAGCGTGCCCAGATGCCGCACGCCCAGGGCGCCCAGCTGAGAAAGCGCTTCAACCAGCAGCGGCGCATGCGCGCGCACCAGCGCATGGGTGCGCACGGTTTCCAGCGGCATGGCCGCGCCTATGCGCAGCGCGCTTGCGTCTTCGATCAGTTCAATGCCATGCAAGGCGCTCAGGTGATGCAGGGGAACCAGGCAGCAGCCGGCCGGGGCGCGGTGGCGATCGCCCCATTCCTGCTGCAAGGCCGTGCCGCCGGCGACAAAGCGCGCGCCCGGATGCGCGGCGCGCAGCGCGATGGCATGGGCCGGGCTGTCAGGCCTGAGCAATTGCATGGTCGGCCTTCAGCGCCCGGCCCAGAAGGCGCGCTGCTGCGCGGCAATCTCGGCTTCGAGCGCGGGAACAGGGCCTATCAACTCCACGGGCTTCTGGCAGTGATCGAACACATAGCGCGAAGCGACGCTCATCGTCGGGTTCTCGGCGTGGTTGCCGGTCTGCTGCAGCAGTGCGTGCTCGGTCATGCCGAACACCACGCGGCCGATGTTGGCCCAGTACGAGGTGCCGGCGCACATGCAGCAGGGCTCGACCGAGGTGTACAGCGTGCAGTTCCACAGATAGTCGGCCGGATAGTTGCTGGCCGCAACCCGCGCCAGCGTCGACTCGGCATGGTTGACGGTGTCGATGTTGCACTGCTCCAGCAGCACGGTTTCGTTGTCGGGCGCGACCAGAATGGCGCCAAACGGATGGCGGCCTATGCTCACGGCGCGCTCGGCGACTTCCATGGTGCGGCGCAGATGGCGCTCAATCTGTTCGGGCGAGGGCGGGCTGGCGGAGGGCAGGGTGGTCATGGCAAGTGAGAAAGTGAGATGAATCAGGCCTTGGGGCTGCTCCAGCCAAAGAAGCGCTGGTGCACCCATTGCACCAGGCTGTAGAGCGTGAGGCTGCTGAGCACCAGCAGCGCCAGTGCGGCAAAGGCCACGGGCACCTTGAAAGACGAGGTGGTGAACAGGATCAGATAGCCCAGGCCTTTTTCGGCGGCGACAAACTCGGCCACCACGGCGCCGACCACGGCCAGCGTGACCGACACCTTCATTGCCGAGAACACATGCGGAATCGCAAACGGCATGCGCACCTGCCAGTACTGGCGCGCGGTATTGGCGCGCAGCGAGCGCGACAGCTCGATGAACTCGGCCGGCACCGACGACAGGCCCAGGCAGGTGGAGACCACCAGGGGGAAGAACGCCAGCAGCGTGGTGATGGCCACGCGCGGCAGCACGCCCGCGCCCAGCGTGACGACAATGATGGGCGCGACGGCGACGATGGGCGTCGACTGGATGACGACCAGCCAGGGCATGACGATGCGCGACAGCAGCGCCGAGCGCGTGATCGCCACGGCCAGCGGAATCGACAGCGCGATGGCCAGCGCATAGCCCAGCAGCGCGACTTCAATCGTCGCCCACAGGTGCTCGGCCCAGCGTGCCAGGCCCAGGCTGCCCGCGGCCAGCGCAATCGCACTGGGCGCGGGCAGGATGAACTCGGGCACGGCCAGCGCACGGCAGGCCAGCTCCCAGAGGCCCAGCAGGACGATAAAAGCCAGCAACGAGGCATGGCGGAAGGCAAAGGCTTTCATGGGCGGAATCCGGAAATGGTGGCGTGGGGCAGGGACAGTCGCTCAATGCGCATGGCGGGTGAACACCTGTTCGCGGATCTCGTTGGCCATGCGCGTGAACACCGGGTCGGTCAGCGTCTGCAGCGTGCGCGGCCGGGCCAGCGGCACATCGATGATCTGCGACACGCGGCCCGGGCGCGCGCTCATCACCACGATGCGGTCCGACAGCAGCAGCGCTTCCTGAATGGAGTGGGTCACGAAGACCACGGTCTTGGGGCGTTCGCTGCAGATGCGCAGCAGCTCGAAACTCATTTCGTCACGCGTGAGCGCGTCCAGCGCCGAGAACGGTTCGTCCATCAGCAGGATGTCGGGGTCGTGCAGCAGCGAACGCGCGATCGCCACGCGCTGCTGCATGCCGCCCGACAGCTCATGCGGGCGCTTGTGGCCGAAGTCCTGCAGGCCGATCATCTGCAGCAGCGCCTGGGCGCGCGCCTGGTCCCTGGCATCCACGCGGCCGTACTTGTGGCGCATGGGAAAGGTGATGTTGTCGACCACGCTGAGCCAGGGCAGCAGCGTGGGCTTCTGGAAGACCATGCCGATCTCGTCGCGCGGCTCGGTCACGGGCAGATCGAAGATCCGCACTTCACCGGCGCTGGGCCGCAGCAGGCCCGCGATCAGGCGCAGCACCGTCGATTTTCCGCAGCCCGAGGGGCCTATCAGCGAGATGAATTCATTGCGCTGCAGGTGCAGATCGACGTTGTGCAGGGCAGTGACAGGGCTGCCATCGCTGGATACAAAGGTTTGGGTGACGGCATTCAGGTCGATGACGCAAGGCATAGAAGATCCAGCAGGCAGGCAAGAAAGAGGCGCAGGGCCCGGGATGCGGACCCTCCGTGGGGCAGGGGCCGGCTTAGCGCGCCAGGAAACGGCGATCGACCAGGGCTTCCGGATCGACCTTCTTGATGTCATAGCCCATGGAGGCCGAGACCCAGCCCCAGGTGTCGGCCAGCAGCTTGGGCTGGAACGCGCCCAGGCCGTCGCGCGCCGAGGCTTCGGTCTTGAGCAGCGGTATCGACGCGCGGAATTCGGCTTCGATCACGTCGACATTGGCTTCGGGCACCATCGCCACCAGCGATTCGGCGGCCTTGCGCGGCTGGGCGATGGAAAACTCCAGCGACTTGGTCAGCGCGCGCAGATAGCGCTTGAGCACGTCGGGGCGGCTGGCAATGGTCTTGTCGTTCGCGATCGCCGACCAGCCGTAGCCCGTCAGGCCGAACTGGCTCCAGGGCAGCACCGACAGCTCCTGCTTGGCCTGGCCCAGCACGTTCTGGAATGCGGGCGCAACGGTCACCCAGTTGATGGTCGCATCGACGCGGCCCTGGGCCAGCATGGGAGCGAGCGTCGCGGGATCGGTCTTGATGATCTTGACCTTGGAGATATCGACGTTGTTGCGCTGCAGCACCACGGGCCACAGCGCGTTCGACGACGAGAACGTGGGCATGCCCACGGTCTTGCCTTCCATGTCCTTGAGGCTCTTGATATTGCTGCTGGCCTTGGTGAACAGTGCATCGGGCTGGGCCGAGTACAGCGACATCACGGCCTTGACCGGAATCTTGCCTTCGGCCGCGGCCATCATCACGGCGGAGATGCCGCCAAAGCCCACGTCGGCCGAGCCCGACGCGACCTTGGTCACCGCATCGGCCGAACCGCGCCCGGGAACGATCTTGACTTCCAGCCCTTCGGCCTTGAAGAAGCCCTGCTGTACACCGGCGTAGACAAACGACTTGTCGCCACCGGGCAGCCAGTCGAGCTGTACGGTCAGCGCATCGGCCGCATGGGAAGTGGAGGCCATCAAGGCCAGAGCCAGGGCGGAAAGAACAGGGCGAACAGTGATGGACATGGCAAGCGCTCCAGAGAGTGAGAAAAAAGGCGCAACGCGGTTGAAAGGCCGCTGGCGGCGTTACGTTGGATCAAGCAAATTCCAGGCCAGATTTGCATACCGATTTCGTATACAAATTTCAAGGTGCGAAAAAGCCGGCGGCAACCGCTATGCCAGCAGGGCTTCGAGCGCAGGCAGCAAGGCCTGCGTCAACGCGCCGGGACAGGCGAGCTGCGGCACATGGCCGCAGTCGAGGGCAACACTTGCCTGCGGCGGCAGCAGCCGCTGCATGCGCTGCTGCAGGGCCCAGGGCACGGAGCGGTCGTTGCGACAGCCCACGTAAACGCGCGGCACGCGCCCGAAACGCTGGGCAGAAAGTTCGTTGGCCATCGCCCGGCCGCTTTCGGCCTGGGGCGTGAGCAAGGCAGCAGCGGCGCGCGCAGCGTCTGGCGGGCAGTCATGCAGAAACGTCTCCAGCGCGCCGTCTCGGTCCACTTCGCTGTGCGCGCCGTCTGCGCTCCAGCGCAGATGCGGCGCTATGCCCCTATAGACCCAGTCGGGGTCATCGGCCCTGGCCTGGGCAATCAGGTCGGAATACGCCATGCCGCCGGGCAGCATCATTCCCGCAAGGTAGACCAGCGCCGCGACCTGATCGGGCAGGGCCTGGGCCAGCTGCGAAGCGACGATGCCGCCGCCGCTGTGGCCCAGCACCACGGCGGGGCGGTGCAGCGCAGCCAGAACCTCGCACACATGGTCGGTATAGCCCGCCAGCGTCGCGGGCCGTTGGGCACTTGCAGGCGTATGGCCGTTGCCCGGCAGGTCCACGCAGTGCACGCGCCAGCCCGCGGTTTCAAGCAGGGGGCGCCAGGCTTCGAACGCCCAGCTGCCTTGCCAGGCGCCATGGATCAGCACGATATCGCGCACGCCGGCGCTGGAAGTCGAGTGGCTCATGGTTTCAGGCCGCGGCGGTGGCATAGGTCCGGCGGTAGCAGGCGCGTTGATGGTCTTCGACCGTGGTCGCGGGATAGCGCGGTGCCTCGCCTTCGCCCAGGCAGGTGGGAATGCAGCGCACTTCGTGCAGCGGATTGCCCGTGAAGAAAAAGGGCACCGAGTAACGGCGCTGGCCCGAGCGGTTGATCACGCGGTGCAGGGTGGACACATAGCGGTCATTGGTCCAGCGTGCAAACAGATCGCCGATGTTCACCACGAAACTGCCGGCCACGGGCGGCGCGTCTATCCAGCCCTGGTGCTGACGATCCCAGACCTGCAGGCCGCCCAGATCGTCCTGCAGCAGCAGCGTGAGCCCGCCGAAATCGGTGTGGGCGCCGCAGCCCTTTTCACCGGGTGCCGGATTTCCGGGCTGGGTCGGATAGTGCAGCAGGCGCAGCGTGGCTGCGGCGTCGCTCAGATAGGCTTCGAAGAAATCCGCGGGCAGCTGCAGCGACAGCGCCATGCCGCGCACCAGATCGGCGCCCAGTGCATAGACCGCCTGGTAATAGGCCTGGGTGGTGGAAGCGAAGTCTTGCAGCTCGCCGGGCCACTGGTTGGGACCGGTGTTGAAACGCCCGGCCAGCACGCGCGCATCATCGGCCGGCACTTCGGCGCCTATATAGAAGCTTTCCTTGAGATCGGGCGGCGCGCCGGCTTCGAGCGTCTGGGCGCGCAGCGGCTCGTAGCCGCGGTTGCAGGGCGAGTGGCGCTTGTCGAGCGCGTTCTTGCGCGCTTCGGGCAGGTCGAAGAAGGCGCGGCTCGCGGCAAACACCGCGTCGATCAGATCCGGGTCTATGCCGTGGCCAGTGATGTAGAAAAAGCCGTGCGTTTCGCAGGCCAGGCCCAATTGCGCGGCAACGGCCTGGCGCTGGGCGGCGCTGCCGTGGCGCAAGGCATGGACATCGATCACGGGCAGCTGCAGTTGGGAGGTGGTCATGGCGGGAACATTCAAAAAACGGTTTGCAAGCGCGACAGCCGCCAGTCTAGAAAGGAGTCGGGGGCAGCGGGTAGCAGCGTTTTTGGCGCAGGGTGCTGCCGTTTTTGGCACGCCGGCTCAATCCGCGAGTTCGGCCATCAGCAGATGCACCAAGGCAGTGACCGCGGGCGGCAGGCTGCGCCCGGCACGCACGTAGACGCCCAGTTCGCACCACAGTGGTGCCGGCGAATGCAGCGGCACATGCACCAACTGGCCCGACGCCATTTCCTGCTCCAGCCCCCAGCGGCTTTGAAAGGCAATGCCCAGGCCTTGTTGTGCGAGGCGCTTGCCCAGATCGAGCGAGGCGGTTTCCAGCAGAACGGCAGGGCGCTCGGGCAGGCCCGAGAGCAGGGGGGCCAGCAGCGCATGCAACGACAGGCTGGGCAAGGGCAGTATCAAGGGCGACGCCTGCGCGCATTCGGCCAGACTCAGCCTGGGCCGGCCGGCGAGCGGATGCTCGGGGCTGAGCACCGCACCTACGGGATCCCGGCGCAGGCAGCAGGCCTGCAGGTCGTCATCGGCCGCAATCGAGAACCCCAGCCCGATGTCGGCATCGCCGGTGCGCACAGCCTGGGCCGTGGCCGCCGATCCGCCGGTGTGCAATTGCACCGACAGTCCTGGATGACGGCGGTACAGCCGGGCCAGCATGCGCGGCAGCAGATCGCTGCACAGGCCTTCGACGGCCATCACATGCAGGGGCCCGCGCTGCAGCCCCTGCAGTTGACCAAGTTCCTGGGAAAGGCGGCGCTCGTCCTGAAAGACGTTCTGCACATGGCGCGCAAAGGCTTCGCCCGCGGCCGTGAGTTCCAGCCCATGCGGCAGGCGCTCGAACAGCGGCATGCCCAGCGTGTCCTCGAGTTGCAGCAACTGGCGGTTGATCGCCGACGAGGCAATGTGCAGATGGCGTGAAGCCTCACGGATAGACCCGCAGCGGCGGATCATGTCGAAGGATTTGAGAACCCGGGCATGGATGTGCATTCCCCATGGCCAGCAGCTTGCGTGCCAGACTTTCTACAATGGCCGCGATGCACAGCAGCAACGACAACAGTGATCCCGTGGTGGTGGTTCTCGCCGCGGGCCAGGGACAGCGCTTTCGCGCTTCGGGCGCGCAGACCGGCAAGCTGCAGGCCCAGCTGCATGGGCGCAGCGTGCTTGAACACACGCTGGCGGCCGTCGC
>NZ_JAVWWA010000054.1:27180-31667 GCF_036666375.1 Comamonas sp. | reverse complement strand
GCCGCTTGCGCATTCCAGCTACCGGACCAGGGCCCACGCACCCAGGCGCTCTACGATGCCATCAACCGCGTCCAGGCGATCATCGAGTTCTCGCTCGACGGCCGTGTCGTGCATGCCAATGAGAATTTTCTCCATACCTTCGGGTATACGCTGCAGGAAGTACAGAACCAGCACCATCGCATGTTCTGCACGCCGGAGTTCGCAGCATCACGCGAATATGCATTCTTCTGGGAACGGCTGGGAAAAGGCGAATTCGATGCCGGGGAATATCGGCGCCTGGACAAGCAGGGAAAAGAGATCTGGATACAGGCGTCCTACAACCCCGTGCTCAACGCCCAGGGACGGCCTGAAAGCGTGGTCAAGTTCGCCACGGACATCACTGCGGAAAAAATGCGCAACAGCGAATTCAAGGGCAAGCTCGATGCCCTGTCGCGTTCGCAGGCAGCCATAGAGTTCGACATGCAGGGCAACGTCATCGACGCCAACGCCAACTTTTTGCGCGCGCTGGGCTACACCTTGCCGGAAATCCAGGGGCGGCACCACAGCATGTTCTGCACCCCGGAGTTGGTCAAATCCGCCGAATACCGCAACTTCTGGGCGGATCTGTCGCAAGGCCGGTTCCAGAGCGGCCGTTACATGCGGCTGGGCAAGCATGGCGCCGAGGTCTGGATACAGGCCACCTACAACGCCATCACGGACGCCAACGGCAATCCTTACAAGGTGGTGAAATTCGCCATGGACGTCACCGAACAGGTGCATAGGGATCAGACGATACGCGAGAAAGTCCCGGCGATATCCGCCGTGCTGGAGCAGCTCTCGGGCTCCACCGATGGCATCACCAAAAGCTCCCAGCAGTCGCTAGCGCTGGTGCTGGCGGCACAGGAGCAAGCTTGCGGCGGCGCGGCGCTGCTCGAGCGCTCGCGCGAAGCGACACGGCAGATCCAGAATGCGTCCCGCAGTGTCAACGAAATTGTGGACAGCATCCGCGACATCGCCAGCCAGACCAACCTGCTGGCGTTCAACGCCGCCATTGAAGCCGCGCGCGCTGGGGAACATGGACTGGGATTTTCGGTAGTCGCCGACGAGGTCCGCAAACTGGCGGAAAAGTCTGCCGCCGCGACCAAGGGCATCAGCCAATTGATGACCGAGACCATGGCGCGTATCGAAGAAGGCAGCCGCCTCTCGGAACAGGTCGAAGATGTATTCTCGAAAATCACGCGTGCCGTGGGCAACTCGTGCGGAGCGATGACGGACATCCACAAGGCCTGCGCCCAGCAAGCCGAAGCCACGCACAGCGCCGCGCGCCTGCTGTCCGAATTGCATGGCGCGTCGAGCCGGGGTTAGGACTGGACAATGCATCCATCTCGTTCACCAACCAGTCACAACCGCTATGCAATGGTGCGCATGGCTGGCGTCACATTGGCCGTATCGGTGGGCGAAGTCAGCCAGGCGATGCCGTTCAATGGAGCGGCCGGCCATTTGCCGCGCAGCGAACGACCACTCGTGGGCGTGTTGCATCATCAGGGCAAGGTGGTGCCCGTGGTCGATCTCGCTTGCTGGGGCAGCCTGCGGCAGGCAGGAGAGGCGGCCATCCATGCCCAGGTGCTGATACTGCAACACTGCGGCCGAATGACCGCAATCGCCATCGAACGCACGGTCGGTATCGCGGTCGTTGGAGATGGTGCGGTGCAACGGGTACACCATGAGACAGCCGCGCACGAGTTGTTCCACAGCGTTCTGAAAGTGGACGGCTGCGAATACCCGATTCCCCTGCTGGATACCGCGCATGTGATGCAACAGACCCAGGTCTGGGTGCAGGAACAAGCGCTCGAGCGGCCGGCATCCGACGCTCCACCCGCTGCGCGCAGCGCCACGGAAGCCGCCGGCAATGCGTGCACCGAGACTTATGTCGTGGCCGAACTGCAGGGATTGCGCTTCGCCTTGCCGGTCCAGGCCATAGGCAGCATCTTGCAAACTCCGCCGATACAGAAGCTGCCCCAATTGGCAAAAGGCCTGCAAGGCGCTTTTACATGGGGCCGGCGCAACATCCCAGTCGTGCGGATTCACCACGAATTGGGGATGGCACTGCCGCCCGCCGATAGCCCGATGCAGGCCTGGCTGATGGTGGTGCGCACGGAAAGCGCGGCCCTGGGAGTTCTGGTCGACCGCCTGGTGGCAGTACAGCGGTTTGCGTCAAGCCGCCTGCAGCCGGCCATCACCGCCTTGGTCACCGAAGTGGCGCCCGATCCCGGCGATGCGGGAGCACCGCCCATACAGCTGCTGTCGGCTGCCGCGCTGTTGAGCGCATTTTCCATGAGCGCCATAGGTGCTGCCAGCCCGCAACCCATGCAAGCGCCGGCCCCTGAGCCTGCGCGCACCAGCCCGGTAGAGCTTGTCCAGGGCCGTACCGCAGCGCTGGCCAGCAAAGTCGCACCAGAGGCATACCTGATCATCGAGGCCGGCCGCACCGTGGCCGCGCGCCTCAAAAGCATTCAGCATATTGCCATGTGCCCGCCGGCCGGCGCAGACGACAACCTGCCCGAACCCACCCACTTCCCCTGGCGCGGGAAACTGGTTCCGCTGCTTGACCTGCGCAGGCTCACCGACGGCATGGCATGCATTGCGGGGCCCGAAGCACGCGTGCTCATCATGCAGGAGGGCGAGGCGTTGACCGCTCTCGTGGTGGAGGCCGTCCTTGACCTGGTACCGGCTTTGGCGGGCTCCATTATTTCGCTGCGCCTGAACCACGGCCGCAGCCTCGACCTGCTCACCTGCGCGATGGGAGACAAGCAATGCAGTTACGAAGTCGTGGACCTCGGGTCAATTCGGGACGTACCCAAAAGCATGAGAGAAATGTAAAAAAACCGGCACAGCGTTCACGCGCGTAGCGCCGAAAGAGGCATTCTGGTATTTAGGAATCTGATCGCTGCCGGAGTGCGCAGCCCGAAATGGAAAGTTTTCATGCTCAAGCGAATCCGCATTCAACATCTGACTCTGGGCATGTACGTACACGACTTCTGCAGTTCCTGGATGGACCATCCGTTCTGGCGCGCCAAGTTCGTTCTCAAGGAGCCCAAGGACCTGGCACGGATCCACGCCACGGCCATCAAGGAGGTCTGGATCGACACTTCGCGGGGCCTCGATGTGGCCGCAGGCGTGCAGGCCGTCTCGCGTGATGAAGCGGATTTCCAGGTGGAGACCGAATTCGGCATGCTCGACATGCTGATGCCGATGGTGGCGGCCACACCCCATCCCCAAAGCCCGCCGCCTGCGCCTGTTTTCTCTCATGCACTGGGCCGCGCTCCGACCAGCATCAGCGTCGAATTGCAAGCCGCGGCGTCGATCTGCGTGCAAGCGAAGCAGGCCGTGGTCTCGATGTTCAACGAGGCACGCATGGGCCAGGCAGTGAACTCGGAGAATGCGCGCAATCTGGTCGAGGAAATCTCCGACTCCGTCACGCGCAACCCCAGCGCGCTGATCAGCCTGGCCCGGCTGAAGACGGCGGACAACTACACCTACATGCATTCAGTGGCGGTTTGCGCACTGATGGTGGCGCTGGCCAGGCAAATCCGCCTGGATGAGGAGCAAACGCGCCTTGCCGGCATGGCGGGCCTGCTGCATGACCTGGGCAAGGCAGCCATACCGCTGGCCGTGCTCAACAAGCCGGGAAAGTTGACGGACGAGGAGTTCGCCATGGTGCAGGACCATGCAGTGCAAGGCTACGCCATGCTCAAGGCAGGCGACAGCGCGGACGCGGCGGTGCTCGACGCCTGCCGCCATCACCACGAGAAGATGGACGGTACGGGCTATCCGGACAAGCTCAAGGGTGAAGAGATTTCCCTGATCGCACGCATGACGGCCATCTGCGACGTGTATGACGCGGTCACATCCGACCGCGCCTACAAGCGCGGCTGGGATCCGGCGGAGTCGCTGCGCTGCATGGCGGAGTGGACCAACGGACACCTCGACCCGCGGCTGTTCCAGGCCTTCGTCAAGAGCATAGGCATCTATCCCGTGGGCTCGCTGGTGCGGCTGACTTCGGGCCGCATCGGGGTGGTGATCGAGCAGGGCCAGCAATCGCTGATATCGCCCAAGATCAAGGTGTTCTTTTCGACGAAGTCGAACCAGCGCATCCCGACCATGGTCATCGACCTCGCCCAGCAAGATCCGGCCGAGAAGATCGTGGCGCGGGAAAATCCCGGCAAGTGGAACTTCACGGATCTCAACGAATTGTGGTCGGGCTTGGCGCAACCTGCCTGCTGAGAGGACGGCATTGTCCGGCCCCAAGGCGATGCGCGGCGATCCCCGGTTGACCTTCAACGGCCACCCAGGTATCGATCAGGAGTTCGGAGCCTGCCAGCAGTTCCTCGATCCGGCTGGCCCGGTGCGTGGGCAAGCGCGTGAGTACGTTCTTCAGGCAGGCATAGGGTCATGCCCGTTCCAGGCCCATCACCGCGGCCGCGCGCAGGCTGCCGGCGAACAGTATT
>NZ_JAVWWA010000054.1:25301-27080 GCF_036666375.1 Comamonas sp. | reverse complement strand
GACTTCCGCGCAGGATCGCCTCCCGCAAACCTCCCTGCGCGGCTGCATGCGCTTGTGCGTGAAAGGGCTTCGACGCTGACGCGAAATGAGCTTGTTGCTATCGCAATTGGCAGGAATGAGGGGAGGCATTCAACCAACTGAGCAACTACTTTTCGGCAAATGCTCGACTGAAAAACTGCTGCGAAAAGTCCAACGATTGCGCTGTCACGGCCGGATTGCGCAAGTGCCGCACATACGCTCCCCGCCCCATGTTTGCCGCAGGGTCCTGGTAGCTTTTGTCTTCCGGGCTGTCCCAGCCATGTGTGGCATTGGCATAAAGGGTCATGTCCACATGGGTGCGAGCTTCGTCAGGCAAGGCGGCAATGAATTTTTGGCAGGAATCTGGTGCGTCGTAGACGTCCTTTTCGCCGGCAAGAATGTGCACGGGAGCACCGGTAAGCGCCGTGTAGACACTTTTCGGATAGACAGGATTCTTGCCTTCGGCGCTGGCAAGATGTGCCCAGCAGACGGGATAAAGTGCCAGGTGCGCAGCGAATTTGTGCTTGCCGCCAGAGTAAGTGGCGTTTTCCTCTTTGGAGCTGGAGAACAATGCCAGCAAGCCGCCATGGGAGAATCCAAGGATGCCGATGCGGTTCGCGTCAATGCGCGGATCCTGGGCAAGATAGTTCAATGCGCCAAAGGTGTGGGGCAAATTCATGCGTGAATTCTTGGGGCGGTTGCCGCGCGAGAACAGGTTGAGTTCCAGCGTGGCGATGCCGGCCTTGTTGAGTGCCTGGACGTAGGGCTTCCTCGTGAGATCCTCATAGCCTCCCGAGCTATGGATCACCACCACCGCCGGGAATTTGGCATCACTTTGGCCGGCGGGTATCGTCAGGTCGCCTTGCACCGTGGTATCTGCTTCAATCAGCGTGTCTGCCCTGAAGGACACACTTTGGCGATCCTGCGCATATGCCGAGCCCGCCCATATTGAACAGCTCATCAGCAGAACTGCGGTTGATTTGAATAGGAGCGTCATGAGCGTTTCCTCAGAGGTTGCAAAAAGTTTAATTGAGCGCAGTCATTAAGGCGCCCGGAAAACCCTAGGTTGCAGGCACTTGCAAGTGCTGTTTTAGCTCACCGCGTGTCGAACCCATGTTGGCCGTGGCCGACCACCCAGGTGTTGATCAGGAGTTGGGCGCCCGCCAGCGCAGCGGCAGCAATTTCTCGACCCGGCCAGGCGCATGAGCAGGTCCTTCAGGTAGGCATAGAAGTCATCCCCGGTCAGGCGCGCCGACTGCCCCGGGCTCATCGCCGCGGCCGCGCGTTGGCCCGCACGCTGGCCGCCGGCAAACAGGTTGAGAATCTTTGGGCCCGGCAACGATGCCAGGATTAAAAATGCACAAACCAGGGGGGTGTCTTGCAAATCGACGCTACTGCCTTCGAAGGGACCGCGACTGTCTGCTGCCAGCCCGGCTGCCTTGGTGAGACAGCGCCGGCCGAATCATCAGCATCTGGCCGTCCATTTCGCATTGGCAGCCGCTGCAGCGTGCTGCCGCCGGTCGGAAAAGCTTTGCCTGCGCATGGAGCTTTGCAAAAACTCTGCGAAATATTGTCGCGGCAAGCATTTTTGCTCCTTTTCTGGCGGAACCGATGAAAGCTGTAAATTTTCACAATCTGGGGGTGAGTGTGTTGCCTAAGAGCACACATTGCACCGCCGCCGTCCGTGCCGGGCTTTCTTCGCCAGCGCGCTGGCCCTCGCAGCGGCCGGGCACAAAGGTCTGCAAATATGCTTGCAAGGGT
>NZ_JAVWWA010000054.1:0-25201 GCF_036666375.1 Comamonas sp. | reverse complement strand
GTGCACACGGCTGCATACTGCTGGAGCGGCATCCCCCCCTGCCTTGTGCAGCGTATGCAGCAATTGCCCATCTTTTGGCAACTGCGCAAGCTCACCCCTTGGTTGTGCAAAATTCCGGGCTTTCTTGCAAAGCCGGCATCACAGACCAGGGCCCAGGCTTTTCCCCAGGCTCGTCAGCAGACAGTTGCACCAAGAACGCTGCAATGCCGGCGCGCGCATGGGGCTTCCATGCGGCATTGCCTGAACAGACTCACCTCCTGCAGCGAAATCCACCGGTGCCACTGGCCTTTGCCGTCGCAGCACGATATGGGCCGCTTCATCCGCTCGCCGATTTGGGCTCAAATGCACAAGAAAGGGGTGAGCAGCAGCAGTTCTCGGCAAGAAATCAGGAGAGCGCTGATATCTGCGAAAAGCCTGAATTCAGCAGGATCGGTATGGCGATCTTCGATGCGCAAGCGCCCTGAAGGCTTGCTGACGGCCCCCACCCAGCGGTAGTATTAAATGTTTAATAACCGGCAGTGGGAAGCGGTCCTTGGATGCAAGATCCCTGGGTCAGACCCTGCGGGGAGGCGCGTCGGTCGAGCAAGCCTTCCAGCGGTTCAATTATTAAACGTTTAATAATCAGCCAGCCGTGCTCGCGGCCGCCGCGCGAAAGGCCCAGGCCCCGAATATTAAATGTTTAATAAGACGCAAGACCGGGAGGCTGGAAACGCCGCAGGTCGGATGGGAAAGTAATTGGTCGCAGCTGCCGAATCGCGCCGCAGCTTTACGCCAGCGCTGACAAGAACCTGGCGCCCGCAAAGCGAAGAGTGCCTTGCGGTTTCCGAACGCATCGGAATATGCACCACGGTCACTGCTCTTGTTCTGGCACACCCGCAACCGGGGTGGACACCTGCTTGCCGAACTTGTTCAGAAGCTGGTCCAAGGCCTTGTTGAATTCCTCCTGATCGGCTTCATCGATTTCGATGCTCAGGTCAAACTGCAGGCCCTTTTGCCGCAGCACCCCATTGCTGTAGCGGAAGACCTTGCCGACCTTCTGCTTGAGCGCCGAGCGTGGCTCTTTCTCGAGAAGCAGCGAACACTGGTTGATCATCCAGTTCACGGATTGGCCGTTGGAGCTGAAGATAGACGCCAGCGAACTGGCCTTGTCTTCGGACACCTTGCGCGCAACTTTCGCCAGATTCTGGGCAATGTACGCAGGAAAGCGGCTGGGGTTGAGACGAACGATCTGCAGCGTCTCCTCTGGCAATTTACGGAAAGCCGTGTAGAAGCTCAGCTGGGTCTGCGAGATGCCGGTCTTCTTGGCGATCTCGGACTGGGTCTGCCCCTGCGCATACATCTTGTCGAAGAAGAAAGCGCGGTCCAGATCGCAATGCTGCTCGCGCGATTCGTTCTGGTTGTAGCCCAGCCATGCTGCTTGCATGGGGCTCAGATCATGGTGGACCTGCGCTGCAAGTGCATCGAGCACCTTGTGGACGCGGCATGCGGTCACGCGCGTCCAGCCATCGGCAATCATGAAGCGACCAGGTTTGTCCGGGTGCGGGATCACATGGATCACCTCGTACTGGCCGTTGGCCCGCAGGCTGTCCGCGCGTTCGCGCAGCACTTCCTGCGAATAGACTTCGCGCGGTGCGTAGGGATTCTCGCCGATCAGATCCAGCACGATCTGGCGAATGTCGCGGCCGCTGTCTGCAGCGGTTTTGACGGGTTCGCTGGAGGCATCCACCGGATCCGGAGTGAACGGCTTGAATTCGGGCAGCGGGCTGCGTCCGGAGAGGCTGGGCTGGTGCGCCTTGGCTGCAAGATCCATCGCCTCGGAGACGCCCATGCGCTGGTGTTTGGGCTTTGCAGCCTTGTCTGTGACTGGAGGTGGGGTCATGGTCATTTAGGAGTTGGCAACAAAACCAGGCTGGGTGACATTGAATTCGCTGACGATCACGCGCGCGAAATGGTAGAGGCTGTCAGCCGCCTTGCTGTTGGGATCTTTGAGAACCACCGGCATGGACGCCGGAACATCATCCGCGTCGATCTGCCGCGTGAACGCAATCGAATGCGGAATCTGCACGGGCAGAATACGATTCGGATAGCTCTTGGTCAGGATGGCGTAGTTGTGCTCGACATGCTTGCGACCGATCTGCGCCTTGTTGACCAGGATGGAAAGATTGATCGGGCGCTTGGCGAGCTTCTGCACTTCTTCCAGGTTGAACTGCAGGGCGTCGAGTGCGCGCAGGCAACTGCCTTCGGGCTCCACGACCGTGAGAATCTTGCCGGCGAGGTGGGCCAGGTAGGTGAATGCCACGCTCACGGGGGTCGTGCCGGGAGTCGTATCCACCAGGATGACGTCATAGTTCTTCGCCAGGAAATCCTTGTTGCGCAGAACGAATTCCTCGGCTTTCTGTTCGCGACCCATGGTCACGATCAGCGCAGGATTGGTGGAATCGAGTTCCACATCGGAAGGAATGAGATCGAGGAAACCGTCGTCGAAGATGGGAACGATGAATTCACGCAGGTCATCCGGCTTGTCTCCGCTCTTGAGCAGCAGCTTGCCGATATGTTCGTGATAGGTCTCGGTCTCGATTCCCAGCATATTGGTCGCCGAGGCCTGGGGATCGGCGTCTATGAGCAGCACACGGTAGCCCGACAGCGCGAGCGCCGTGGCCAGGTTCACCGTGATCGACGTCTTGCCGATACCGCCCTTGGTCATGCGGGTGACGATGATGGCCGGCAACTCTGTATTGACTGCCATGGCCTCCTGCACCGCCTCGGGCGTGATGCCCGCGAGCCGCGCCCGGATATTGAGCATGTCCAGGGGCTTGTACTTCATCTGCCGCTGGCCTTCAGGCTTCTCGCTGCCGCTCAACCGCATCAAGCGCTTGTTGTTCAGCTCTAGACCCAGGAGCGACATTGCGACGGACGCTTTGACTGTAGGTTCGATCGGCATAGGAATGGGCATAGCTGCTGCTGCAAAGTGGGGCTGATGGGAAGTGTATAGCCTTTCATCAATGTCGTGGATGTTTTTTTGCTCAAAGTTTTAAAAATCATCCTCGGTTGAAATGTAAGATTGCATCTCATCCTGGCTACTTGCAGCTTATTTGATGGCGACACGGAAGAACAGCGCGCGCATCGATCGGGGCGCCGACGCTGCAAAGATCGATGCCGATTCACACGACACGGTGCGAATGGCTTGGTCGCCGAGGTTTGGCAAGCGCAAAGCGCGATTCAAGGCATCTCGAAAGCGCGTAGAACGCGTCTGCAGGCGGGACTTGCGCTGTAGCCGGGACATCGACCACGGATATCAACAAGGCACATGCAGACCAGACTTCTGAAGAAACGACCGGCGGCAGGACGCGTTGCGAAGGTGACGACCTCGGCATGGACCGATACCCTCGTTGCTTTCAGCCGAAGCTTGCACGGGCAGGATTCTTGTTCCAGAAGGCGACTGCACGACCAGGCTCACGCGGGCATCGACGTTCAAGCTCGCGCTCAGTCTGATGGATTCGAGGCTGAATTGGTGCAGGACCAATCCAGGCCATCATTGAACTACCGACCAGATATGCGGGCTGGGAGCCGAGCCAAGGCGCCCGCCTGGCAACCGCCACCAAGCGCTCAAAAAGCGCTCACAAAGGAGCGCAGCGGTTGGATGCAATCGCTGTGCGGCCAGAGGTCGCGCCTGCTCGATTTCACCGCAATGGACTGAACAGGCCATTGAGTTGCACCGATGAATACCGCCTTGCTTGCTTGTTGCGGATCGCCAAGCCAGCATCGCCAGCGGCCACAGGACAACCGCAAGCGTTTCCAGAAACGGCGGGATTGCGATCTCGCCCCCGCTGCAATTATTAAACGTTTAATAATCGCAGCCCCGCGCATCGAAAGGCCATAGGGAGCACACCGCAAAGACAGCGGAGTGCAGCGACGCTGAGCAGCCCATGCCCGGGATTTCCGGCGGCGCAAGATGCCGTCAATTTCTCGAGCTCACCCCTTTATTGTGCAATTTTGCGCTGCGGGCCTAGAAGCTTCAGAGGAAGGCCTGCGAATGCTCGCACGGGGCGATGGAGGCTTTGCCAGAAGAAAAACCCCAGGCCGACGCCATCAGAGCGCAGCAAACGACCTCGGCCATCGTCAACAGCGTGAGTTATTAAATGTTTAATAACGCCAACTGGCTGCCGGGACGCGAAGCCGGCGGCAATGCGCCGCGCAATTGCCCCGCGGGAATCGACAAAAATGCGAAGGTTGCGATCAAACCACCCCCTGGTTTGTGCACAGCAGGCCAGCCCAAACCGCGCAACGACGCCGCCGAACTCCTGGCCGCGCGCACCGCGTGCGCTGGCGAAAGCCATGGTTTTGGGCCTGATGCGCCGCGTAGCCAATACGGTCTCATCCACAAAGTCCTGCCATGCGCTGCGTGTTCAGCGCTGAACGCCTTATGGACAAAATTGTGCCGGCATGGGCAGCAGGGCACGCAGCGCGTGATCCCCAGTTCCGCGCACCAGGACTTCGTCGAAATTCACATGTTGAACGAATCGTGAAATTGAAGTGGCGGTCGCGCATGGTTCCTTGAAGAATTGGCCAGACGAATGCAACAAGGGATGCCAATCCCTGCGGGCGTTGAATCGAACAAACGGGGCATTACCCGGGCCAGCAAGGAGACAAGATGATCACACGACGCAAGGTCGGGATGTACGCAGCACTGGGAGCACTGGGTGGCAGTTTGCCCGGTGCCTTTGCCAACAACTGGCCGCCAGCCAACCAGGTGATAAGGATGGTGGTGCCATTCCCCGCGGGAGGCACCACCGACATACTCGGGCGACTGATGGCCGAGGGACTGCGCAAGGAGCTGGGCATCAACGTGGTCGTCGAGAACATTGCGGGCGCCAACGGCACCCTGGGCGCCACCAACGTCCTGCGTTCCAAGTCCGATGGGCTCACGCTCATGCTGGGCACGCCCGGACCGATGATCGTCAACAAATACGTCTACAGCAATCTGAGCTACGACCCGCTGACGGCTTTCTCGCATGTCGCGCTGGTTGCCGAGCTGCCCAACGTGCTGATGGTGCGCAATCAACTGGGGGTGAACAGCGTGGCGGAACTGGTCGCGCTGGCGAAGCGACAGGATCTGAGCTTCGGCAGCCCGGGCGTAGGTTCCAGCGGCCATGTGTCCAGCGAGCTGTTCAATCTGCATTCCAGGATCAAGGCCACGCATATTCCCTACAAGGGCAGCGCACCCATGCTGGGCGATCTGGCCGGGGCAAGCATCGACTACAGCATCGACCAGATTTCCTCCGCGCTCAAGCTGATACAGGGCGGACAGATCAAGGCGCTGGCGGTCACCTCGAAGCAGCGCTCGCCCGAGCTGCCCAACGTGCCTACGCTGCGCGAAGCAGGGCTGTCCGACTACGAGGTATCGGTCTGGTTCTGCATCGCCGCACCGGCGAAGACACCGCCGGAAATCGTCGCCACCCTCAACAGCGCCATCAACAAGGTGCTCAAGGATCCGGCCGTGATCCAGCGCATCAGCGGCTTCGCCGCACGTCCGCTGGGCGGAAGTGCAGCGGATCTCACACGCCAGGTCCAGATAGAGCAGCAGAACATCGTTGCCGTGGCCAAGGTCGTCAATTTCTCCAACTAGCAGCTGCGCTGCTTCAACGACGTCTCCCCATGCCTTTCACCTCCCACGTCCAGAGCCTCACCGCGTCCACGCCGGCAGGGCTCGCCATTCACTACCACGACTCCGATCCCACGAAGGCGGGCGAACCCACCATCGTGCTGTTGCACGGCACGGGCGGCTCGGCCGAAAACAACTTCTGGGCCCTGTTTCCCATGCTCGCCATGCGCCATCGCGTGGTGGCCCTCGATTTCGTCGATCCCGATGAAGCCGTTCCCCAGGCCCAGGCCTACATCGAACAGGTGCTGGCCGTCGTCGGACAAGCAAGCGCCGGTGCTCCCGTGCATCTGATGGGCTATTCATTCGGCGCCGTGATCGCGGCGCTGTATGCGGCGCAGCACGGCGCCACGCTCGCCTCGCTCACGCTGGCCTGCGGCTGGGTGAAAACCGACAACCAGCAGCGCCTGCGCAACGCCATCTGGCGCAGTCTGCACGAGAGCGGGCATGAGGCGGTCGCCGAATTTTCCGCGTTCGTGAACTACAGCCAGCCATTCCTCAACGCGAAGAATGAAGGCGAGCTTGAGGCCCTCATCCAGGGCATACGCAACGGCTCGGACCGCTCCAGGAAGATGGCCTTCAACCGGAATGTCGACATCAGCCAGCAGCTCGCGGCGATCACCGCCCCGACACTGGTGGTGGGCTGCTCGCTGGACATCACCACTCCCATGCGCCATGCGCGCATGCTTTTTGGCGGCATCGCCAACAGCCGCTTCGCGCAGATCCACAGCGGCCATGGCGTGGTCCATGAACGACCCGCCGAGCTGTTCACGATGATCGATGAATTCGTGAGAAACCCGTCGGCCTTGCCCGCCGGCCATGTCTTTGAGAACGCACACGCCTGAGGTGAACCGACCATGAATGTTTCCACAACGCATGCCGAAGCTTCGGTCACCCGGACTTCCGTGCTGATCATAGGCTCCGGATTTTCCGGTCTGGGAATGGCTGTGAGCCTCAAACGCGAAGGCCGGCACGACTTCATCGTGCTCGAACGCGCCACCGACGTGGGCGGAACCTGGCGCGACAACACCTATCCAGGGGCCGCCTGCGACATCCAGTCCCATCTGTACTCCTACTCGTTCAAGCCCAATCCGCGCTGGAGCCGCGTCTACGCACCCCAGCCCGAGATCCTCGACTACCTGCGTCGCACCGCGCAGGACGAAAAAATCCTCGAACATGTGCAATTCGGCGCCTCGGTGGAGCGCGCATCGTGGGATGAAACGCGCGGGCTCTGGGTGGTGCAGACCACGCGCGGTGTCTTTGAAGCGCCGGTGCTGATATCGGCCGCGGGCCACCTGTCCGATCCCTCCTATCCCGACATCCCCGGCATCGCCAAGTTCAAGGGCCAGGTCTTCCATTCCGCGAAGTGGGACCATTCCTGCGACTGGGCAGGCAAGCGCGTCGGAGTCATAGGCACCGGGGCCTCAGCCATACAGATCGTTCCTCAGCTCGCGCGCACGGCCAGTCATCTGACCGTGTTCCAGCGCTCCGCTCCCTACGTCATACCGCGGCGCGACCATGTGTACAGCGATGCCGAACAAGGGATGTTCGAACGCTTTCCCGAGGCCATGCAGGAACTGCGCGACGAACTCTTCTGGGGCAACGAGTCGCGTTTTCCGCAGCGCCGACAGGTGCCGGCGTTCATAGAAATGGTACGCGGCATGGCCTCCAGCCATTTGCAGGCCCAGGTGCCGGACGAGGCGCTGCGCAAGAAGCTCACGCCGCACTACGCCATAGGCTGCAAGCGCATCCTCATCTCCAACGACTACTACCCCGCGCTGATGCAGCCGCATGTGCAGCTGGAAACCTCGGGCATAGAGTGCATAGACGAAACCGGCGTGCTGCTCAAGAGTGGCGAGAAAGTCGAGCTCGACCTGCTGGTCGTCGCGACCGGGTTCGAGGCGACCGAGCTGCCCATCGCCGAGCGCATCCACGGTGCGGGCGGGCAAAGCCTGGCGCACAAGTGGAAGGATGGCGGTCACGCATTCGCGTGCACCACGGTTTCGGGTTTTCCCAATTTCTTCTTCATGTTGGGCCCCAACACCGGACTGGGCGCGGGGTCGATGATCTTCATGATCGAGACCCAGATCAACTACATCCGCGAAGGCGCGGGCTATGTGCTGGGCCACGGCGTCGTGGTCGAGCCCGATGCCCGGGCGGAGCAGGACTACACGGACAGCATCCAGCAGCGCAGCCAGGGCACGGTCTGGGTATCGGGGGGCTGCAGCAGCTGGTATCTGCATCCCGGCAGCGGCAAGCTGACCGCGCTGTGGCCGGATTTCATGTCGCAGTTCCGCAAGGAAAACGGCGCTTTCCGCACCGAAGGCTACAGCGTGCGTCCCGCCATGGCCGCCGTACAACCATGAGCGCCAACCCCTTGCATCCAGCGGCGCGCGTGGGCGTGCTCGGTGCCGGCCTGATGGGGCACGGCATCGCCCAGGTCTTTTCGCAGGCCGGATTCCAGGTCTCGATCTGGGACCCGGATCCCCAGGCGCTCGGCGATGTGCCGCGCAGGATAGACGCGCATTTGCAGCAGCTGGGCGAGACGCGCCGTGCCAGCGTGGCGCTGTGCAGCACGCTCGCGGAATGCGTCGGCGGCTGCGATCTGGTGGTCGAGGCCGCGCCCGAGCAGCTCGCACTCAAGCAGGACCTGGTTCGCCAGGTCGATGCCGCCAACCCCGACTGCATCGTCGCGAGCAATACCTCGGTGCTGCGCATCACCGAGATCGCCCTGCATGCCAGGGACCCGCGCCGCGTCGTGGGCACGCATTGGTGGAATCCGCCGTATCTGATTCCCGTCGTGGAGGTGGTCCGCGGAGAAAGAACCAGCCCGGAAGCTGCCGACCAGGTGACCCAGTGGTTGCGCGCTGCAGGAAAGCTGCCGGTCGACGTGTTCAAGGATGCACCGGGTTTCGTCGGCAACCGCATGCAGTTTGCCTTGGTGCGGGAAGCAGCACATATCGTCGAGCAAGGCATTTGTTCGGCCGAGACCGTCGATCTGGTCGCACGCCATACCTTCGGCCGGCGCATGGCGGCAGTGGGGCCGCTGCGCAATTCGGACTACATAGGCCTCGATCTCGTCGAAGCCATCCTCGACTATCTGGCCCCCCATCTTTGCGATGTGAAGCAGACGCCAGCGCTCATCAAGCAGCTGGTGGCAGCCGGCGACCAAGGCGCGAAGTCGGGCCAGGGAATCTTCCCATGGCGCGAAGGAGAAAAGGACGAGGCCGAGCAGAGGCTTTTGCAGCACCTTCTGGCCATGCAGTCGCTCGATGCCGGCCGTTGAACAGCCATCGCGTTGCGGTCATGGGGCGCGGCTGCACTTTGCATATTTACGGAGGGAAGTACCTTGAACCTCGGAATCGACGGACAAGTGGCCCTGGTCACGGGCGCGGCCCATGGCATAGGCAAAGCCATCGCTTTGGGCCTGGCGAGCGAAGGCTGCAAGGTGGCCGTGCTGGACAGGGACCGCGCATCGGCCGGCGCGCCAGCGCTGCAGATCCAAGAACGCGGCGGTCGGGCATATGCCGTGGCAGCCGACGTCACCGATGCTGCCAGCGTGGCCAGCGCCGTGCAAGGCGTGGTCCAGGAACTCGGCGGTCTGCACATCGTGGTCAACTGCGCGGGCTTTTCCATGGACGCTCCCGTCGACTGCATGACGGACGACCAATGGCGCCAGGTCATGGACGTGACGCTGACCGGCGCCTTCCACATCATCCGCGCCGCAGCCCCGCATCTCACGGCCCGGCAATACGGCCGCATCATCAACATCACGTCCCGCGCCCACTTCGGCGATGTCAACAAGGCCAACTACTCCGCGGCCAAGGCCGGGCTCATAGGCCTCACCAAGGCGCTGTCGCTGGAACTGGGCCCGCAAGGGGTAACCGTGAATGCGGTCGCTCCGGGGATCATCGATACCGAGCGCCTGCGCGCACTGCCTTATTTCGCCGGCATAGAAGAGCGGTCCAAAGCGGTGATGCCCATCAAGCGCTTGGGCAGCGTCGATGAAGTCGCCAGCCTGGTGTCTTACCTCGCATCCGCGCACACGGGCTTCATTTCCGGGGAAGTGGTGCACATCAGCGGCGGGCGCTATGGCTGAGTTGCGCACGGAACAGGACGCGAACATGTCCTCACCGCCTTCGCTTGCCCACACGCTTTCCCACTGGGCCATGGACCTGCGCTTCGACCAGGCACCGAGCGAAGTCCAGCGGGCCTTGCGCTGCTGCCTGCTCTACAACCTCAGCATGGCCCTGGCAGTCGACCAGGCCGCGGATGCGTTGGGCCAGACATTGAGCAGCATTGCCGGCGCTGACGGGCCCGCGCGGCTCTTTGCTGCACGCGGCCGCCGCAGCGCGGCCGACGCCGCCTTCATCAACGCCGGCCTGATCACCGCGCGCGGGCAGAACGACACCCATCCGGAGGTGGTGACCCACATCGGCTGCATCGTCATTCCTGCGGTGCTCGCGCTCGCAGAAATGGTCGAGGCACCCGGCCAGCGTGTGCTCGACGCTTTGCTGGTGGGCTACGAATCCATTCCACGAATCGCACAAAACCTGGCGGCACGCAGCACGCAGCGCGGATTTCGCGCATCGTCGCTCTACGGATCGCTGGGGGCGGCGCTGGCCTGTTCGGTGGTGCTGGGCCTGAGCGCGCAGCAGGCGCGCAACGCGCTGTCGATCGCGACCAATCTCGCATCCGGGCTGTTGCAGACCTGGACTGACGGCTCGCAGGAGTGGCGCCTGCAGATCGCAAAAACCAGCCGCGACAGCGTGCATGCCGCGCTGCTCGCAAGAGAAGGGCTCAGCGGTGCGCCGTTCTGCCTGGAAGGCAGCAGCGGCTTTGGCGCAGCCTATGCAGCAACAACGCCGACCCTGGATTTCACGGGCTGGAAAACGCCGCAGATGGTGTTCAAACCCTATCCCGGCTGTGCTTTCAATCAGGCCCCCGTCCAGGCCCTGCGCGATCTGCTGGCCACCCAGGCCTTGGACGCCGCCGACGTCGACCACATCGACGTCTACCTGCATCCGTCCGATGCGCAATACCCCGGGGTGGCGCGCCACGGTCCATTTGCATCGCCGTCCGGCGCGATCATGAGCGCGCCCTTCATGCTGGCCGCGGCGCTGATCCACGGTCTGCCGCGGACCGCGCATTTCGAGCAGCAGCACCGGCTGCCCGCGCTGCATCAACTGGCGCAAAGGATTCGCGTGCAGCCGAGCGCATCGATCGCGCCATGGACCTGTGATCTCGCGCTGACCACCATCGCCGGCCGGGTGCACAAACAAAGCTTCGCTCCCGAACACCCATTTCAGCTGGACTGGGAACAGACGCTGGTGCTTGCCGCACAAGTCGCCCAGGAATGGCCCGGCCCACAGGCAATGGACAGATTCAAGCGCCTGGTCGCCAGCCTTGCGCGCATCGAGACGCAGGGCCTCGATCTGGCGCTGCTGGGCCAGGTGGTATACACCCAATAACGCAAAAAATCGGAAGAAAAATGAAGGGATCGCAGACAGTCATCCGCGCCTTGACATTGTTGCGGCACATTGCAGCCATCCATCCGCACGGCATCAATGTGGGCACCTTGGCCGAATTGGCGGCGCTGGACCGCGCGACCGCCTACCGCTTGGTGTCCAGCCTGGTGGAATTCGGACTGGTCACCAGAGATGCTTCCAAGAACTATCGCCTGGGCATCGAGGCCATGCAGCTGGGACTGGCGGCCATGCGCTCGGCGCCCATCATCGACCGGGTAAGGCCCGTGATGCAGCGCCTGGCGCGGCGCACGGACGACACCGTTTTCCTCGTGGTCAGGAGCGGCGATTACGGCCACTGCCTGCATTGCGAGGAAGGCTCCTATCCGGTCAAGGCGCTGGTACTGCAGGTGGGGGGCATGCGCATTCTGGGCATAGGCAGCGCGGGCGTGACGCTGCTTTCAGCATTGCCTGATGACGAAGTCGAAGCGCTCTATAAACGGCATTTCGAGGAGCTGAAGCCGCGCGGCCCATCGATCGCGCAATTGAAGAAGCTGCTGGGCGAAACCAGGCAACGCGGTTATGCGGATACCAACGACCTGGTGACCGATGGCGTCAGCGGCGTGGGTATGCGGTTTGAAATCGAGACCGGCAGCCATGCGGCCATCAGCATCGCCGCCATCAACAGCCGCATGTCTGCGCAGCGCAAGGCCTGGATTGCGGGCTTGATCGCCGAAGAACTGCGCACCGGAAATTTTTTGCCGGGTTTGGCGCAATCACCGGAACAGCAGGTCGTTCCCGCGGCCACGTGATTATAAGTGGTGGTCCGGTGAAGCGCGGCAGCGACACCAGACAGTCAATTGGCAGCGGTTCAATCCGCGCTCACACCTGCAGGCGTACACACAAAGGCCTGCTTGGCATGCCGATTGAAACCCACTGATTCATACAGCCGAAAAGTCGCCTCGTCTGTTCTTCCTGTCATCAGCATCACTTTGTAGCAGTTACTCGACCAGGAGTATGCAAGCGCTTTTTCGAGCACCGCTTTCGCAAAGCCGCGCTTGCGAAAGCCGGCGTCGGTCACCACATTCTCAATCACGCCATAAGGTCTGCAGCCACGCGTCAGATTGGGCGTGAGCGTCAACGTGCAACTCGAGACCAGACGAGCATCCATATAAAGACCAAAATACTTATGGTAAGGACTCACTCTCAGTTCTTGCCATACAGACTCTATAGTATACGCATCAGGCAAGGGATCATCTTGGGCATGCAGATGCTCATACAGCGCCAAAAGAGCTTTCAACTCCGAGGCTTTTATCTCACGTATGTTAGTTGGCATTTTTGGCGAGTTCCTATTCTCTCGCAAGCTATTGACTGGCATCTGGCACGCACAACCGCATGTCTCGCGCAGACTGAAGTGACGTGCATAAATTTTTTTACAATTTTATGATCGCAAATCACATGACTATGCGTCAGAATAAAAACATGCTGAACTCATCAGCGCTGACATTTAAACGCGCATTCTTAAATGCTCTGGCCAGCTGGAGGCCTGTGAGCACGATGATTGCATTTAAAATGATCCAACTGTCCATTCTAGCAAGCTATAAAAGTTCTATTGCATAATAGACCCTAGAATTCTAACTATTAACTTTCAAAGAAGGTAAACATCATGGCCAGCTACAAAGAACTCCTGCAGCAACGCGAGCAATTGGAAAAAGAAATTGAGGAGCTTCGCAAAAAGGAAATGAGCGACGCCGTCAGTCAGGCGCGCGCACTGGTCGCAGAGTTTTCGCTGACGATGGAAGATGTCTTCCCGCCGGCGCGCGGCAAGCGTGCAACCTCCACCGGCAACAAGGTCGCGCCAAAGTACAGGAATCCCGTGACCGGTGATACCTGGACCGGCCGCGGCAAGGCGCCAAAATGGATCGCCAACGAAGATAATCGCGAAAAATTCGCCATTTGAGCCTGCTTCAGCAAAAAACCCCTGTGCACCGCACAGGGGTTTTTTGCATTCCGCTGAGCAAACAGGTCAAGCGCTCAGCATGCGCTCCATGATCTTCACGATTTCGGCGTCGGTCACTTCGCCCCAAAGCTTTTTCGCATACCAGGCATGGAAAGAGGGCACAACACCGGCACGGTTGCGCCCGATCTTTATCTTGCTCGCTTCCGTGCTGAGCGTGTCGTTGTACTCGTCGTAAACGCCTTGCAGCACAGGCTTGTCGAGTTCCGCGAGAATCACCTTGACGTCCATGATGCGCTGCTTTTCGACCGCTGCATTGATCTTGGCGCGTCCCTTGTTGATGCCACTGTTGGTAGGCTCCGATTTTTGTGCGCGGGTCTTGGCTTGCGGCACATTTGGCGGCCCGGCCGCATCGGTTTCCATCGCAGGCAAGGCGCTGTGCTTGCCGTCGACGACCGGGAACAATTCAGCAGTCGAAGTCGTCGCCCGATTGTCCAGAAACTCCTGGTAGTGGCCCGATTTGAGCGAAGTCATGAAGTAGCGGCTGGGGTAAGTGAGTTTCCTGAGCTTGGACTCGGTCACACGCCACTTGGTGTGCTTGAGCGCACCTTCAATCTGCTCTTCCGTGAAGGTGCTCAGCAGTTTGTAAATTGCCTTGTCCAGCAGACCCATGGCCTGCATTGCATCGACCAACTGCTTCTTGGCTTCCGAATTGCTGTGGGCGGCGGACATGTCGAGGGCCAATTTCTGGCGGCTGACATGGAAACGCAGATTGGTGACCTTGGTCTTGTAGCGTTCGGTCTCCACTTCGATATAGAGCTTGGTCGACGCGTTGATGTCCTTGATCGCGGGATCGAGATAGCGTTCCTTGAACGTGCTCCACTGCTGCGCCTTGTTGGGAATGTTCTTGGATGCAACCAGCATGTCGCGCAGATCTTCCCAGGGAATTCGGCGCGTGGCTCCGATGCCGAGATAGCGTGAACAGAATTCGAACAGCGGCACCGAACACACCTTGGACAAGGCGCTGAGTTCCAGCAGGTCAAGACTGGTGTAGGACGGGCTGTCGCCCAGCAACAAGATGGCCTTGGACTCGATCTTGAACGTGATTTCTCCGGCATAGAACTTGGCATAGGGAAAGACCACGGCGAAATGCTTGGCCAGACCCTTTTCTTCAAACACATCCAGCCGGACCTTGATCGACATGAGTTCGTCAATGGTCTTCTCGATATGTTCGTAATTGCGCGTCTTGACGTTGAGCAGACGCAGCATTTCTTCGACAGAAATCTTCCAGGTGGCAGGTTCGACGGGTTGGTTCTGCTGTGCATGGCGCAGCATGATGTTGGTCAACTTCTGCTGCATGACCGTCATCACGGCATGCGGCTTGTTGTGCACCATGGGATTGGGCTTCTTGAAGTTGGAGCCCTGGTTCTTGCGCTGGATGAAGAACGTCGCGAAAGGCTTGTCTTCGGGTACGCCTGCGCTCTCGTCGGTTTCCTCTGCCGCCGGCGACAATGCAGTGATGGAGATCAGCGCAGTGGCATTGGCGTCGCTGTCGACTTCCTTGGTCTCGACGTCTATGGCTTTGGGGCTGGCCTTGCGCCTGGTAGGTTTTGTCACTTTATTGAGCACGCAACGCTGCTGCGTTTCTTTATTTTCAATACCACTTTAAGTAGTTTCCTACTTTAAGCGACGCATCGCCAATGCTGGCGCGGCCTCCGGGACCATGGTCGCCCCTATCTTGTGAAGCGTCCTCCCTTATATTGTGACGCAATCTCCCTTGGTTTGTGCAAACCCAGCCCCTGGATTGTGGCGATCTCTCCCTTGGTTTGTGAAAACCGTGCTGATCCCTGGTTTGCACAAGATGAGGGGGACGGGTGCCTGTTGTGCAGTGTGGAGCACGACTTTAAGCGATAGCAGTACCGTTCTTTCGTCAGGCGTCGCCTGGCGACAGGCCTTATTCGATGCTGGCGGGCAGCGTTCACCCCTGTCTTGTGAAAAATTGGATGTTTGGTGAGCGTGGTGGAACTGGCCCAGGGGAAGGGCATCACCCTTATCTTGTGCAAGAAGGTCTGATGTACTGTCAGCCCACCCCTTGGGACGCTGGCGATGGCATGTCATCCCCCCTATCTTGTGAAACTATGTTGCCGTACCCGGACTAGGTAGAACTCCCTCTTGTAGAGTTTCACAAAATAGGGGTGAAGGATCTTCTGCGACCAGCACGCTTCTTTCTAGACCAAGTCTGCCTATAGGAATGTCTTGGCCAATCCGTATTACATGTAGTGGTGCGAATGGTGATCTGTGGGCTGATTGATAACCTTAACATGTAAGCAGGATTGGCGAACTACGTTATGCAGGCTTCTGCACCAGGCGCTGCTGATTTGCACAATCCAGGGGGGACTCTGCCCATCGAATGCCTGAAGGCAGTCGTATCAGGGACTGCCAGGCCAGACTGCCGACGCAGAGCAAAGTGCCGCACGTTGACCGGCATCCAGTCAGCTACAACGTTCGGCACTGCCTGGGCCTGCGGCTCGGGCGCCATTGTGCGTTTGAGCCGCCAGATTGGCGCAGATTTAACGTGCGGGCCGGCTCTTTTTACGCAGCATTTATGAAGCAGCATGGCCGGTTTTCCTAGACTGGATGCATGTCCAACACCTGTCCAAGAGCCACACCAAAGCGGCGTCTTGTGGCGAAAAACATGCTGCAGGAATGCCCAAGTATCAGGCTGCACCGGCTCACCACAGCTTGCCTGCGCGCGGCCCATGGCGATACCGATCCTTTGGTGGAGTTGCCGATCCGCGTTGTCTGCGTGCACCCCCTCAGCCTGCGGATGACGCTTCACGCAGTGCTCGGTGCCAAGCTGCGCGGCTACCGGCTGTCCTGGGATGCCGTGGGCCACAAAGCGTGCGTCAGCCTGCATGTGCACCTGCGCGACGTGCACGAGTGCCTGCATCATCTGACGCGGGCCCTGCCTGGCGCTGAATTCGGCCGGGTTGCGCGTGTGCTCAAGAGCGAGGATAGGCAATGCCATTGAGATACCTCGGGGACCACGCAGCGGCGCCTGCTGCGCCCCCAGCGTCGGCAGGTCCGGCCATGGGCCGCAGCGCTGAGGTGGCGCTGGCCACGCCTGCGGACCGGCCCCAATTGGATCAGCTGGAACGCAGCGCGTTCGACACCGACCGCATCTCCACCCGAAGCTGGCGGCGCCTGCTCGTCAGTCCCGGTGCCCGCGTCTTCGTCTGCCGCTCGGACGGGACGATTGCCGGTGCCTGCGTGGTATTGCACCGCAAGAGCGCATCGGTGGCGCGTCTCTATTCGCTGGCGGTCGCCCCCCTGTCACGTGGTTCGGGCCTTGCCGCCAGGCTGCTGGCCGCGGCGCTGAGCGACGCCCGGCAGCAAGGATGCGCGGTGCTGCGGCTGGAAAGCCGGCGCGACAACGCTGGGGCACACCGGCTTTTCCAACGCCATGGGTTCACCCCATCGGGCACAAAGCCCGGCTATTACCAGGATGGCGAGGACGCGCTGTGCTTTGAACGCGATCTGTTTGACGGCACGCGGGCCAGCGCCCCCTATGCGGTGCGCCACTACGCGCAGACGCTGGATTTCACCTGCGGCCCCTGCGCCTTGATGATGGCCATGTCTGCCATGGACCCATCTCTTGCCATGGACCAGGCGGCCGAGATCCGCATCTGGCGCGAAGCCACCACTGTTTTCATGGCCGCGGGCCATGGAGGTTGCGGGCCGTTCGGGCTGGCGCGCTCGGCCTGGCTGCGTGGCTTCGAGGTCTCGGTCTACGCCGACGCCGGCGCCTCGCTCTTCATGAACAGCGTGCGCGACCAGCACAAGAAGGATGTCATCGAGCTGGTGGAGAACGACTTCCGGTCGGAGCTTTTGGCGCACCAGGTGGCGCTGCACGCAAGCCCGGTCTCCGCCGAGAGCCTGGTGGCCCACCTGCGCGCGGGCAGGCTGCCCATCGTGCTCATCAGCCTGTGGCGACTGCACGGCGAGAAAACCCCCCATTGGGTGGTGATCGTCGGCTTCGACGGAGCGGTGTTTCGCGTTCTCGATCCCATGGCCCGCTCCAGCGATGCGGATGGCGGCATGTCCATCAGCCTGGGCGAATTCAAGAAGATCGCCAGATACGGGCGCCGCCGGCGCACGGCGGCGGTCATCATCTTTGGAAAGAAATAAATTGTCTTCAGAACATCTGATCGTTGTGGAAAAGCTGGCCGACTTCCGCTGGAAGGACACGGCGCTCAAGGTCATCACTGCAGACCAGTTCGTGGCCCAGCAGCCCCAGGCCCGCGGTCCACGGCGCAAGGTCATCAATCTTTGTCGCACCTACGGCTATCTGAGCATGGGCTACTACTGCTCCCTGCTTGCCGAGGCCCGGGGCGAGCGCGTGACGCCCAGCGTGGACACCATCCTCAGCGTGCAGCGCAAGCGCATGCATCCCGCAGCCCTGGCGCAGCTCAACCGGCTGATAGGGCCGCTCAAGGAGATACCGCGCTCCGTGAGCACCCTCACCCTGCATATCTATTTCGGCGTGATCGAGGACCCGGCACTCGCGGCGCTGGCGCGCAAGAGCTTTGAGCTGTTCCGCTGCCCGTTGATGCAGATGACGCTGCAGCGCTGCGAGCAGTCGAGCAGCTGGCAGATAGGCGACATGCAGGCCCTGGACCTGCGCGACGTCGACACGGCGCGCGACGCGGTGTTCCTGCAGGCGATCCTGCAGTACACGCGGCGCAGCTGGCGGCCGATGATCGCCATGCCCTTGCCGCGCATGGATCTGGCGGTGCTGCACGACCCCCTCGATCCGCTGCCGCCCTCCAACCTCAAGACGCTCAAGAAGCTCGTCGACCTGGGCCGCGACATGGGCATCGCCGTGGAGCTCATCGAGAAGAAGGATTTCTCGCGGCTGGGGCAGTTTGACGCGCTTTTCATCCGCGAGACCACCGCCGTCACGCACCACACCTTTCAATTCGCCAAGAAGGCCGCGTCCCTGGGAATGCCGGTCATCGACGACGCGGTGTCCATCCTGCGCTGCACCAACAAGGCCTTTCTGGCGGAAATGCTGCGCGAGAACGCGATTGCGACGCCGCTGACCCACATGGTCAGTCGACGCACGCTGGCCGACATGCACAAGCGGCTGGCCTATCCGGTGGTCGTCAAGGTGCCCGATGGCGCCTTCAGCCGCAGCGTCAAGAAAGCGGACAGCTTCGAGCACCTGCAGGAGATCGCCAAAGAGATGCTCAAGGAATCGGAAATCATTCTGCTGCAGGAGTTCATGTACACGGACTTCGACTGGCGCATAGGCGTGCTTGCCGGGCAGGCGATCTTTGCCGCCAAGTACTTCATGTGCGACGGCCACTGGCAGATCCTGCAGCACGCGGCCAACGGCAAGTACACCGAGGGACGGGTGCAGGCCGTGCCGCTTGACGCGGTTCCGGCCGAAGTGCTCGCGGCCGCGGTGAACTCTGCGCGCCTGGTGGGCAACAGCTTTTATGGCGTGGATCTGAAGTCGACCGCCGCGGGCGTGTATGTTATCGAGATTAACGACAACCCCAACCTGGATGCAGGCGTGGAGGATGCCGACCGGGGCGATGCGCTCTACGTCACTCTGCTATCGCACTTTCTCAAGCAGGTAGAGTCGCGCTATGTCTCGCCGCCAGCGCGCCAGCTGTCAGCAACTTCGCCCGCGCAGGCGCCGCGGCAGGCCCGGCCCGTCGGCGAGCTGCTTGCATGAGTGTGTGCGCGCCGTTAGTGCGACTGCGTGCCCTTGCCGCTTGCCGCCAGCGCGGCCAGCAGCTCCAGCTGCTCGCGCTGAATGGCAATCAGCTCGGTCCATTGCTTTTGCTGCAGCAGGTCGATTTTCTCGTGCAGCATCATGATCTCGAGCTCGGCCTTCAGGTTGACCTCGTAGTCGTGTTCACCGCGTATGCGATCCCTCTCGGATTGCCGACCCTGCGACATCAGGATGATGGGCGCCTGTATAGACGCCAGCATCGAGAGAAACAGATTCAACAGAATGTAGGGATAGGGGTCGAAGGTGCTGCCGTGCAGCCACAGCAGCATGCCGTTCACGGTCACCCAAAGGAACATGGTCGCCGAAAACAGGCCCACAAAGGTCCACGATCCGCCAAACTTCGCCACCGCGTCTGCGGCGCGCTGGCCCAGGTTCGGCGCGCTCGCCAGTTCCTGCGCCAGATTGCGGGTGATGTGCTTTCGCTTGGCGATGTGCTGGGTCACCTTGAGGGTGCGCGCATCCAGCTTCTCCTGGGGGAGGTCCAGTAATCGATCGGCAATCGGGTCAGATGTGTGCATGGCCAGCTCCTGTCAAAGGATAGTACGGCTTGGCGCAGTCGAGCGTTGTGCAACGACTGCGAACTTTCATTTCTTTGGCGCCGGATCCACGCCCTTGCGGCGCGCGCCTTGGCGACGCTGTCGCACGGGACTGCCGCACAGGCGTGGCACTATCGCGCTCTATCGACTGTTTCAAAAGGATCTCGATGCTGATCAATTGCGTGGCCTACGAAAAGGGCTCCAAGCTGGCGGACATTCCCGTCGCCGACATCAGCGAGTACATTGCGCGGCCTGGCTGCTTTGTCTGGTTGGCGCTGGCCGATGCCACGGCGGCCGAGCTCAATGAAATGCGCGACGAGTTCGATCTGCATGAACTCGCGGTGGAGGACGCCCGTCACGGACATCAGCGACCGAAGATCGAGGAGTACGGCCAGTCGATGTTCGCGGTGATGCACCTGCTGGAGCCGGATGTGGCGCATCCCGGCCAGTTCACCCTGGGCGAGGTCGATGTCTTCATCGGCCCCAACTATGTTCTGTCGGTGCGCAACCGCAGCCAGCAAGGATTTCTGGGTGTTCGGGATCGCTGCGAGCGCGAGCCCGAACTGCTGGAGCACGGCGCGGGCTTTGTGCTGTATGCGCTGATGGATGCCGTGGTCGACCGCTACTTTCCCATCATCGAGGCCCTGGAGTCGGAGCTCGAAGAGGTCGAGCTGCAGATTTTCACGCAGCGCGCCGCGCGCGAAAGCATCAAGCAACTCTACGGGCTCAAGCAGCGGGCCATGGTGCTCAAGCACGCGGTGGCGCCGTTGCTCGAGGCGGTGAGCAAGCTGCACGGCGGGCGCGTACCGCAGATCTGCGCGGGATCGCAGGACTATTTCCGCGATGTCGCCGACCATCTGGTGCGCATCAACGGACTCATAGACGGCATGCGCGACACCATAGCGACGGCCATGCAGGTCAATCTCTCCATGGTGGCAATCGACGACAACGAGGTCACCAAGCGGCTGGCGGCCTGGGCCAGTATTTTTGCGATCTGCACCGCCTTCGTGGGCATCTGGGGAATGAATTTCGAAAACATGCCCGAGCTCAAGTGGCACTACGGCTACCCGGCCGCGCTGCTGTTGATGGGCGGCGTGTGCAGCTATGTCTATTACCGGTTCCGCCGGGCCGGCTGGCTGTAGTCCCGGTTTGGGTACGCTGCGCATCGGGCGCTGGGCATAGGCTGGCGCATCGCGGGCAGGAGCGCGCTCTCGCGCTTTTCAAGCGGCGCCAGCACTGCGCCTGAAGCGTCAGCGCGGCTTCAGGCAGGTCCTTTTCGTGGGATATGCCCATCTTTGCCGATAGATGCATGGCGTCGGCTTGACCTTGTAGCGGGTACAGGGTTTCAAATGGGCACAGAAAGCGAAAAACCATGGCCAAACACCTTCATGATCCCCTGTCCCGCCCTAGCCCCGGCATGGACGGCTGCGACGCCGACGTCAAGATGCCGCATGCCGTCAACGCTACCGGGCCCGATGACTGCTGCGCCGCGCCGCACGCCGCATTCCATCCATCGACCGACGCCAAGGCGAGCGCTTGCTGCGCACCGCCAGCGGCCCGCAGTGAAACCAGCGCCTGCTGTGCACCTGCAGCCTTTGCAATGCCAGAAAAGGCCCAGGCGATTGCTCCCAATACGTTTTTGATCTCGACCATGGATTGCACGGTCGAAGAGTCGGAAATCCGTCGCCTGGTCGAGCCCATCGCCGGAATCCGCGGGCTGCACTTTCGCCTCAACCAGCGCCAGCTGCGCATAGACGGCAGCGACACGGCCGTCATCGCGGCGCTGGCGGTGATACGCCAGGCCGGCTTTTCCCCCGAGCCCCTGACTGCCGCGCCCGGGAGCATGGAGTCCGGGGGCGCTGGTCACGAACATGCGCACAGCACCGGCTATGCCCGGTTTGCCGCAGCGCTTGTTTTCGCGTTGCTCGCCGAGAGCCTCTCTTACTTCGCGCCCGAAACCACGGCCTGGAAGGCCGCAGGCATGGCGCTGGCGGCTGCGGCAATCTGGCTGGCCGGGCTGGAGACCTATTCCAAGGGCCTGACGGCGCTGCGCCACGGCAAGCTCAACATCAATGCGCTGATGTCGGTGGCAGTTACGGGGGCATTCATCATCGGCCAGTGGCCCGAGGCCGCCATGGTCATGGCCTTGTACGCGATTGCGGAACTCATAGAAGCGCGCGCCGTGGACCGCGCGCGCAATGCCATCAAGGGCCTTGTGGACCTCGCACCCGATGAAGCCGAGATCCAGCAAGCCGACGGAAGCTGGCGCCGCGTCAAGGCCGCCGAGGTGGCACTGCATGCCATCGCGCGCGTCAGGCCTGGCGAGCGCGTCGCATTCGACGGCGTGGTCACCAAGGGCCACAGCACCATCAACCAGGCGCCTGTGACCGGAGAGAGCATTCCCGTGGACAAGGAGCCCGGCAGCCAGGTGTTCGCGGGA
Organism: Comamonas sp.; assembly: GCF_036666375.1. GTDB lineage: Bacteria > Pseudomonadota > Gammaproteobacteria > Burkholderiales > Burkholderiaceae_C > Comamonas. Next base: position 3,341 of record NZ_JAVWWA010000054.1, on the reverse strand, counting down.
ACCATCAACGAAAACGGCGAACTCGAATTCCGCGTGAGCGCCGCCGCGGCCAACTCCACTCTGGCGCGCATCATCCACGCCGTCGAAGAGGCACAAGGCACGCGTGCGCCGACACAGCGTTTCGTGGACCGCTTTGCGGCGGTCTACACCCCGGCCATCTTCGCCATGGCGCTGGCCGTCGCCGTGCTGCCCCCGCTGCTGCTCGACTGGGAATGGCTGAGCGCCATCTACAAGGCGCTGGTGCTGCTGGTCATCGCCTGCCCTTGCGCGCTGGTGATCTCCACACCGGTGTCGGTGGTGAGCGGCCTGGCGGCGGCCGCGCGCCGCGGCATCCTCATCAAGGGCGGCACCTACCTCGAAAATGCGCGCCTGCTCAAGGCCGTGGCCTTGGACAAGACCGGAACCCTGACCGAAGGCAAACCTGTGCTGGTCGCTTCGCAGGCCTGGGGCCAGGCCGACGAGGCACAGGTCGGGCGCTGGGCCAAGAGCCTTGCCGCACGCTCCGATCACCCGGTATCCAGGTCGATTGCCGCGGGCATCGCGGGCCTGGCCGTCGATGTCGAGAATTTCACCGCCTTGCTGGGACGCGGCGTGCAAGCGTCGGTCGATGGCCGGGCAATGGTCCTGGGCAATCACCGCCTGATCCGCGAACGCAACCAGTCCGATGCGCAACTCGAAGCCGAGCTGATGGCGCACGAGGCGCAGGGCCGCACTGTCACGCTGCTGGCCGATGCCGGCGGCGTCCTGGGTCTGTTCGCGGTCGCCGACACGATCAAGCCCAGTTCGGTGGCTGCGGTGGCGCAACTCAAGCGTCTGGGCGTCACGCCCGTCATGCTCACGGGCGACAACAGCGCCACGGCCCAGGCCGTGGCACGCGAGGCCGGCATAGACGATGCGCGCGGCGGTCTGCTGCCGCAGGACAAGCTCGCCGCCATCCAGGAAATGCGTGCGCGCTACGGCCCGACAGCGATGACGGGCGACGGCATCAACGACGCGCCGGCATTGGCCCAGGCCGACATAGGCTTCGCCATGGGCGGCGCGGGGACCGACACGGCCGTCGAAGCCGCAGACATCGTGATCATGAACGACAACCTGGGCCGCATCGCCGAAACCATAGTACTGAGTCGCAGGACGCATGCCATCCTGTGGCAGAACATCTGCCTGGCGCTCGCCATCAAGGCGGTGTTCTTCGTGCTCGCCATCTTCGGCGGCGCGACGATGTGGATGGCAGTTTTCGCGGACATGGGCGCCAGCCTGCTGGTGGTGGCCAACGGTTTGCGGCTGCTGCGCCGGGCCTGATCCGCTTCGCCTTTGCCGGCGGCAGACCATCTGCAGAGCATGGTCTGCACGCCCGGCGTATTCCTCAGTGCATGTGCGGCGATGCTTTGGCCTGGCGCCGAGCGATGGGCGCCTTGGCACGCTGCTGTGCAAATTATTAAATATTTAATAAATCCGCCGCCTGCTTCGGATCACGCGTTGCCGGTGCCGCCACCTGCGCGCTTTCGGTGCGCCGCGTTGCTGGTTTTCGGCAGCGCATTTTTAGCCGTCAGGGCATGCTCAAGTCCAGACCGAGCATTCTGGCCAGCGAGAACGCGCCGAAGCCCAGGACCAGGACCAGGACCATGAAGATGGCAACCACCTTGCCGCTCGCCAGCAGCAAGGTGCGTCGGTCCGCCCCCTTCTTTCCCTGGTCGTAATGCCACTTGACGGCAAAGTACATGCACGTGCTCAGCGTGAGCACCTTGAAGATAACGAAGCCTACAGGGATCCAATCGATCATTTGAGAATTTCCAGCGTATGACTTGACATGGTATGTCGTGGGGAGCACCGCCTCACGGATGCGCGAGACGCAAACGCCGGCGACGGCCATACAAGCATGGTGTCGCTGCACATTCCAGGGGATACTACTTAAAAGCAATATCCATACATCGCGCGCGAATCTCGCGTCTTAAAACCATGCAAGATGAAATTGTGCCAATCTGGTTGCCGCGATTGGCCGCGCGGGCTGGACCGCGTTTTTTGCAGATTGCGGACGCGTTGCAGGCCGCAGTCGCGCAGGGCTCGCTGAAACCGGGCGACCGTCTGCCACCGCAGCGCCAGTTGGCCGCCCAGCTGGACATCGATCTGACGACGGTCACGCGCGCATACGACGAAGCCCGGCGCCGCCACTTGCTGGAGGGACGCGGCGCGCGCGGCACTTATGTGGCGGCGCCTAAGGTCGAGCTGACCGCGGTTCTCGACCTGAGCATGAACACCCCGCCACCGCCGGATGGCGTGGACTTCGACGACCTGTTGAAACAAGGTTTGTCTCAAGTGTTGATGAGCGCAGACAGTGGCTTGCTGATGACCTACCACCTGGGGGGAGGAAGCGATTGCGACCGCCAGGCCGGAGCCAAATGGCTGGCGCCCATGTTTGGACCTCTGGATTCACAACAGGTGCTTGTCTGTCCAGGGGCGCAAGCGGCGATCGCCGCGTTGATCCTGGCGCTGACCGAGCCTGGCGATGTGATCCTGGCAGAGCCGACAAGCTATCCCGGCTTGCGTGCCGCCGCGACCCAATTCGGGCGGCGCGTCATTGCGGTGGAAGCGGACAGGAACGGCATGCTGCCGCAGATGCTGGAGCAGGCGTGCCGCGAGCACCAGCCAGGGCTGGTCTACCTGAATCCGACATTGCAGAACCCGACCGCGATCACCATGGCGCAGCGCCGGCGCAAGGAACTGGCCGGCATCGCGCAGCGCTGCAATACACGCATCGTCGAGGACGATCCGTACTGGCTTCTTGCCGAGGCCCCGCCGCCGCCCATTGCCACGTTTGCGCCCGAACGGGTGTACTACATCTCGACCTTGTCGAAATGCCTTACGCCGGGCTTGCGGGTCGCCTTCGTGCTCATACGGGATCCACAGGAACGCGAACGTTTTCTGGTCGCGCTGCGATCCTTCGCGCTGATGGTCGCGCCTTTGACTGCCGCGCTGGCCACGCAATGGATCTTCGACGGATCGGCTGACGCATTGATGGCCGGCGTGCGCAAGGAGGCGCGCCTGCGCCATCGCATGGCAAGGGATTTGCTGGCGGGGCGCTACAGCGGCGCGGGCGACGGCCTGCATGTATGGCTAGAGTTGCCCGGATACTGGAACTGCGCGCAGCTCGCGCGCGCGGCCGACGCCGCGGGCATAGCCGTCACGCCGGCCGAGGCGTTTGCCACCGGCAGCGGATCGGTGAATGCCATTCGGATCTCCCTGGGCAGCATCAAGGACCGCGCACGCTTGCGGGCAGGACTTCAACGGCTGTCGCATCTGCTGGCGCAGCGGCCCGAATCGCTGGACGCTGCCGTGGTTTGACG
>NZ_JAVWWA010000053.1:0-31954 GCF_036666375.1 Comamonas sp. | reverse complement strand
GCCGGGCCGCCCCAAGATGAAAAACGCCCCCTTGGGGGGCAGCGGCTACGCGAAGTGAGCAAGCGTGGGGGCTATTTCATCGCCGGGCCGCCCCAAGATGAAAAACGCCCCCTTGGGGGGCAGCGGCTACGCGAAGTGAGCAAGCGTGGGGGCTATTTCATCGCCGGGCCGCCCCAAGATGAAAAACGCCCCCTTGGGGGGCAGCGGCTACGCGAAGCGAGCAAGCGTGGGGGCTTTTTCATCGCCGGGCCGCCCCAAGATGAAAAACGCCCCCTTGGGGGGCAGCGGCTACGCGAAGCGAGCAAGCGTGGGGGCTATTTCCATGCGAAAAAAAGCCGCGGCCTTGTGGGCAGCGGCTTGATTCGGCGGGACGCCCCGCCAGGACCGGTCAGCGGCTCAGCGAGCTTCGCCTTGCATTGCACGGCTCAGATCGGCCATGATGCGGGCATCCTTGAGCGCGGCGTTCCAGGTGCGTTCGTCTTCGGCGGCCTGCTTGCGGCTTTGCACCCAGTCGCGGTGGCCGGCGCGCACCGTCACGGCGGTGCGGCGTGCCACCGAAGCCAGCATGCGCAGACCTGCCCGCAGAGTTGCCAGCAGCGGCAGACGCTGCGAACCCGTGAGGTCGGCGGCGGTGGCTTGCAGGAACACGGCGGCGCGCTGCACGCGCACGACGCCGGAATGCTCAAAGGATTGGGTGGTATTTACGAAGCTGGTCATGATGGAAACCCTCGTTACAGACGCTTGTGGCGAAATTGCCGGGCAATGCAGTAATCATAGGGTTTACCCCATGCAACTTCAAATTTATCTTTTGAATTAATATCATTCATATGAGTGATGTATTGCCGCCATGACGCCGCACAGCTTCCACCACCTCGACCTGAATCTGCTGCGCGTCTTCGACGAGGTCATGGCCGAACGCAGCCTGACGCGGGCCGCGCACAAGCTCGCGATCACCCAGCCGGCGGTGAGCAATGCGATGCGCCGCCTGCGCGAAGCCCTGGGCGATGAGTTGCTGGTACGCCACGGTCAGGGGATTCAGCCCACGCCGCGCGCGCTCGCGTTGTGGCCGGCGGTGCGCAATGCGCTGGCCCAGCTGCAGCAGACGCTCGCTCCCAACCCCTTCGATCCGGCCACGGCCACCAACACCTTCGTGCTGGCGATGGCCGACGCCACGGCCTCGACACTGGTGCCCGCGCTGTACGCCATCATCGAACGCGAAGCGCCCGGCGTCTCGGTGCGCGTCGTGCCGCTGACCACGCGCGACCCGCGCCAGCTGCTAGAGGACGGCACGGCCGACATCGCCGTGGGCTACTTTCCCGCGGTGCTCGCCGACCTGACGGCGCGCGAGCAATCGGGTGACGTCGTCGGCTTTGAAAACCGCAGGCTTTATGCAAGTGCCTATATCTGCGTGATGCGCGAAGGCCATCCCCTGGCCCATGTACCGCTGACGCTCGACAACTACTGCGCGGCGCGCCACATGCTGGTGAGCTTTTCCGGGCGCTCCTTCGGCTTCATCGACGAATCGCTGGCCGCGCTGGGCCGCAAGCGCCAGGTGGTGCTCACGGTCAACCAGTTCTTCACCGCCGGCCGGGTGGTGGTTGAATCCGACCTGCTGACCATCCTGCCGCGGCACTTCGTTCCCGTGACCGGAATGGCCGGATCGCTGGCGCTGCGCGAACTGCCGTTCAGCGTGCCGCCCGTGCATGTCGAAGCGCTGTGGCGCCACCGCGGCCCGCAGGCCAGCGCCGGCGACTGGCTGCTCAAGGCGCTGTTCCGCGCCGCCCAGACCACTTTTCCGCTTGCGCCTTGAATCCACCGCGGCCAAAACGGCAGCGGTTTTGGTGCAGGCCTCACCGGGCTGCACCATGTTGGCTGATCACTCCCCGTTTTGGTTCGCGCCCCCCAGCCTGGCGGCGGCGAATTCGGCAAACGCCGCTGCCGCCACCGGCAGCACGCGCTCGCGCAGCGCGATCAGCACCAGCCTGCCGCTGGGCAGGCCGCGCTCGGCGATGGGGATGGCAACCGCGCCCGCCGCAGGCCCGGCGCCGATCTCGATCTGGAAGCTCACGCCGCCGGCGGCACGCGCATAGCCGCGCATCATTTCATACGAGTTGGACACCAGCGGCGGATGCGGCTGGGCCGAGGATTGCTCGAACAGGTCCTCGAGCACGCTGCGGCCTGAAAGGCTGCTGTCCGGCAGCGCAATCGGGTAGGCCAGGCAGTCCTTGAGGCGCACGCTTTCGCGCCCGGCCAGCGGATGGTCGGGCGCCACCATCGCGCAGGTGCGCTGGCGCGCCTGGGCCAGCACCGTGAGGCCGCGCAGATCGGGCGGGTTGAAGATCAGGCCCAGGTCCGCCTCGAAGTCGGTGACGGCATCGACGGCGCGCTGCCGGTCGAGCACCTTGACGTCAAAGGCAATGCCGGGGCGCAGCGTCTGGAATTCATGGATGGCCTGGGGCAGGAAAGCGGGCGCCAGCGCCTGGCTTGCGGCCAGCGTGACCTGGCCGCGGCGCATGCCTTCCAGGTCTTCGATCTGCGAGCGCACCTGCTCGAGATCGGCCTGGCGCCGGCGTGCATAGCCCAGGAACAGCTCGCCGGCGGCCGTGAGGCGCACGCCGCGCGGCAGCCGCTCGAACAGCGGCGTTCCGAGTTCCGCTTCGACGTCCTGCACACGGCGATTGACGGCCGACGACGCGACATGCAGCTTCTCGGCGGCCGCGCGGATCGAGCCGCAGCGGGCGACGGTGTCTATGTAATGGAGAAAGCGCAGGTGTTGCATGGCTTCCCCATTGCAAGACCGATGCCAGAACGGCAGCGCACCGCGCCCGAAAAGGCCTCGGTCGAGAGCGCTCAATGGCATGGCGCTTGCGTGCCGCCAGGGCCATATCCGTTCCATGAAAGAGCACAGAACATGCACCACGTCGACGTCATCCGCATTCCCAGCAGCAGCCCCGGCGACATCTCGGGCCTGGAGGCGCTGATCGCCTGCGGCCAGGTGGCCGCGCACGACATCGTCGCGATCATGGGCAAGACCGAAGGCAACGGCTGCGTCAACGATTACACGCGCGAGTTCGCCACCCGCATGCTTGCGGCCTGCCTGGGCCGGCACCTGGACCTGGCGCCCGAGGCCGTGGAAAAGCGCGTGGCCTTTGTCATGTCGGGCGGCACCGAAGGCGTGCTGTCGCCGCACCACACGGTGTTCGCACGCCGGCCGGCGCAGGGCGCGCCCCTGGCCGGCGCCAAGCGGCTGACGCTGGGCATTGCGTTCACGCGCGACTTCCTGCCCGAGGAAATCGGCCGCCGCGCGCAGATCGAGGAGACCGCCGCCGCCGTGCGCCAGGCCATGCGCGACGCGGGCATTGCGTCGACCGACGACCTGCATTTCGTGCAGGTGAAATGCCCGCTGCTGACGTCGGCCAAGATCGCCGCGGCGCGCGCGCGCGGCTGCGAGCCGGTCACGGCCGACACCTATGAATCCATGGGCTACTCGCGCGGCGCATCGGCCCTGGGCATTGCCCTGGCCACCGGGGAAGCGGACCTGCCGGAGCTGACCGACGAGGCAGTGCTGCATGACTGGCGCCTGAGCTCGGGCGTGGCCTCGGCCTCGGCCGGAATCGAGGTCGAGCACAACGTCGTGATTGCCCTGGGCATGAGCGCCCAGGCGACCAGCGATCTGGTCATTGCGCATGACGTGATGGCCGACGCCATCGATGCGCCGGCCGTGCGGCGCACGCTGCAAGCGCTGGGCCTGCACGGTGATGAAAGCCGGGAGCGCATCGTCAATGTCTTTTGCAAGGCCGAAGCCAGCCCCGACGGCCTGGTGCGCGGCATGCGCCACACCATGCTGGGCGACTCGGACATCAACTCGACGCGCCACGCGCGCGCCGTCACCGGAGCCGTCGTCGCCTCGGTGGTCGGCCACGGCATGGTCTACGTCTCCGGCGGCGCCGAGCACCAGGGCCCGGCCGGCGGCGGCCCGGTCGCGGTGATCGCGCGCGCCTGAAACCTCACCAGGGAGAACCGAAATGAAAGAACAGCACATCCTGGCCTACGTCCAGGCCGCGGCGCCGACGCTGGGTCTGGAGCTCGACGCGCAGCGCGCAGCCGCGGTCGCCCAGCACTTCGGCCGCACGCTGGCCATGGCGCGGCTGCTCGAGCAGGCGCCGCTCGCGCCCGAGCTGGAGCTCGCCGAAATCTACCGCGCGGCGCCGTTTCCCGGCGCGCAGGAGAGCGCATGAACACCTCGGAGATACTGCAGGCCATTGCCAGCGGCGAGCGCAGCGCGCGCGAGGTCTGCGACCAGGCGCTGGCCCATATCGAGGCCGGCGACGGCGCCATCAACGCGTTCACCGCCACCACCGCGCGGCGCGCGCGCGCCGAAGCCGATGCCGTCGATGCGCGCCGCGCACGCGGCGAAGCCCTGCCGCCGCTCGCCGGCCTGCCCTATGCCGTGAAGAACCTGTTTGACGTCGCGGGCCTCACGACCCTGGCGGGCTCCAGGATCAACCGCGAACTGCCCGCGGCCCATGAAGATGCGCTGCTGGTGCAGCGCCTGCAGGCGGCCGGCGCGGTGCTGGTCGGCGCGCTCAACATGGACGAGTACGCCTACGGCTTCACCACCGAGAACACGCATTACGGCGCGACGCGCAATCCGCACGACCGCACGCGCATTGCGGGCGGCTCGTCGGGCGGCTCGGGCGCGGCGGTCGCCGCGCGCCAGGTGCCGCTGACGCTGGGCTCGGACACCAATGGCTCGATCCGCGTGCCGGCTTCGCTGTGCGGGGCGTGGGGGCTCAAGCCCACGTTCGGGCGGCTGTCGCGCCGCGGCACCTATCCGTTCGTGCACAGCCTCGACCATCTGGGCCCGATCGCGGACAGCGTGCAAGGCCTGGCCCTGGCCTATGACGCCATGCAGGGCCCCGACCCGCTGGACCCGGGCTGCCATGCGCTGCGCGTGCAGGCCGCAATGCCGGGCCTGCAGCAAGGCACGGGCGGACTGCGCATAGGCGTGCTTGGCGGCTACTTCCGCGAGCACGCCAGCGCCCCGGCGCGCGCCGCCGTGGATCTTGCCGCGCGCACGCTGGGCGCGCGCGACGAAGTGCTGTGGCCCGACGCCGCGCTGGCGCGCGCCGCGGCCTTCATCGTCACCGCCAGCGAAGGCGCGAGCCTGCACCTGCCGGACCTGCGCCGGCGGCCGCAGGACTTCGAGCCGCTGTCGGTGGAGCGCTTCATTTCCGGCCTGCTGCAGCCCGCCGACTGGTATCTGCGCGCGCAGCGCTTTCGGCGCGCCTACCGCGATCAGGTGAACGCGCTGTTCCAGCACTGGGATCTGCTGCTTGCGCCGGCGACGCCGATCAGCGCGCCCGCGGTGGGGACGGAATGGATAGAGATCAATGGCGTGTCCCACCCCTGCCGCCCGGCCATGGGCCTGCTGACCCAGCCCATCTCGTTTGCCGGCTGCCCGGTGGTGGCCGCGCCGCTGTGGCCCGAAGCAACGGGCGGCATGCCGATAGGCGTGCAGCTCATTGCCGCCCCCTGGAACGAGGCGCTGTGCCTGCGCGCCGCGCGCGCCCTGGAACAAGCGGGCACGGCCCGCATGAAGCAATGATGGAAACAATGCAGATCAACCTTCCCGAAGTCCTGGCCGAAGTGACGGCCGCGTTCGCGCGCTACGAGCGCGCGCTCACCGCCAACGACGTCGCCGTGCTCGACGAGCTGTTCTGGCGCAGCCCGCACACGCTGCGCTATGGCGCGACCGAGAACCTCTACGGTTACGACGCCATTGCCGGCTTCCGCGCGGCGCGGCCCGCGGCCGGCCTGGAGCGCGCGCTGCTGCGCACCGTCATAACGACCTATGGCCAGGACTGCGCCACGGCCAACGTCGAGTTCCGCCGCTGTGGCAGCGACCGCACGGGCCGCCAGAGCCAGACCTGGCTGCGCACGCCCGATGGCTGGCGCGTGGTGGCCGCGCATGTGAGCCTGCTTGCGCCGCCGCCCGCGTGAGCGCCGGCCATCGGCGCAGCAAGGGCCGGTTGGCGCGTTTGTTGGTACCCTGGCGATGTTCAGCGAGCAATCCTGAAAATTCCTGCCCACGACGCCGCAATGAAAATCCAACTGCTTTCCGACCTGCACCTCGAAGCCCACCCCCATTTCCAACCCGAACCCGCGGCCGGCGCCGATGTGCTGGTGCTTGCCGGCGACATCGGCTCCTACCAGGAAGGCGGGCTGCTGAGCGACCAGGACTTCGGGCTGGCGCGCTTTTCGCCACTGCCGCAGTACGCGGCCTGGCCCTGCCCGGTGATCTTCGTTCCCGGCAACCATGAATACGACAACCAGGACTTCGATGCCGCCCATGCGCGCCTGCGCGCCACCTGCGAGCGCCTGGGAATGATCTGGCTGGAGCGCGAGACCGCGGTGCTGGACGGCGTGCGCTTTGTCGGCACCACGCTGTGGACCGACTACGACGCGATTGCGCTGCAGGACGCCAAGGTGCAGTCGGGCGACCTGGGCGCGCTGCTGCGGCTGCGCGACAAGGCGTTTCGCGCCGCCAACTTCTACCTGCGCAAGACCGGCGGCACGCGCCACGGCGAAGCGTTTCTCGCCGAGCCCATGCGCGAGCAGGCGCTGCTGTGCCAGCAATGGCTGCAGGCCGCGCTGGCGCGGCCGTTTGACGGCCCCACGGTGGCCGTGACCCACTTCGCGCCGAGCCTGCGCAGCGCCGACCCGCGCTACGGGCTGGTGCCGGGCACGGCGGGTTTCTGCAACGCGCTCGATGACTGGTTTGCCTACGCCCCGCTGTGGCTGCACGGCCATCTGCACGCGCCCAGCGACTACACCGTGCGCGGCGAGCGCGCCGACGGCACGCCCTGGCAATGCCGGGTCGTCGCCAATCCGCTGGGCTATGCGCGCAAGGGCGAGCAGGACTTTTTCCGGCCCAGCGCATGCGTGGAACTATGATGGGTCACCGCTTGCATTCCAGCCCTGCGGTTCTCCGGCAGCGGCCTGCAAAAACATGACTTAAATCAAGGCGCGCAATTTCTGCTGGGATTAATCTGGTTTCTGAACATCAGGAGAACACCATGAAAATATTGCTTGCTGTCGACGGCAGCGAATACACCCAGAAAATGCTGAACTACCTGGCCTCGCACGCCGAGTTGTTGGCGCGTACCCATGAGTACACGGCCGTGACGGTGCAGGCCGCCTTGCCGCCGCGCGCGCGCAGCGCGCTGAGCAAGGATGTGATCGACGAGTACTACCAGGAAGAGTTCAACAAGGTGCTGGCACCCGTGACCGAATTCCTGGCCAAGCACGGCGTCAACGCCAACGGCGTGGGCAAGATCGGCCCCGCGGGCGAATGCATCGCCAAGCTCGCCGAAGACGGCCAGTTCGACCTGCTGGTCATGGGCACCCACGGCCATGGCGCGCTGGGCAAGCTGGTGATGGGCTCGGTCAGCACCCAGGTGCTGGCCCACAGCACGGTTCCCGTGCTGCTGGTGCGCTGAGCGACACCTTGATTTCCCGGCCTGGCCCCAGGCCGGCACCCGAAGGCCGCGGACATGTCCGCGGCCTTTTTTCATTGCCGGGCCGCGGCCCGACGCCCATGGGACAATCCCAGGCATGTCTTCTGCCATTGCCGTCATCGACTTTGAAACCACCGGGATGACGCCCGGCCAGGGCGCGCGCGCCACCGAAGTGGCCATCGTGCTGCTGGAAGCAGGCCAGGTCGTAGACCGCTTCCAGAGCCTGATGCGCACCGGCGTCCACATTCCATCGTTCATCACCCAGCTCACGGGCATCAGCAATGCCATGGTGGCGACGGCGCCCGCAGCCGAGGAAGTGATGCGCGACGCCGCGCGCTTTGTCGGTGCCGCGCCCATGGTGGCGCACAACGCGGCTTTCGACCGCAAGTTCTGGGAAGCCGAGCTCGCGCATGCGGGCCTGCCCGCGCCCCATGCCTTTGCCTGCACGGTGCTGCTGTCGCGCCGGCTCTACCCCGAGGCCACCAGCCACAAGCTGGGCAATATCGTCGACCACCTGGGCCTGCCGCGCGCCGGCCGCGCCCACCGCGCGCTGGCCGATGCAGAAATGGCGGCCAGCCTGCTGGCGCGCATGCAGCAGGACCTGCGCCAGCGCTGGGGCATTGCCCAGACCGGCCACGGTGTGCTGTCGGAGCTGCAGCGCTGCCCCAAGGCACAGATGGCGCGCATGCTCGCGCAACAGGCGGCGAAGTTCCCGCTGCGCAGCGGCGAGCTCTTCGGCCGCGATGCCGGCCTTCTTCCCCAGGAGACAACGGTGCATCAGGCTCAGCCCATAATAGGCCCATCCTTTCCGTGATCGCTGCCCGTGAACTCGCCTCTACCCCACTCCGCCGTCGCCCTGCCGCCGCAATTTTCCTCGCATGAATTCCGCAAGGCGCTGGGCCAGTTTGCAACCGGCGTGACCATCGTGACTGCGCTCAACGCCCAGGGCCAGCCCGTGGGCGTGACCGTGAGCTCGTTCAACTCGGTGTCGCTGCATCCGCCGCTGGTGCTGTGGAGCATGGCCAACAGCGCGGCTTCGCTGCCGGTGTTCATGGCCTGCACGCACTATGCGGTGCATGTGCTGGGCGCGGAGCAGAAGGCATTGGCAATGCAGTTCGCGACCAAGGACATAGACCGTTGGGCCGGCGTCGTTCACCAGCCCGGCCTGAGCGGCGCCCCGCTGCTCGACGGCGCGGTCGCGGCCTTCGAGTGCTTCAACCGCAGCCGCTACCAGGAAGGCGACCACGTGATCTTCGTGGGCGAAGTCGAGCATTGCAGCCACCGCAATGACGCGGCGCCGCTGATCTATCACGATGGGCGCATGCGGTAGGCGGCCTAGACAGCGGCTGCGAGAAAATCAATACCGTTGGCCCTGAGCTTGTCAGGGCGTTGCAGGGCGGAATCTGCCTGTCCCACGGCAGCATTGCGTATTGCGTGAGGTCCGGCGTTCACCCTTCGACAGGCTCAGGGCGAACGGTTGGGAGCGTGGGGGCGATACGAGCCGCCGCCGGGCCGCCCCAAGGCGGCGAGGGCCCCCTTGGGGGGCAGTGACCCACACGCAGTGGGGGAGCGTGGGGGCTCTATTTCGCTTCCGGAAGCTCGATCTTGACTTCCAGCACTTCGAGGTTGTCCTGGCGTTCGAGATGGACCTTGATGTCGTTCGGGTGGATGGTCACGTACTTGGAGATCACCGCCATCAGCTCGCGCTGCAGCTCGGGCAGGTAATCGTGCTGGCTGCGGCCGCCGCCGACGCGTTCATGCGCCAGGATGATCTGCAGACGCTCCTTCGCGACCGAAGCCGACTTCTTTTTTTCGCCCAGCAGAAAAGACAGCATCGACATAGATCACTTCCCTCCGAAGATGCGTTTGAAGAAGCCCGGTTTCTGGGCCGAGATGAAGCGCATGGGCTTTTCCTCGCCCAGGAAGCGGTCGATCACATCCTTGTAGGCTTCGGACACATCGGTATTGGCCATGTGCACCGCCGGAATGCCCTGGTTGGACGCCTGCAGCACGGTTTCGGACTCGGGAATCACGCCGATCAGCTCGATGCGCAGGATGTCCTGTATGTCTTCCAGCGACAGCATCTGGCCGTCTTCGACGCGGTTGGGGTTGTAGCGCGTGATCAGCAGGTGCTCCTTGATCGCTTCGCCGCCCTCGATCGCGCGCTTGGTCTTGGAGCTGAGCATGCCCAGGATGCGGTCGGAATCGCGCACCGACGAGACTTCGGGGTTGGTCACGACCAGCGCTTCGTCGGCGAAGTGCATGGCCATCAGCGCACCGCTCTCGATGCCGGCGGGCGAGTCGCAGACGATGTACTCGAAGCCCATTTCTCCCAGATCCTTGAGGATCTTCTCGACGCCGTCCTGGCTCAGCGCATCCTTGTCGCGCGTCTGCGAAGCCGCGAGCACGAACAGGTTGTCGCACTGCTTGTCCTTGATCAGCGCCTGGTTCAGGTTGGCTTCGCCCTGGATCACATTGATCAGGTCGTACACCACGCGGCGTTCGCAGCCCATGATCAGATCGAGGTTGCGCAGGCCGACGTCGAAGTCGATGACGGCGGTCTTGTGGCCCCGAAGGGCGAGGCCGGAGGCAAAGCTGGCGCTGGTGGTGGTCTTGCCCACTCCACCCTTGCCTGAGGTCACGACGACGATTTTGGCCATGTTTGCACTATTCCTTAAAAGACGGGCTCGATTGCTGGGAGATAACGCTCCGACAACGCTGACACATTACAAAGGCTCGACGATGATCTTCTCGCCGTCGAGACGGACCTGGGCCGGCTTGCCCACGATTTCGGGCGGCAGCTCGGTATCGGTGGTGCGGTACATGCCCGCGATCGACAGCAGCTGGGGTTCCATGCAGGTGCTGAAAATGCGCGCCGCGGTGTTGCCGCGCGCCCCCGCGATGGCGCGCCCGCGCAGCGGCGCATAGACATGCACATTGCCGTCGGCAATCACTTCGGCACCATAGCTGACCACGGCCAGGACCACCAGATCGGTTCCCCGGGCATAGACCTGCTGGCCCGAGCGCAGGGGCTTGTCGATCACCATCGCATCGGCCTGGGGCGCGGGCACTTCGCGTATCACTTCGACTTCGCGAATCACTTCCTGCACTTCGACCGGCGCCGGGCGCGCGGTCTGCGCGTCGGGCACCAGGCTCAGGCCGGCGGCGACGGCGTCACGGGTCTGGGCTTCGCTGCCGCCGCGCACCGCCACGGGTTGCGTGTGGTGCGAGCGCAGCAGCGCGAGCAGCGCGGGAAAGTCGATCGCCTGCTCGGCTTCCCTGACCTGGGCCAGGTCGATCAGGACCGGGTCGTTGTCGAAGAAGTCGGGGTCGTCGGCCAGGCGCTGCGCGAGATCGGCCGCGACCAGCTGGACGTCGGTGTCCTTGAGCGCAACGGCCACGACATGCAGCTGTGCGCTCTTGAGGTCAAAACTGGAGCGGGCAATGCCCGTCGGATCAGCGGCCATGGAGGGGAGTGCGAAAGGAAAGGTCGGAGACGCATCTCAAAAGATGACAAAGTGTACCCCGGCCCCATGAACTGCAGTCTGCCTGTGACCGCGGAGATACATGTCATGACATATGCACGCCCGCGTCCTGCTTTGCCGGAACAGCTGCCGCGGCCTCGGCCTGGCGCTTTTGCGCCAGCGCCTCGTACCAGCCCAGGCTCGCGGGATTGGCCATGGTGTCCTTGTTGACCACCTGCGCCAGCGGCTTGCCCAGCAGCAGCTGCTTGATCGGCAGCTCCTGCTTCTTGCCGCTGAGCGTGCGCGGCACTTCGGCCACCTGGAAGATCTCGTCGGGCACGAAGCGCGGCGAGACCGCGGCGCGGATCGCGCCGTTGATGCGCGCGCGCAGTTCGGCGTCCAGCTCGACGCCGGGGCGCAGCACGACGAACAGCGGCATGTAGCTTTCGCGTCCCAGATGTTCGAGATCGACCACCAGGCTGTCGAGCACTTCGGGCAGGGCTTCAACCGCGCGGTAGATCTCGCTGGTGCCCATGCGCAGGCCGTGGCGGTTGATGGTCGCGTCGCTGCGCCCGTAGATCACGCAGCCGCCTTCGGGCGTCACGCGAATCCAGTCGCCGTGGCGCCAGACGGCGCCGGCTTCGGGCGCGGCGTCGCCGCCGCCCGGGCGCCGGCCCTGGCCGGGAGCGAAATGCTCGAAGTAGCTCGAAAGGTAGCGCCGCCCGCCCTCGTCGCCCCAGAAATACAGCGGCATCGAAGGAATCGGCTGGGTGCAGACCAGCTCGCCGACTTCATCGATGACCGGCTGTCCCTGGTCGTTCCAGGCCTCGACGGCCGCGCCCAGCTGGCGGCACTGCATCACGCCCGGCACCTGGGGCAGCTCGCGGTGGCCGCCCAGAAACGCGCCGCAGAAATCGGTGCCGCCCGAAATGTTGTTCCACCAGATGTCTTCGTCGGCCGGCAGGCCGTGGCGGCCCTGGGCCTGCGCCTTGGCGCGCAGCGCGCGGAACTGGTCCGTGCCCCATTGCTGCACATCGGCCGACAGCGGCGAGCCGGTCGAGCCCAGGCTGCGCACGCGCGACAGGTCGCCGCACTCCGCGAGATCGACCCCGGCCTTCATGCAGTTCGCATAGAACGCCGCGCCCGAGCCGAAGCAGGTGACGCCGGTCTCGGCCGCAAAGCGCCACAGCACGCCCCAGTCGGGCTGCTCCTTGCTGCCGCCGGGGCTGCCGTCGAAGATCACGCAGGTCGTGCCGCCCAGCAGGCCCGAGACCTGGGCGTTCCACATCACCCAGCCCGTGGAGCTGTACCAGTGGTAGCGCTCGCCCCAGCTGTTCGCATCCCAGCTGCAGCCTACGTCGTTGTGCAGGCCCTTGAGCTGCAGCGCGACCAGCACCATGCCGCCGTGGCCGTGGACTATGGGCTTGGGCAGGCCCGTGGTGCCGCTCGAATAGACGATCCACAGCGGGTGGTCGAACGGCAGCCACAGCGGCTCGAAGGCCACCGTGGCGGCGTCGTCGCGCGCCGTGATCCGGCCCCAGTGGGCGCAGTCGGCGCGCTCCAGCGCCAGGTCGAGGTTGTTGATCAGCACCACCTGCTGCAGGCTGGGCAGGCCGGCGCGCAGCTCGGCCAGCACCGGCTGGCGGTCGATGTCGCGGCCCGCATAGTGCACGCCGTCGACGGCAATCAGCACCTTGGGCTCGATCTGGCGGAAGCGGTCGAGCACGGCCTGCGTACCCATGTCGGGCGCGCAGATGCTCCAGACCGCGCCTATGCTCGCGCAGGCCAGCAGCGCGACCATGGCTTCGGGAATGTTGGGCAGATAGGCCGCGACGCGGTCGCCGGGGCCCACGCCCTGGGCCTGCAGATGCAGCGCCAGCGCCGCGACCTGGCGGCGCAGTTCGGGCCAGGTCAGCTCACGGTGCAGGCCCTGCTCGTTGCGGCTGATCACGGCCGGCATGCCCGCGGCCTGGGCCGCCGCGGTGTGGCGCAGCACCTGCTGCGCGTAATTGACCTGGGCACCCGGAAACCACTGGGCGCCGGGCATCACGTTGCGCGCCAGCACGGCCGTGTGCGGCGTGGGCGACTGCAGATCGCAGTACTCCCAGATGCTCTGCCAGAACGCATCGAGCTCGGTGACCGACCAGCGCCACAGCGCGTCGTAGTCGGCAAAAACCAGCCCGTGGCGCTGCGCGAGCCAGTCCTGGTAACGGCGAATCTGGGGGATGTAGGCAGGAAGTGTGGACATAGTTCCCTGACGTTAAAGCGCGGCGCGCGCAAGCGTTTGCGGGTTAGCCCGCAAAAAGCCGCCTGCGCGACAGCCGCAGCAGGCGTCATGCGCCTACAACGTTTGGCGAAACTGTCCCCCATGGCCGGCGGAATATCTCTAACATCGCGCCAGTTTTCACAGGAGAGAAGCGATGGGAATATTCCAATGGACAGAAAAGTCCTCCGATGTGCTGCATTCCGGGGGCGTGATCGGCCCCGATGAGCGCCTGCCCTGGCCGCAGACCGGGCTGATGGGCATACAGCACGTGATTGCGATGTTCGGCTCGACCGTGCTCGCGCCCATCCTCATGGGCTTCGACCCCAACCTGGCGGTGCTGATGAGCGGCATAGGCACGCTGATCTTCTTCCTGATCACGGGCGGCAAGGTGCCCAGCTATCTGGGCTCGTCGTTCGCGTTCATCGGCGTGGTGATCGCGGCCACGGGCTACGCGGGCCAGGGCGCGAACGCCAACATCGGCGTGGCGCTGGGCGGCATCATTGCCTGCGGCGCGGTCTATACGCTGATCGGCGTGCTGGTGCAATGGCTCGGCACGGGCTGGATCGAACGCTTCATGCCGCCGGTCGTGACCGGCGCCGTGGTCGCGGTCATAGGCCTGAACCTGGCGGCGATTCCCGTCAAGAACATGGCGGCCAGCAACTTCGACAGCTGGATGCAGGCGCTGACCTTCACCACCGTGGGCCTGGTCGCAGTGCTCACGCGCGGCATGCTGCAGCGCCTGCTGATCCTGGTCGGCCTGATCGTCTCGAGCATCTTCTACGCGCTGTTGACCAATGTCGCCGGCATGGGCAAGGCCATCGACCTGTCGGGCGTGGCCAATGCCGCGTGGCTGGGCCTGCCGCAGTTCCATGCGCCGGTGTTCAGCGCGCCCGCCATGCTGCTGATCGTTCCCGTGGTCATCATCCTGGTGGCCGAGAACCTGGGCCACATCAAGGCCGTCACGGCCATGACCGGCAAGAACATCGACCAGTACATGGGCCGGGCGTTCATAGGCGACGGCGTCGCGACCATGATCAGCGGCGCGGGCGGCGGCACGGGCGTGACCACCTATGCCGAGAACATCGGCGTGATGGCCGCCACGCGCATCTACTCGACGGCGGTGTTCCTGTGCGCCGCGCTGCTGGCCGTGCTGCTGGGCTTCAGCCCCAAGTTCGGCGCGCTGATACAGGCGATCCCGCTGCCGGTGATGGGCGGCGTGTCCATCGTCGTCTTCGGCCTGATCGCCGTCGCCGGCGCCAACATCTGGGTGCGCAACCATGTCGACTTCTCGCAGAACAAGAACCTGATCGTCGCCGCGATCACGCTGATCCTGGGCACGGGCGAGTTCACGCTCAAGTTCGGCGACTTCGCGCTGGGCGGCATCGGGACCGCCACGTTTGGCGCGATCATTCTCTACGCGCTGCTGGACCGCAAGCCACGTTAAGCTGGCGCAGATGTCATCCAGGGGCCGCAAGGCCCCTTTTTCTTGCGCGCAGACATCGCCGACGCAGTGAGCATGACGGCAAACTGGATACCTCGGGTAAACCAGAGGTCCGAGGATCATCGCTGCTAATATCCGCCCCGCAAGTCACCGCGCCCGATTCTGGAGACAAGCGGTGGCGTTTTTTTGCGGAGTTTGTTGATGTCATTGATTGACCGCGTACGGTATAGCGATTTCCATCCCCTGATCATGAGCGCCGAAGCGGCGGCCGAGCTGGTGCCCGCGGGCGCCAACGTCGGCATGAGCGGGTTCACCGGCGCGGGTTATCCCAAGCTCGTGCCCCAGGCCCTGGCCGCGCGCGCGCGCGCCGAGCACGCCGCGGGCCGGCCGTACAAGATCAGCGTCTGGACCGGCGCGTCGACGGCGCCCGAAATGGACGGCACGCTGGCTGCGGCCGACGCCTACGAAAAGCGCCTGCCGTTCCAGACCGACCCGATCTGCCGCGCGAAGATCAATGCCGGCGAGATCCACTTCGTCGACATGCATCTGTCGCATGTCGCCCAGCACGCCTGGTTCGGCTTTCTGGGCGAGATGAAGGTCGCGGTGATCGAGGTGCTGGGCGTGCTGCCCGACGGCCGGCTGATCCCGTCGACGGCCGTGGGCAACAACAAGACCTGGCTGGAGATCGCCGACAAGGTGATTCTCGAAGTCAACACCAAGCCCCCGCTGGCCATGGAAGGCATGCACGACATCTACTACGGCACGGCCATCCCGCCGCGGCGCACGCCGATCAACATGACGCATGCCGCCGAACGCATTGGCGAGCCCTACCTGCGCGTCGATCCGGCCAAGGTCATCGCCGTGGTCGAGACCCACCAGAGCGACCGCAACTCGGGCTTTGCCCAGCCCGACGCGGTGTCGAGCCAGATCGCGGGCCACATCATCGACTTCCTGTCGCATGAGATGAAGCAGGGCCGGCTGCCCAAGGACATGCTGCCCATCCAGTCGGGCGTGGGCAATGTGGCCAACGCCGTGCTGGCCGGCCTGCTGACCGGGCCGTTCGAGAACCTGCTGGGCTTCACCGAAGTGCTGCAGGACGGCATGCTCGACCTGCTGCGCGCGGGCAAGATGCGCCAGGCCTCGGCAACGTCGATCTCGCTGAGCAACAGCGCCTACGAGGACTTCGTCGGCAACATCGACTTCTACCGCGAACGCATCATCCTGCGCCCGCAGGAGATCAGCAACCACCCCGAGCTGGTGCGCCGCCTGGGCATCATCGCGATGAACTCGATGATCGAGGCCGACATCTACGGCAACATCAACTCGACCCACATCATGGGCTCGGGAATGATGAACGGCATCGGCGGCTCGGGCGACTTCGCGCGCAATGGCTACCTGTCGTTCTTCGTCACGCCGTCGGTCGCCAAGGACGGCAAGATCAGCTGCATCGTGCCTATGTGCTCGCATGTCGACCACACCGAGCACGACACCCAGATCATCGTCACCGAGCAGGGCCTGGCCGATCTGCGCGGCCTGTCGCCGCGCGAGCGCGCCCAGGTCATCATCGACAAGTGCGCGCACCCCGACTTCCGCCCCATGCTGCAGGACTACTTCGACCGCGCGCGGCAAAAGGGCGCGCAGCACACGCCGCACATCCTGCGCGAGGCGCTGAGCTGGCACGAGCGCTTCCTGGAAACCGGAACAATGCACGTCTGACCCGCGCGCATCGCCTTTCCGCCAGCCCGGCCCGCGCCGGGCTTTTTTACGCCCGTACACGCGCTGTCGCCTCGGTTTTTGCCGCCCAGGTCCACTGCGGGCATGATCGGAACATTGCGTTCACCTCTATGAGTTGCCTTATGTCGATCTGGAAGAAGCCCGCCTCCGTGGCCGCCCTGAACCGTGACAGCGCCAACACGGCCGTCAGCCATCTGGGCATAGAAATCACCGAAATCGGCGACGACTTCATCGTCGGCCGGGTCCCCGTGGACGCGCGCACGGTGCAGCCGTTCGGCCTGCTGCACGGCGGCGTCAGCGTGGTGCTGGCCGAGACGCTGGGGTCCCTGGGCGCGTTCTACGCCAGCCCCGAAGGCCATAGCGCGGTCGGCCTGGACATCAACGCCAACCATCTGCGCGCGGCGCGCAGCGGCTGGGTCACGGCCACGGCCAAGCCGGTGCACATCGGCCGCACGACCCATGTGTGGCAGATCGACATGGTCAACGACGAAGGCCAGCCGACCTGCACCTCGCGCATCACCATGGCGATCCTGGCGCCGCGCTGAGGCGCATCAGGACGCGTCGCCCGCCTGCGCGGCCAGGCGCTCGCTTTTCCAATAGACATCGTCGCCGCCGTCCATGCGGTTGAGCACGCGCGCCAGCACGAACAGCAGATCGGACAGCCGGTTCAGGTACTGGCGCGGCGCGGACCGCATGGCTTCGCCCTGCTCCAGCGCCACCACCATGCGCTCGGCGCGGCGCGCCACGGTGCGGCAGACATGGGCCTGGGCCGCGGCACGCGTTCCCGCGGGCAGGATGAACTCCTGCAGCCGCGGCAGCTGGGCGTTGTAGTGCGCAAGCGCATTGTCGAGCTGCAGCAGACCTTCGTCCTTGAGCAATTCGAAACCCGGAATCGACAGTTCGCCGCCCAGGTTGAACAGCTGGTGCTGGACATCGACCAGCAGCTCGCGCACGTCCTGCGGCAGCGGCTCGCACAGCAGCAGGCCGATATGCGAATTGAGCTCGTCGACATCGCCCATAGCGTGCGGCCGGCCGCTGTTCTTCGAGACCCGGGAGTTGTCGCCCAGGCCCGTGGTGCCGTCGTCACCCGTGCGGGTGGCTATCTGTGTCAAACGATTGCCCATGCTGGCTCCTGCGAGGAAAAACGCCATTCTCCGTTACAGCGCGCAGGAAAGTGTAGGCCCAGGCAACAGCTAGCAAAAATGCTAGCAATGCAGCCCGATGTGCAGTGGAATGCAGTCGTGTTTCATTGTTCCGGAGTTTTTTGTCCATGAAGTCCAGCCACCCCCGCGCCATCGGCGCTTTCGAAGTGCGCAGCATGGTCCTGTTTGCGAGTCTGGCGTTTGGCGGTGTCGCTGGCGCGCAGACCGTGCCCCAGCCCGCGGCGCGCAGCGCCGCCGCACCCGCCTCGCCCGCCCCGTCGGGCCGCACCGCGGCACCGCGCCAGACCGCCGAACAGGCGGCGTTCGAACGCGCCGACGTCAACCATGACGGCCAGCTCAGCGCCGCCGAAGCCCAGGCCCTGCCGGTGATCGCCAGCCGCCTGCGCGAACTCGATACGGACGGCAATGGCAGCCTGTCGCCGCAGGAGTTCCAGCGCGGCGCGCGCCAGTAGTCCCGCGCGCTGCTGCGACATGCGCCACGGCGCGCATTGACGCCGGTCACGGGTGGTATTCTTTTGGATCCCTTGAAGAGGTCCCCCATGAATTCACCCGTCGCTGTCCAGCACCTGTTGCCCGCCACACCCCGCCCGGTGCCGGCCGCATTTCTCGAAGCCCTGGTTGCCCGTTTCGGTGCCCAGTGCTCGCAATCCCTGGCCGTGCGCGAGCAGCATGGCCGCGACGAAGGCGCGCTGATCGCGCCGCCGCCCAGCGCCGTGGTGTTCGCCGAAAGCACCCAGGACGTGGCCGATGCGGTGAAGCTGGCCAGCGACTACGAAGTGCCCATCATTGCCTATGGCGCGGGTTCATCCATCGAAGGCCATCTGCTGGCCATCCAGGGGGGCATCAGCCTCGACGTGAGCCGCATGAACCGCGTGCTGAGCGTCAACGCCGACGACCTCACCGTGACCGTGCAGCCCGGCCTGTCGCGCAAGCAGCTCAACGAAGCCATCCGCGACACCGGCCTGTTCTTTCCCATCGATCCGGGCGCCGATGCCAGCATCGGCGGAATGACCGCGACGCGCGCCAGCGGCACCAACGCCGTGCGCTACGGCACCATGCGCGAGAACGTGCTGGCGCTCGAAGTCGTCACCGCCAGCGGTGAAGTGATTCACACCGGCACGCGCGCCAAGAAGAGCAGCGCTGGCTACGACCTCACGCGGCTGATGGTCGGCAGCGAAGGCACGCTGGGCATAGTCACCGAAGTCACGGTGCGCCTGTTCCCGCTGCCCGAAGCCGTCTCGGCCGCGATCTGCTCCTTCCCCAGCATCGAAGCCGCGGTGCGCACCGTGATCCAGACCATACAGCTGGGCGTGCCGATCGCGCGCGTCGAGCTGCTCGATGCGAACTCGGTGCGCATGGTCAACAACTACAGCAAGACCACGCTGCGCGAAGAGCCGATGCTGCTGATGGAATTCCACGGCACGCCGGCCAGCGTCAAGGAGCAGGCGGAAACCGTGCAGGACATCGCCAGCGAGTTCGGCGGCCAGGCCTTTGAATGGGCCAGCACGCCCGAGGACCGCACGCGCCTGTGGACCGCGCGCCACAACGCCTATTTCGCCGCCGTGAGCTCCGTTCCCGGCTGCCGCGCGATCAGCACCGACACCTGCGTGCCCATCAGCCGCCTCGCCGATTGCCTGCTCGACTCGATCACCGAAGCCGATGCCAGCGGCCTGCCCTACTTCCTCGTCGGCCATGTGGGCGACGGCAACTTCCACTTCGGCTACCTGCTCGACCCCACCAAGCCCGAGCAGTTCGAGAAGGCCGAGGAACTCAACCACCAACTGGTCGCGCGCGCGCTGCGCCTGGGCGGCACCTGCACCGGCGAACACGGCGTGGGCATACACAAGATGGGCTTTCTGGTCGACGAGACCGGCGCCGGCGCGGTCGACATGATGCGCGCCATCAAGCGCGCGCTGGACCCGAAGAACATCCTCAATCCGGGCAAGATCTTCACCTTGTAAAAAAGCGCCCCGCGGGGCGCTTTTTTTCAGGCCGCGGCGTAGCGCTGCGCCACCTTCTGGCCGACAAAGGCCGCCGACACCACGCTCAGCGCCAGCGCCGTCGCCGAGCCGAAGAACACGCCGCCGTAGAAGTGGGCGTCGAGCATGGCGCCAAACACCGGCGCGGCCAGGCAAAAGCCCAGATCCAGCCCCGAGTACACCGTGCCGTAGACCCGGCCCGTGGCGCCCGCAGGCGCGGCCTTCTTGATCAGCATGTCGCGCGACGGGCCCGCAATGCCCGTTCCCAGGCCGGCCACGGCGGCGACGGCCAGCGCCACATAGCCCGGCAGCAGGCCCGAGCCGACGACCGCCAGCAGCACCGCCGACGCCAGCAGGCTGATGGCAATCAGCTTTTCCAGCCGCTGCACGCGGCCCACCAGGAAGCCGCCGATCAGCATGCCGGCCGCGCCGCACAGCATGTAGCCCGTCGCCACCAGCGCCGTGAGGCTCAGCGGCAGGCCGTACATGGATTGCAGCGCAGGGCTGGCAAAGCTCTGGATGGCGCTGAGCGCGCAGGTGCTCCAGAAGAAGAACGAGAAGCACAGCCAGACCGATGGCAGGCGCAGGAAGGCCATGGGATGCTCCGCAGGCGCGCTGCCGGCCGCCGGCCGGGCCGCGGCAGGCACCAAAGGCTTGCGGTCGTCCAGCGCGTCGCGGTTGAGCACCATGATCAGCAGCACCAGCGCCGCCAGGCCCGCGCCGCACAGGCAGGCGGTGCGCCACGAACCCGTGGCTGTCGTGATGCCGGCCATGAACACCGGCGCCAGCGCCCAGCCCAGATTGCCCGAAATGCCGTGCACCGAGAACGCATGGCCTATGCGCGGCGCCGACACGCGCTTGTTGAGAATGGTGAAATCCACCGGATGGAATGGCGCATTGCCCAGGCCGGCAAACACCGAGGCCAGCAGCAGCGTCGCATAGCCCTGGGCCGTGCTGGCGATCACGCCGGCAACGACGAAGCTGCTCAGCGCGGCAAACAGGATGGGGCGCGCGCCCACGCGATCGACGAGGAAGCCCGCGAGCGCCTGGCCCACGCCCGACACCACGAAGAACACCGACAGCAGCACGCTCAGTTCAGAGTAGCTGTAGCCGAAATCCGCGATCAGCCAGGGAAACAGCGGCGGCAGCAGAAGATGGAAAAAGTGCGAGGAACCATGGGCCAGGCCAATGAGACCTATGGTGCGCGCGTCCTGGCGCAGCGGAACGGCGGCGGGCGCGTTCGCGGAAGTTGACGATGAAGCGTTCATGCGGCCATCTTAGGCAAGCGCGGCGCGGCATGTATGCGATAGACTGCCAAAAACTATCGCATACATGCCGAAACCCGCCATCGCCCTGCTGCCCTCGCCGGCCATGCGCAAGCTTCCCCGGCCGCTGTTCTACGTGCCCACGCTGGACCCGCATCTGTACCAGCCCAACGCGCAGCGGCCGGTGCGCGCGAAAATGCGCGAGCTGCGCCGCGACACCCAGGTCATGCCCCACAGCCATCCCTGGGCGCAGATGGCGATTTCCACGGGCGGCGTGATCCGCCTGTCGATGGACCATGCCACCTATATCGTTCCGCCCAACCGCGCGGTCTGGGTGCCGCCAGGCCAGCCGCATGCGGTCACCATGGTCGAGACCGCGCGGCTCTACACGCTGTACTTCCTGCCGGCAAGCGACGGCGCGGGCGCGCAGGCGGAATGGATGGACCAGCCGGCCTGGCAGCAGTGCCGTGTGCTGCAGGCCTCGCAGCTGCTGCGCGCGCTGGTGCGGGAACTGTCGACCGACAGCGATGCCGGCCCGCCGCTGTCACCCCTGGCACTGCAGCGCGAACACCATCTGAGCGCGCTGGTCTGCGATGAACTGCGCCGCGCGCCGGACATGCGCCTGGGCATCGTCATGCCGCGCGACAAGCGGCTGCTGCACCTGTGCGAGGCCGTGCTCGAGCAGCCCACGCGCCATGCAAGCCTGCAGGAGTGGGCGCTGGACACCGGCGCGAGCCTGCGCACCGTGGCGCGGCTGTTCCGCAGCGAACTCGGTTGCACCTTCACGCAATGGCAGCAGCAGGTGGTGCTGGCCCATGCCGTGGCGCTGGCCGCGCGCCAGATGCCCATTGCGCACATTGCGGCCGAGCTCAACTACACGCCCAGCGCTTTCAGCGCGATGGTGCGGCGCAGCGTGGGCATGACGGCCGCGGCGTTTCTCGGCCAGCACCGGCTGCAATCTTCGGAAAGCTGACGCCTTCGGGACACAGAGACGCGAATGCGTCGCGAAATGTATCCGAATGAAAATTAGTGTGCACTAACGGCTTGAAATCACAAGAATCGTCCCTTTGCAAAATAACGAATGGGGAACTCCGTCCATGCACAGGGCTTTATTGCTATGTTCCGCCACCCTGGCCTTGCTGGGCTGCGCGGCGCAGACTCCTGCCGAGCAGCTGGGCGCCGTGAGCGACACCGTGCGCGTCTGTGAAGGCAGCCGCTGCGTGGACCAGCACCGCAACACCACGCGCTGGCAGCCGCCGGCCACCGATGCGGCAGCCGAGCGCAGGCTCGAAGCATTGAGCCGCATGGCCGAAAAGGACCCCAAGGCCGCCTACGACCTGGGCCTGCGCCTGCTGCGCGGCGACGGCGTCGAACGCAACAGCTTCCAGGCCATTGAATGGATGCGCAAGGCCGGCGACCAGGGACTGGTGGCCGCGCAATTCGCGCTGGGCCGCATGTACCTGCAGGGCTTCGAGGAAATGGGTTCGGACCCGGCCGAAGCCGAAGCCTGGCTCAGCCGCGCGGCCGCCAAGGGCCACAAGGAAGCGCAGCGCATGCTGCCCGATGCCCAGGCCGCCAAGCGCGATGCCCAGTCCGAGTACCGGGTGCGCGAAGCCTATCGCACGTCATGGGGCAGCTGGTACGCCGCTGCGCCCTATTACTGGTATTGGGGCGGCGCGGGCTGGATACTGCGCTGACCCCATTGCCGCGCCGCTGCCGCGGCGCCCTCACCACAACAGTTTTACAACCAGAGAGTACCTATGTCCAAGATTTCCCTGAGCCTTGCCACGCTGGCGTCCGCCCTGGTCCTGTCGGGTTGCGTCACGCCCGGCGGCGGCTTGCTCACCGCTGGCAATGCGCCCACGGCCGCCAGCGGCGCCGCAGGCGGCGCGACCAGCGTCAACGCCAACGAATCGCTGGAGCGCTGCGACGCGCCCCTGGGCACGATCGCCGTCGATGACGGCCGCGGCAAGGAATGGTTTGCGAGCTTCGGCCAGGCCACCCAGGTGACCAACATCGAGCCGCTGATCCGCCTGGCCGTGCAGCAGTCGAACTGCTTCGTGATCACCTCGATCGGCAACAGCCGCACCGACAGCCGCATGAGCGCCATCACCGACAAGCAGCGCAACTCCGGTGAATTCCGCGCCGGCTCCAAGCAGCAAAAGGGCCAGCGCGTGGCCGCCGACTACTACCTCGAGCCGGCCATCATCATCAACAACGACTCCGTCGGCGGCCTCGCTGCCGGCCTGGGCGGCCTGTTCGGCGGCGCCGCGGGCGCGCTCGCCGGCTCGCTGCAGAGCAAGGTCTCGGTGGTCACCATGACCATGTTCGACATCCGTTCGGGCGTGCAGCTGTCGATCTCCGAAGGCAATGCGACGGCGACCAACTACGGCGCGGCGCTGGGCGCGTTCGGCGGCGGCGCGGTCGCCGGTCTGGGCGGCTTCTCGCGCACGCCCGAAGGCAAGGCCACGGTGGCCGCGTTCATGGACGCGTACAACAAGATGGTGGTTTCGCTGCGCAACTACAAGGCGCAGGAAGTCAAGGGCGGCCTGGGCCGCGGCGGCCAGCTCAAGGTCGGCCAGTAAGCCATTGCGGCGATGAACAAAGGGCTTCCTCGGAAGCCCTTTTTTTGTGTTTGCGCCTCCGGTGAGCGCCTGGCCGTACCATTGAGAACATAAAAAACACTGGAGACAAATCTTGCAAAACCCCAAAAACCATTCACGCCTGGCCCTGCGCGCCATCTGCGCCCTGGGCCTGGCGACGCTGTCGCATGTCGCCTGGGCGCAGGATGCGAAGCGCGACGACTTCTACTGGCTGGGCCAGATCAACAAGGCCTCGGCGGTGATCAACACCGACGAAGGCCTGCTAGACAAGGCCGTCGCGCCGCGGATCGCAAAAGGTCTGCAAAGCGTTCTGAGCGCGGGCGAGGCCCCCAACGGCAAGCGCCCCGGCCTGGTCATCACCTTCGAGCCGCTGCTGATCGAGGCCGCGGGTGTCGAGGCCACCTTGCTGCACGCCGGGCGTTCGAGCCAGGACATGCTGGCCACCGTGCGCTCGGCCACGCAGCGCGACAACCTGCTGCGCCTGGCCCAGCAGTTGCGCCAGACGCGCGCCCAGCTGCTGCAGCTCGCGCAGACCCATGCCGCCACCATCGTGCCCAACTACACCAACGGCGTCGCCGCCCAGCCCAACAGCTACGGCCACTACCTGCTGGGACACCTGGCCGGCCTGGACCGCGACGCCCAGCGCCTGCAGCAGGCGTTTGCGCGCCTGGACCAGTCGGCCATGGGCACGACGGTGCTCAACGGCACCAGCTGGCCGCTGAACCGCGAGCGCATGGCGAAGTACCTGGGCTATCCCGCGACCGTGGACAACGCCTACGACGCGGCGCAGATCCTGGCCGCCGAGATGCCCGCGGAAATCGGCGCCGTGGCGTCGAGCATTGCGCTGCATGTGGGCGCCTTTGTCGAGGACGTGATGGTGCAGTACGCCCAGCCCCGGCCCTGGATACTGCTGCGCGAAGGCGGCGGCAATACCTATGTGTCGAGCGCCATGCCGCAAAAGCGCAATCCGGGCCTGCTCAACGACACGCGCGCCCAGGCCTCGCGCGTGCTGACCCTGGGCATAGGCCGGCTGATCGCCCAGCACAACATCCCGCCCGGCATGAGCGACAACAAGTCATCGCGTGACTCCGCCGCCGTTGTGGACGCCACGCTGGCGACGCTGCAGGCCTTCGACCGGGTGCTCGCGGGACTGGTGGTCAATCCCGAGCGCGCGCTGGAGGAACTCAACCTCGACTGGACCGCGTCCCAGGAAGTCGCCGATGTGCTGATGCGCGAGCACAAGCTGCCGTTCCGCGTGGGCCACCACTTCGCCTCCGAGATCGTCAGCTTCGCCAAGGAGCGCGACATCAAGCCCAGCGACTTCCCCTATGCCGATGCGCAGCGCATCTACGCGGCGACCATCAAGCACGAGATGGGCCAGGACAATGGCCGGCTGCCGATGTCGGAAAGCGCTTTGCGCGCGGCCCTGGACCCGGTGGCCATCGTGCGCCACCGGATGACCGCCGGCGGCCCGCAGCCCAAGGAAATGGCGCGCATGATCGCCCAGTCGCAGCAGCGGCTGGCGCAGGATGAGCAATGGGTCGTGGAGCGCCGCAATCGCATTGCGGCGGCGCTGGCCCAGCTCGACCGCGACTTCGCGCGCCTGGCCGCGCAGTAGGCCCTCAGGCCGGCGCCAGCGCTGCGCCGGCGAGCCGCGCGAAGTCCGCGTCCAGCTGCGCGCTGCGGGCCTCGACAGCGCCGCGCCGCGCCTGCACCCAGTTCGCCTGGGCGGCGAGATCGGCATCGGCCGCCGCCAGCATGCGCTGCATTTCCGCGGGCTGGGGCCCGCCATGGGTCTGGCGGCTGCGCACTATGCCCACGGGGTCCAGCGCGGCGCGCAATCCAGCCGCGCTCAATGGAAACGCCGGATCGCCATCGGGCATCTCATGGGCAATGGTGCGGGCGTAGATTGCCTGCGCATCGGCATACGCAAAGTCGCTGGGCCGCACATCATGCTGCTTTGCATGGGAGACCATCTCCGAAGCGAAATGGTGGCCCACGCGGAACGGCAGGCCGTGGTCGCGCATCAGCACATCGGCGACTTCCTGCGAGGCCGTCCAGTCGCTGTTGAGCTCTTCCAGTGCGCGCGCCGTGTTGAGCTCCAGCCCATCGAGCACGCGGCCGAACATGGCCAGCATGTCGACCGCGCAGCGCAGCACTTCGACGTTTTCCACGACGACCTTGGCGTCGTTCATTCCCGGCGGAATGTTGTGCGCATGCCAGGTGCGCCCGGACGCGAGCGCGAGCACGCGCGAGGCTTTCGTGCGGGTGTCGATCAGCAGGCCGGGATTGCGCTTTTGCGGCATGGCGCTAGAGACGTAGGTGTTGCCCGCGGCCTCGCGCAGCAGCAGCCAAGGCCTTGCCTGCGAATACTGCAGCGTCACATCCTGGATGAACGCGCCCACATGCAGCGCCATGGTCGTGACCAGATGACCGATTTCCACCGGCATCTCGGCGCCATGGATCTGGCCCGCATCGTAGGCGTTGTCGACCAGTCCGTCGAAGCCCAGGTACGCGGCCATGGCTTCGCGGTCCAGCGGCCAGCCCGTGCCGTTGAGCACCGTGGTGCCCATGGGCGACAGATTCAGGCGCGCATACACCTGCTGCAGCCGCTGGGCGTCGCGCTGCAGGCCGCAGGCATGGCCCAGCAGGTAGTGGCCGTAGCTGTTGGGCTGGGCGGCAACGCCGTTGGTGTAGTTGGGCACGATGGCATCCGCATGCGCGCGCGCCATGCCGACCAGCAGCTGCGTGGTCCGGTGCAACTGCTGCGCGAGGCCCAGGATCTCGTCGCGCAGGATGGCGTGGCGCACCGCCACCAGCATGTCCTGGCTCGATCGTCCGGCATGCAGCAAGGTGGCTTCCACGCCGGCCGCGCGTATCAGCAAGGGCTCGAACGTGATGACCAGCGTGGGCCGCTCGGCGCCGGGCTCTTGAGCGGCCTGCAGCACGCGCTGCAGGCCCTGGGCGATGCGCCGGGCGGCTGGGCCCTCCAGCAGGCCCTGGCGCGCGTTGATGACGGCGCTGGCCTTGTTGATCTGCCCCAGCCAGTAGAAGTCGTCGCGCGCAATAGTGTTCGTCATGTTCATGGAATCAAAAAAGATGCGGGCGTCACGCCCTGCGCTTCACAGCGGATCGACGCATACCCGGTCGCGACCCATCTGCTTGGCTTGCAGCATTGCCAGGTCGGCGCGGTGCAGCGTCTGCACCACGGGCTCGCCCGCGCGCATGCCGGCGATGCCGGCCGATACCGTGAGCCGCGCATCGGGCCGCGGCACGGCCGCAAGCAGCAGGCGCAGACGCTGGGCAAGCGCCTGCGCCTGCTGCGGCGTCTGATCGGGCAGCAGCACGCAGAACTCCTCGCCGCCGAGCCGGCCGAACACATCGCTGGCGCGCAGCGAATGCTTGAGCACGTCCGCCATGCCGCGCAGCACCGCATCGCCGGCCGCATGGCCGTGGCCGTCGTTGAGGCGCTTGAAATGGTCGATGTCGAGGTACAGCAGCGTCAGCGGCGTGCCGCTGGCACGCGCCTTCACGGCGGTCTTCTCGGCCTGCTGCAGGAACTCGGCGCGGCTGCTCGCGCCCGTGAGCGTGTCGGTCACCGACAGCTCGGCGAGCCGGCATTCCTGATCGAAGGCGCGGTGCTGCGAATCCTGGATGCGCATGTGGCTCACAAAGCCCGTGACCAGCGCCAGGCCCGCGAACAGCAGGCTGAAAACGGTTTCGGTGCGGCTGGCCGTGTGGTCGAGGATGAACGGCAGGAAGCAGGCATAGCTGACCAGTGCGCCGCCTATCCACTGGGCCAGCGTGACCCAGAAAAAGCTGGTGGTGAGCACGATCAGCACCGCGGCCGGCAGGAAGTACAGCAGCGGCCGGTCCGTGCCCAGGGCCCCGAGATAGCTGTTCAGGCTGACCGTGGCAATGGTCGCCATGCAGCACCAGCCATAGGCGCGCACCGAAGGCGCACGCACGATGAGGTAGGCGAACAGCGCCGTGAGCGGCAGCAGCGCCACGCGCAACGCAACATATTCGGGGTCGGGAATCAGCAGCCGCGCCAGCAGCGCCACCACCGAGCCCATGACCGCCGTCACGCCCATTTCCACGGCCGTGCTCTGCAGGCGCTTGAGCGTCTGCTCGCGGTAGGCCTGCTCGCGCTCGGCGGAGTCGCCCGCGCCCATCAGCTTGCGATGCGGCATCGGTGCAGCAGGCTCAGCCGCGCAGGCGTTCGATCAGTCCGTTGAGCTCCTCCAGCGAGCCGAACTGTATGGAAACCTCGCCCATGTCCTGCACCTTGCCGCGGCGGCGCACGCGCTTCTTGACGCGCACTTCGACCTGGGCCATCAGCAGGTCGGACAGCTCTTCCTCGATGCGCTTGATGTCGCGCGACTTGTCCTTCTTCGCGGTCTGGGGCTTGAGACTGAAGTCCTCGCCCATCTTCTTGACCAGCGATTCGGCTTCGCGCACCGACAGCTTGCGTCCGGCGATCTGGTTGCCGGCGGTGATCTGCGCGGCCTTGTCGAGCGCCAGCAGCGCGCGCGCATGGCCCATGTCGATGTCGCCGGCCATGAGCATTTCCTGCACGGGCTCGGCCAGGTTCAGCAGGCGCAGCAGGTTCGAGGCCGCAGAGCGCGAACGCCCCACGGACTGCGCGGCCTGTTCGTGCGTGAGGCCGAATTCATTGACCAGCCGCGCCAGGCCCTGGGCCTCTTCGAGCGGGTTCAGGTCTTCGCGCTGGATGTTCTCGATCAGCGCCATGGCGGCCGCAGCCTCGTCGGCCACCGCGCGCACCAGCACCGGAACGCTCTCCAGGCCGGCAATGCGCGCCGCGCGAAAACGCCGTTCGCCGGCAATGATTTCGTACTGGCCGGCATTCGCACCCTTGGCCAGGCGGCGCACCAGGATGGGCTGCATGATGCCCTGGGCCTTGATGCTTTCGGCGAGCTCGTACAGCGCGCCTTCATCCATGCGCGTGCGCGGCTGGTATTGGCCGGCGACCATCTGGTCGAGCCGCAGCTCATGCGGCGTCGTCGCCGCGTCGGTGCTCGCTGCCGACTCCTCGACCTTGGGGCCGAGCAATGCTTCCAGGCCGCGGCCCAGGCCCTTGGGTTTCTTTGTCACCATGGCTTATCGTCTTTCAAAAGGGTTTGCAGCAGCGTGCGACCCGTGGCCCAGTCGTCCCGGGTCGGATCGTGTGCCGTCTCATCGGGTGCCACATACGTCGCGCCCCAGGCCTGGGCCAGGGCTTGTGCGCGCTCCAGGCTGCACGCGGCGGGGTTCGCTTGGCCCACAAGAATGCAGGGGAAAGGCAGGCGCTGCAGCGCGATCGGCGACCAGCCCGGCAACTGCTCGCGCAGCGCGGGCTGTTCCACGTCGACCGGCCCGACCAGCAGCGCGCCGCGCACCTTGGCCGCGGCCGGCGAATGCGCGGCCCACCAGGCCGCGAGCACGCAGCCCAGGCCGCTGGCCACCAGCACCACGGGTGCGGGCGCGTCGACCAGCGTCTCCTGCAGGCGCGCGCTCCAGTCGCCGCGCAGCGGCCGCTGCCAGTCGTGCTGCTCAAGCAGCACGGCGCCATGCAGGCCCTGCCAGCGCGCGAGCCAGGGCTCGGCATGGGACTGCGGCCCGCCGTCCGGCAGCAGCAGTATTTGAGGCAATGTGGAGGAAGACGCGGACACCGGCATCACATCTTCTTGATGCGGTCCACCATCTCGCGCGCGAACTCGATGAAGGCCTTGCTGCCCTTGGCGGAAGGGTCGAACACCACGCCGGGAACGCCGTAGCTGGGCGCTTCGGCCAGGCGCACGTTGCGCGGAATCACGGTGTTGAACACCTTGTCGCCGAAATGGTCCTTGAGCTGGTCGCTGACCTGCTGCTGCAGCGTGGTGCGGGTGTCGAACATCACGCGCAGCAGACCGATGATCTGCAGGTCGGGGTTCAGGTTGGCGTGCACCTGCTTGATGGTATTGACCAGGTCCGTGAGGCCTTCGAGCGCGAAGTATTCGCACTGCATGGGCACGACCACACCGTTGGCCGCGCACAGGCCGTTGAGCGTGAGCATGGACAGGCTGGGCGGGCAGTCGATCAGCACGAAGTCGTAGTCGGCGTCTACGGCCGCGAGCGCGCCCTTGAGGCGCTTGTCGCGGCGCTCCAGCGCCACCAGTTCGATCTCGGCGCCCGTGAGCTCGCGGTTGGCGCCCAGCACGTGGTAGCCGACCTTCTCGGAGAACACCGCGGCTTCCTGCACCGACGCGTTCTCTAGCAGCACGTCGTAGACCGTGAGCTCGAGGCTGCGCTTGTCGACGCCCGAACCCATGGTCGCATTGCCCTGCGGGTCCATGTCGATCAGCAGCACGCGCTGGCCGATCTTGGCCAGGCCCGCCGCCAGGTTCACGCAGGTAGTGGTTTTGCCGACGCCACCTTTTTGGTTGGCAATACAGAAAATCTTGGCCATAGGGCTTTCGGATAACTTATTTGGAAATGGCCAGCTTGATGCCAAAGCCGATGAGGAAAGTGCCCGCCGTCTTCTCGAGCGCCTGCACGATGCGCGGGTTGGCGCGCAGGCGGTCGGCCAGGAAGTGCGTCAGCAGCACGACGATCAGGGAATACAGGAAAGTCAGCGCCGCGACGGTCGCGGCCATCACTGCGAATGTACTCAGGCCCTGGTGCGTTGCCGGGTCGACGAACAGCGGGAAGAACGCCATGTAGAAAACGATGGCCTTGGGGTTGAGCAAGGTGATCAGCGCGCCCTGGCGGAAATAGTGGTGCGGCTGCATCCTGAGCACCGGTTGGGTGCCGGGCCTGGCCAGCAGCATGCGGCACCCCAGCCAGGCCAGGTAGGCCGCGCCCAGCCACTGCAGCGCCGCGAAGGCTGCCGGATGCGCGGCCAGCAGCGCCGCCATGCCGGCCACGGCCAGCCACATCAGCAGCTGATCGGCGGCAATCACGCCGCCGCAGGCGGCCATGCCGGAGCGGATTCCGCCCTGCCCGGTCGACGTGATCAGCGCCAGATTGCCGGGGCCGGGAATCGCCAGGAACAGAACGATGGCGGCGACGAACGCGCCGTAATCAGCAACGCCAAACATGATTTCCCCGGCAACAAAAGTCTGCAGTTTATGCGAGACGCGTGCAATGCACCGTCATCGACAACCCCGCGTGCCCGGAACCAGGGGATTAGACGGCGCGCATCCAGACGATGCAGCGCTCGGCATCGAGTGCCGGCACCTGCAGTTGTTCCACGTGAAACACGTGCACGTCGGCGGGCAGCGCGGCGATTTCCTCGGCCGGATGCTTGCCCTTCATCGCGAACCAGACGCCGTCGGCGGCCAGCGCCGAACGCGACCATTTGGTGAAATCGGGCAGCGAGGCAAACGCGCGGCAGCTGACCACGGCATAGGGAGTGGTCAAGGATTCGACGCGCGCATGGATGCCACGCAGGTTGCGCAGCTTGAGGCTGGCCGCGGCCTGCTGGATGAACGCCGCCTTCTTGGCCACGGTGTCGACGCAGCTGACATCGACTTCGGGGCAGCAGATGGCAAACACCACGCCGGGCAGTCCGCCGCCCGAACCGACATCGAGCAGCGGCGTGCGCGCGCCTTCGGCGCGCGCCAGGCCCTGCACATGCTTTTGCAGCGGCGCGACGGCGGCCAGGCTGTCGAGCAGATGGTGGCTCAGCATTTCCTGCGGATCGCGCACCGCCGTGAGGTTGTAGACCTTGTTCCATTTCTGCAGCAAGGCGAGGAAGTCGAGCAGCAGATCGACCTGGGTCGTCGACAGCGACAGGCCCAGCTTCGCAATGCCCTGCTCCAGCGCGGGTCGCAGCGCGGCGCTCATGCGGCTTCTCCCTTGGCCACCGGCGTGAAGCCGCGGAAGCCGCCCTTCTTCAGGTGCACCATCAGCAGCGAGATCGTCGCCGGCGTGATGCCCGAAATGCGCGAGGCCTGGCCCAGGGTTTCGGGGCGGTGCTTCTGCAGCGTCTGGCGGGCTTCGAACGACAGCGCCGTGACCTGCAGGTAATCGAGGTCGGCTGGCAGGCGCTGGTGTTCGAGGTGCGCGGCGCGCTCGACCTCGTCCTTCTGGCGGTCGATGTAGCCCGCGTACTTGGCGGCAATCTCGACCTGCTCGATCACCGACTCGCTCAGATCACCCAGGGTTTCACGTGAAACATCGGCCGACACATACTTGCCGTCGTCCAGGCTCACAAGCTGTGGATAACTCACATCGGGCCGGCGCAGCAGCTCGAACAGGCTGTACTCATGCTCGATCGCCTTGCCCAGCACGCGCGCGGATTCCTCGGCCCGCAGATTGCGCGGGCTGACCCAGGTCGACTTCAGGCGCTGGGTCTCGCGCTCCACGGCTTCGCGCTTGCGGCTGAAGGCTTCCCAGCGCGCGTCGTCGACCAGGCCCAGGCGGCGGCCGGTCTCGGTCAGGCGCATGTCGGCGTTGTCTTCGCGCAGCTGCAGGCGGAACTCGGCGCGGCTGGTGAACATGCGGTAGGGCTCGGTCACGCCCTTGGTGATCAGGTC
>NZ_JAVWWA010000052.1:30845-32270 GCF_036666375.1 Comamonas sp. | reverse complement strand
CTGCCCGCCGCGCAGCCGAACTATGCGCTGGGCAATGAAGTGCAGGTGCTGCTGCGCCCCGAGCACCTGCGGCTGGGCGCGAGCGGAATTGCCGCGACGGTGCTCGAATGCAAGTTCCGCGGCAGCCACCTGATCTACAGCCTGCAGCTGCCGGACGGGCAAAGAATCATGGCGCAATCACCGCTGGCGCAGCGGCATGCACCCGAGGAAACGGTGTTTGCGCAGCTGGCGGTGTAGCGCGTTTCAGAGGTCGCGCGCCAGGCGCAGACCGGTGAACTGCCAGCAGGCGCCGGCCGGAAAGAAGTTGCGGTAGGTGGGCCGCACATGGCTGGGCGGCGAGGCGCAGGAGCCGCCGCGCAGCACGTACTGGTTGACCATGAACTTGCCGTTGTACTCGCCGACCGCGCCTGCGGCGGGGCGAAACCCCGGGTAAGGCGCATAGCTCGACTGGGTCCATTCCCAGACTTCGCCGGGCGCGGCCTGCGCCGCGGGGTGCAGGCGCTGCGCTGTCGATGCCGGCCTGGCCAGCTGCGGCGCCGCGCATTCCCATTCGGCTTCGGTCGGCAGGCGCGCGCCCGCCCAGCGCGCATAGGCGTCGGCCTCGTAATAGCTCAGATGCACGACGGGCTGTGCCGGCTCGAGCGGCTGCAGGCCATGCAGCGTAAATTCGGCCCAGCCGCCAGCGTCCTGGCGCTGCCAATACAGGGGAGCCGTGCGCCGCTGGGCCTGCAGCCAGTCCCAGCCCTCCGACAGCCAATGGCCGGGCTCGGCATAGCCGCCGCCGTCGACAAACGCCTGGTATTCGGCATTGCTGACCGGGCGCGAGGCCAGCGCAAACGCGTTCAGATAGACGCTGTGGCGCGGCGCCTCGTTGTCAAACGCAAAGCCCTGGCCCGCATGGCCGATCTGTTGCAGGCCGGCGTCCTGCGGCAGCCAGCGCAGCGCAGCCGGCTGCACCGACACCCGCGGGTTTTCAGCGTCCGCATAGGCGGGCGCCAGC
Source organism: Comamonas sp. (assembly GCF_036666375.1). Lineage (GTDB taxonomy): Bacteria > Pseudomonadota > Gammaproteobacteria > Burkholderiales > Burkholderiaceae_C > Comamonas. The sequence continues at coordinate 31,270 of NZ_JAVWWA010000052.1, read as the reverse complement.
GGATTGCACGACAGCAGGTGCTTGATGTCGGTCAGCAGCAGCTCCTGGTGCTGCTGCTCATGCTGCAGTCCCAGCGCGATCAGCGCCGCCAGCGACGCGGCGCGTTCGCCGGCCAGCAGCGCCTGCATGCGCGCATCGACCTGGGCGCGGTAGTCCAGCACCTGCTGCAGCCCGGGGCGCGTGATCAGCCCGCGCTGGGCGCGCGGATGGCGCGCGCCCACGCCCTGATAGTAGGAGTTGAACAGCACGCGAAACGCCGGGTGAAACGGTGCAAAGCCCGGCTCATGCGGCTCAAGCACAAAGGTCTCGAAAAACCAGGTGGTGTGGGCCAGATGCCATTTGACCGGGCTGGCATCGGGCATGGACTGCACGCAGCAGTCTTCGGCCGACAGCGGCGCGGCCAGCGCCAGGCTGGCCTGGCGCAC
>NZ_JAVWWA010000052.1:20938-30745 GCF_036666375.1 Comamonas sp. | reverse complement strand
CGCAGCAGTCTTCGGCCGACAGCGGCGCGGCCAGCGCCAGGCTGGCCTGGCGCACGCGGACATAGGCAGCCGCCAAATCATTGCCCGGGGCCGACATCATGCACCTCCCGGTCATTGATTACGCTGCGCAAGACTTGGCATGTCCCGGGCCAGGGGAACCGAGCCAGGGCTGCCCCGCAGCGATGGTGCCGCCCCCCTGGGGGGAAGGCGCGCAAGCGCCTCAGGGGAGGGTCAAGTCTTTGCATGGATGACGGCAAACCAGTCGCGTGAATCGGTCCAGGCCTTGCAGGCCTTGAAGCCGGCCTGGGTCAGCATCTGCAGGAACAGCGGCAGCGGGTACTTGTAGCTGTTCTCGGTATGGATGCGCTCGCCTTGCGCAAACGCGCGCGCGCCGCCGGGCCAGCGCACCTGCTGCTCGGCGCGCGCCTGCAGGTGCATTTCAATGCGCGAATGCGCGGCATTGAAGAACGCCACATGTTCCCATTGCGCGGCATCGAAGTCGCTGCCCAGGCATTGGTTCACATGCGCCAGCGCGTTGCGGTTGAATTCGGCGGTGACGCCGGCCGCGTCGTTGTACGCGGCTTCAAGCACCAGCAGATCCTTTGGCAGGTCTATGCCTATCAGCAGGCCGCCGCCCTCGCCTGCCAGCGCGCGCATCTGGCGCAGCAGCGTCATTGACTGGTCGGGATCGAAATTGCCTATCGATGAGCCCGGGTAGAACACCAGCCGGCCCCGCTCGCCGATGTGCGCCGGCAGCGTCACGGGCGCGGTGATGTCGGCTTCTACCGCGCAGACCTCCAGGCCGGGAAATTCGCGCGCCACGCCATCGACCGCAGCCTGCACGAACGGCCCCGCGATGTCGACGCCGACAAAGCACTGCGGCTGGAGTGCCGCCAGCAGCAGCCGCACTTTCTCGCAATTGCCCGCGCCCAGCTCGATCAGGCTGGTGCAGGGCCCTACGCTGCGCGCGATGTCGCCGCCGCGCGCCTGCAGCAGCGCTTTTTCGGTGCGTGTCGGGTAGTACTCGGGCAGGCGCGTGATGTCCTCGAAAAGCTCGCAGCCGCGCTGGTCGTAGAAATACTTGGCGGAGATGTGCGCCGGCGTTTGCAGCAGGCCGCGGGCCAGTGCCTGGCGCTCGGGGTCTGGCGCCGGAATATCGGGCAGCGTGGACATGGAGGGGGGTGCCTCGGCATCGGCGGGAGCAACGGAAAGCAACATGGGCGCGGACCTTCCCGGAAAAGCAGCAAGAACGTCGCTCCCGGCGGCGCCTTGCCAGCCGGGAACCGACCCTGGCTCCAGCCTAGCCATGCAGGCGCGCGCTTCGGGTAGGACAGGAGCGCATGCAGGGCGCGCGCGCCCGGCGCGCATTGACCCGCCGCCCTGTTGGAGCCATCATCTTCAGCAGGCATCGGCACTCGGCAGCGGGCGCCGACATCGCTTTCCTTTCGGGAGACTGCCATGAGCGAACGTTTGACCGCCGGCGAAATCTGCACGCGCGAAGTCGCCATTGCCTATCGCCATACCGATCTCGTCACCGCGGCCCGGCTGATGCGCGAACACCATGTGGGCGCGCTGGTCGTGGTCGATGACACCCAGGGCCTGCGCACCGTTGCCGGCGTGCTCACCGACCGCGACATCGTGATTTGCGTGGTGGCGCCCGAGCTGGCCCCCGACAGCCTCACGGTGGGCGAAGTCATGACCGCCAAGCCCGTGACCGCGGCCGAGGACGCCTCGCTGATCGATGTGCTGCGCAGCATGCGCGCCCACGGCGTGCGCCGCATTCCCGTGGTCACGGCGCAGCAGGTGCTGATCGGCCTGGTGGCGCTGGACGACATCCTCGAAGTCCTGGCCCAGGAAATGGGCATGCTGGCCGCGACCATAGGCCGCGGCATGCAGCGCGAGCGCGACCAGCGCAACTGAAGCCCGCCGGCCGCGCGCGCCGGGCGCAAATGCCGCAGCCGCACAGGGCCATTCATCGCGCCGCCCAAATAACGGACAAAATTGTCCGATAATTGCAGCCATGAACTCCCCGATTGCCAAACGCCCCGACGCGGCGCTGCGCCGTGCGCAGCTGCTTGACGCGGCCGATGCCGTGTTCACCGTGCATGGCGTCAACGCACCGCTGGAACTCGTGGTCGAGCACGCGGGCGTGGGCCGCGCCACGCTGTACCGGCAGTTTCCCGACCGCGATGCCATCCTGCTGGGCCTGCTCGAGCGCTCGACCCAGCGCCTGCACGACCAGGCGCTCAAGCTTGAAGACAGTGCCGATGCGTTCTTTGAACTGATGGCCTACCTGTCCGAACGCATAGTGAGCTCGCCCACGCTGTCAGATTACTGGCGCAGCGCCAGCCTCAAGGACCCGCGCTTCAAGGCCGTGCGCCAGCGCGCCTGGGATGCGTTTGCGCCGGCGCTGGAACGCGCCCAGGCGCAGGGCCTGGTGCGCGCCGATGTGCAGGCGCGCGACCTGTCGCTGCTGATCGGCATGCTGGGCGCGGCGCTGCGCGGCAGCAGCGACGCCGAGCGCCGGCGCCTGGCACGCCAGGCCATGGGAATCATCCGCCGCGGCCTGCAGCCCGACGCCGCCGCATGACCGAAACCGTCTATCTGCGCCGCCCGCCCGATTGGGAGGAGCACGAGAAGCCGGCCCTGCCCGGCTCACCGGCCATGCTGTCGCACGCTCCCTGGGAGCGCGTGTGCTATGCGCTGGTCGCCATCCTGGTCGGCCTGACCGGCGGCCTGGGCAATGCGCTGTTCAGCGTCAACCTGCCCACCATCCAGGGCCAGATGGGCATGACGCCCAGCGAAGCCGCCTGGCTCACGGGCGCCTATGTCACGTTCAGCGTCACCGCCAACCTGCTGGTCTACAAGTTCCGCCAGCAGTACGGCATGCGGCTGTTCACCGAGATCAGCCTGGGCCTGTATGCGCTGCTGTGCGTGCTGCACCTGGTGCTGGGCAGCGCGCAAAGCCTGCTGTGGCTGCGCGGCGCCAGCGGGCTGGCCGCCGCGGCCTGCACCTCGCTGGCCACGCTCTACATGCTGCAGGCCATGCCGCGCGTGCATGTGCTCAAGATGCTGGTGCTGGGCGTGGGCATCAGCCAGCTCGCCACGCCGCTGGCCTGGCTGCTGTCGCCCAGCCTGCTGGACCACGGCCAGTGGCACAACCTCTACTGGTTCGAAGCCGGCCTGGCGCTGATGTCGTTTGCCGCCGTGGTGCTGCTCAAGCTGCCCGCGGGCGTGCAGTTCCAGGCGTTCGAGAAACGCGACTTCCTGAGCATCGCGCTGCTGGTGCCCGGCGTAGGCCTGCTGGTCGCGGTGCTGGTGCAGGGCACGACGCGCTGGTGGTTCGACGCGCCTGAACTGGCGTGGATGCTGATTGCCTCGATGCTGCTGCTGCTCACCGGCCTGTACCTCGAGCACCACCGGCGCAACCCGCTGCTGCACACGCGCTGGTTCACCCAGGGCGCGACGATACGCTTCGTGATCGGCGCCATCGTGCTGCGTTTCCTGACCACCGAGCAAAGCTACGGCGTGGTCGGCATGCTGCGCACGCTGGGCATGGCGCCCGACCAGATGCAGCCGCTGTTCGGCGTGATCCTGGTGGGCACCGTGCTGGGCATGCTGCTGTCGGCGCTGACCTTCGGCCTGGAACGCGTGGGCCCGCAGCTGCTGGCGGCGCTGGTGCTGCTGGGCGCCGCCACCTGGATGGACTTCGGCCGCACCAGCCTGGACCGGCCCGCGGACTTTTTCGTGAGCCAGTTCCTGCTGGCCATGGGCTCGGGCATCTTCATGGGCCCGCTGATGCTGCTGGGCATGGTGCAAGGCCTCAAGAACGGCCCCAACCACATGCTCACCGCCATCCTGACGATTTCCATCACCCAGTCGCTGGGCGGGCTCGCGGGCTCGGCGCTGCTGGGCACCTACCAGATCCACCGCGCCCAGGCCTATTCGGTCGCGCTGTCGCAGCAGATCAACCCGGCCGAGCCCCAGGTCGCCCAGCGCCTGCAGCTGCAGCAGCAGGCGCTGGCCAGCCAGATCACCGACCCCGCGCTGCGCGCCGCCCAGGCCACGGCCCAGCTGGGCCAGGTCGTGCGGCGCGAAGCCCAGGTGCGCGCCTTCAACGATGTGTTCCGCGTCGTCGCGCTGGTCGCGCTGGCGTATCTGGCCTGGTCGCTGTTCGAGGCCGGGCGCGCGCGCCGCGCCAGCCGCCTCGAAGCCGTGCGCAACGCGCGGCATACCGCGGAGACCACGCCGGAAGTGGGCACCGATGCCGCTGTCGCGCCCGACTCCGAAGACGACGATGCGCCCGACCCCATGCCCGCCAATGCCCGCGCCGGCCCCGGGCCCGCGCCCGCCGCCGCCGGCTGACGCCCCGCCTCCTTTCGCTCCACCACAACAACCGAATACCCATGAGCGCTACCACCCCCCCCGCTACCCCTGCCGCCCCGGCCGCCGCCGGCCCTTCTCCCACGCCCAAGAAAGAGCGCCCCAGCCTGCGCAGCGCGCTGCTGATGGCCGCGCTGGCCGCCGTGGGCATCGTGCTGGTGCTGCGCGCCTGGAACGTAGGCCCGTTCGAGACCAGCGACATCTCCACCGACAACGCCTATGTGCGCGGCCAGGTGACCGTGCTTGCGCCCCAGGTCAACGGCTATGTGACCGAAGTGCTGGTGCACGACTACGAACATGTGAGCGTGGGCCAGCCCCTGGTGCATATCGACACGCGCAGCTATGAAGCCGCGCTGGCCCAGGCCCAGGCCCAGCTCGCGAATGCACGCGCCCAGCTGGCCAACTCGGCCCAGACCCAGTCGCAGAACCAGGCCGGCCTGCAGGTGCGCCAGGCGACGCTGGCCGCGGCCCAGGCCGAGGCCGAACGCGCGCGCGCCGAGCTGCAGCGCGTGGAGGAGCTGGCCGCGCGCGGCTCGGTCTCGCTCAACGAGCGCGACAAGGTGCGCGCCACGGCGCGCCTGGCCGCGGCCAATGTCGACAAGGCCCAGGGCGACATCGCCATCGGCCAGCAGAGCATCAAGGCCACCACGGTCAACCGCGAGGCCCTCGAAGCCGCGGTGCAGATGGCCCAGGCCCAGGTGCGCCAGGCCCAGATCAATCTCGACAACACCACGGTGCGCGCGCCCAGCGACGGCCAGGCCAGCGAAGTCTCGGTGCGCCAGGGCCAGTATGTCGCCGCGGGCAGCCAGCTGCTGTATGTGGTGCCGCCGCAGCTCTGGGTGATCGCCAACTTCAAGGAAACCCAGACCGCCCAGGTGCGCATAGGCCAGCCCGCGCGCTTCACCGTCGATGGGCTCAACGGCGCGACGCTGACCGGCAAGGTGCTGGAGATCGCCCCGGCCACGGGCTCGGAGTTCAGCGTGCTCAAGGCCGACAACGCGACCGGCAATTTCACCAAGGTCGTGCAGCGCCTGCCCGTGAAGATCGCGATCGACGCCGACCAGCCGCTGGCCGCGCGCCTGCGCCCCGGCATGTCCGTCGTCGCCCATGTCGACACGCGCGCACAGAAGGCCCAGCCATGAAGCGCCTGGCCCTTTTATCCCCCTTGCTTGTCGCCCTGCTTGCGGGCTGCGCGGCGCCGCAGCCCAACGCACCCGACATGCTGGCCGCCGTGGCGCTGCCCGCGCAGTGGAGCGTGGCCGCGCCCGCCGGCGCACCGGCCACCATTGCCGCCGACTGGTGGAGCCAGCTGGGTGACGCCCAGCTCGACCGCCTGGTCGCCCAGGCGCTGGCGCAGAACAACGATCTGCAGACCGCCATGGCCCGGGTGCGCGAAGCCCAGGCGCAGTTGGCCAGCGCCGACGCGGCGCAGTCGCCGCAGCTCAACGCCACCTTGGGCGCGCAGTCAGGGCGCAGCCTGGGCGCCTTCGGCCCGACGCATACGCGCTCGCTGCAGCCCGGCCTGCAGGCCAGCTGGGAGCTCGATGTCTGGGGCCGGCTGTCGCAGCTCGAACAGGCCGCGGGCGCGCGCCTGCAGGCCAGCGAAGCCGACCGCGACGCGGTGGCGCTGAACGTCGCCGCGACCACCGTGCAGGCCTATGTGGGCCTGCGCGCGCTGCAGGCGCAGCAGGCGATCAGCCAAGCCACGGTGGCGGCGCGCGAACAGGCGCTGCAGCTGGCGCGCGACCAGGTGCGCGTGGGCTATATCTCGCAGCTGCAGCAGACCCAGGCCCAGGCCGAACTCGCGGCCGTGCAGCAGCAGGTGGAGCAGTTGAACTGGCAGATCGACAAGCAGCGCAGCACGCTTGATCTGCTGCTGGGCCAGGCGGGCGGCGCCGACGTGGCGCTGGGCGCGCCGCGCATTACTTTGCAGGAACTGCCACTGCCGCCCGTGCCCGCGAGCCTGCCGTCACAGCTGCTTGAACGCCGGCCCGACATCGCGCGCGCCGCGGCGCTGCTGGCCGCCAGCGACCACCAGCTGCAGGCCCAGCGCGCGGCCTTCCTGCCCCAGGTGAGCCTGAGCGCCAGCGTGGGCAGCCTGATGGTCAATGCGCTGAACTACAACCCGCTGACCGTGTGGAGCCTGGGCGGCAGCCTGCTCGCGCCGCTGTTTGACGCCGGCCGGCTGCAGGCCCAGGCCGACGCCGTCGGCGCCCAGCGCGACCAGGCCGCGCTGGCCTACCGCGGCGCGGTGCTCGCGGCCTTCGCCGACACCGAGAACGCGCTCACCGGCAGCGCCCGCCTCGCGCGCCAGACGCAGTTTGCAATCGAGCGGCGCGACGTGCTGCAGCAAAGCCTCACGTTCGCGCATGACCGCTACCAGGCCGGCTATGCGAGCTATATCGAGGAACTCGACGCCCAGCGCAATCTCTATGCGGCGCAGCTTGAAGTGGTGCGCCTGCACCAGGCCGAACTCGACAACCGGGTGCAGCTGTACAAGGCGCTGGGAGGTGGGTGGAGGTAAGCCTTTACCCCCAACTTGCCTGCCCCCGCTTAGAAGCGGTAGCCCAGGCCCACGCCCACCAGCACGGGATTGATCTTGAAATTGCCGGCATTGGCGCCGTTGAGCGTCACATCGGTGTTGATGTAGACCTTCTTCACATCGAAGTTCAGCGACCACTGCTTGTTCAGCGGAACGTCGACGCCGACCTGCAGCGCGCCGCCCCAGCTGCTGCGCTTCACATCGGCCGCGCCGCCCAGCAGCTTGACGCTGGAGAAACGCGTGTAGTTGATACCGGCGCCCACATACGGCTTGAAGCTGCCGAACTGCGTGAAATGGTATTGGGCCAGCAGGCTGGGTGGCAGGTGCTTGAGCGTTCCCAGGTAGCCGGCAACGCTCGAATGCACATCCTGCTTCTGCGGCACGGTCAGCACCAGTTCGGCCGCGAAATTCGGGCTGAAGAAGTAGGTGATGTCGAGCTCGGGAATCGTCTTGTTGTTGATCGACAGGCCCAGGCCGGTGCTGTCCTTGTTGGCGCTGTCGAGGTGCACGGCGCGCGCGCGCACCAGCCAGGGGCCTTCGGTCTGGGCCATGGCGGCACCCGAAGTCAAGGCACAGACAGCGGCGGCGGCGAGGAGGATTTTCTTCATGGTGTGGCAATCTTCTACCGGGGACAACCCCCGTGAAAACCATTGGACACCGCGCCCCGCAGCGGCGTTTTGCCTTAGCTCAAGGAATCGCCAGACAGGCGCTCAGTGCGGCGCTGCCTGCGCCGAGCCACCGCGCATGCGCCCCACCAGCCCGACCACGGCCAGCACCACGCAACCCACCAGCGCGCCCACCAGCACATGCACCAGCTGCGGCAGCAGGAAGCGCCACAGTCCGGCCGCGGGCCAGCCGGCCACGGCCGCAAGCGCGGTTTCCAGGCCATGCTCGATGAAGGGCATGCCGTGCACCAGCAGGCTGCCGCCCACCAGGAACATGGCCGCCGTGCCGACAATGGACAGCGCGCGCATCAGCCAGGGCGTGGCCTGCAGGATGCCGCGGCCCAGCGCCTTGGCCGCGGCGCTGGCGCGCGCCATCAGCGCGATGCCCACATCGTCGAGCCGCACGATCAAGGCCACGAGGCCGTAGACCGCGACCGTGACCAGCACGGCCACCAGCGACAGCACCGCGGCCTGCTCGATCAGCGGCTCCGAGGAGACCGTGCCCAGCGCAATCGCGATGATTTCCGCCGACAGGATGAAATCGGTGCGCACCGCGCCGCTGACCTTGGATTTCTCCAGCGCCTGCAGGCTTTGCGCGCTGGGCGCGGGCGCGGCCGCAAGCGCTTTTTCGGGGACCTTGCCCGCGCGCCTGGCCTGCATCTTCTGCCAGGAATGCACGATCTTCTCGACGCCCTCGTAGCAGAGGAAGGCGCCGCCCGCCATCAGCAGCGGCGTGATTGCGGCCGGCAGAAAAACGCTGATCAGCAGCGCCGCGGGCACCAGGATCACCTTGTTGATCAGCGAGCCCTTGGCCACGGCCCAGACCACGGACAGCTCGCGGTCCGAATGCACGCCCGACACCTGCTCGGCGTTGAGCGCGAGATCGTCGCCCAGCACGCCGGCCGTCTTCTGCGTGGCCACCTTGGTCATGGTCACGACGTCGTCGGCCATGCCCGTCGACTGGCGCGCCGCGGTCTTGGCCATCAGCGCGATATCGTCGAGCAAGGTGGTGATGTCGTCGATCAGCATCAGCAAGCCGGTTGCAGCCATAAAGGGTTCCTTGGTGAATCGCCAATTGGCGCGCAGCCATTGTGCCCGGCAAAAGCGGGCGCGCTATACCCCGGCGGCCCGCTGCTTGTAGGCAAAAGCCCCATACTGCCGGCTTCTCCACCGATACCGCCTCGCCGCAACGGCGCAAGCGCGTCTCCCAGCCATGTCCGGCTATCTCACCAAGCAGGAATCCATTGCCATCAGCGGCGTGGAACAGCTCACCATACGCTCGCTGCTCGACAAACAGCAGTTCCACGACCCCCAGGGCGAGGCCGAGCAACTGGGCATCTCCGACGCATTCTGGCCCTTGTTCGGGCTGCTGTGGCCTTCGGGCGAACAGCTCGCGGCCTGCATGGCCGCGCGCCCGCGCGTTGCCGGCGAACGCATTCTGGAGCTGGGCTGCGGCCTGGGCCTGACGAGCCTGATGTGCCACCGCCGCGGCGAAGACATCACGGCCAGCGACTGCCATCCCCTGGCCGGCGCGTTCATGCGCGAGAACCTGCGGCTCAACCAGCTGCCGCCGATGAAGTTCCGCATAGGCCATTGGGGTGCGACGCATACCGACCAGACCGCCTACGAGCGCATGGACATTGCCGACCGCGACCATGACGACCTGGCCAACGGCGTGCGCACCCTGCCGCTCGACTACCAGTCGGCGACCAACGAGCAAAGCGAAGTCTGGGCCGTCGACGGCCGCTTCGACCTGATCGTCGGCAGCGATCTGCTTTACGAGCGCGACGCGCGCGCCACCCTGCCCAATTACATCGAATCGCACTGCACGCCCGCGGCCCAGATCTGGGTCGTGGACCCGGACCGCGGCAACCGCTCGGCGTTCAGCCGGCAGATGGCCGAGCTGGGCTTTGGCGTCGAGGAAATGCGTCTGGACCGCGCCGCCAGCGAACAGTTGCCCGCCTACAAGGGCCGGCTGCTCAAGTACCAACGCTGAGCGCCACCGGCCAGGGGCATTGCGGATCGATCCCGGCTTGCGCAGCCGGCGCGCGCCGCCCCTGTAAGCCCGGTTTTCTCTGACAGCCGCCCCCGGTTGGCGGGCGTTATCGTGCTGCGAATCAAAGGAGCATCGCGATGACGCCCTCTGCTTCGGCAGCCTCTTGCGAACGGTTGCTGCGCCCGGGCCAGGTCGACCTGGCAACGCTGCGGCGCGTGCAT
>NZ_JAVWWA010000052.1:0-20838 GCF_036666375.1 Comamonas sp. | reverse complement strand
CGCGATGCAGGCCGCCCAGGCCACGGTGCAGCGCATCGTCGGCGAAGACCGGATGGTCTACGGCATCAACACCGGCTTCGGCAAGCTGGCCAGCACGCGCATTGCGCACGAGCATCTGGCCGCGCTGCAGCGCAACCTGGTGCTGTCGCACAGCGCGGGCACGGGCCAGGCGCTGGACGACGCCGTGGTGCGCCTGGTGCTGGTCACCAAGGCCGTGGGCCTGGCGCGTGGCCACTCGGGCGTGGACCCGCGCATCGCCGAGGCGCTGCTGGACCTGGCCAATGCCCAGGTGCTGCCGCTGATTCCCGCCAAAGGCTCGGTGGGTGCTTCGGGCGATCTGGCGCCGCTGGCCCATCTGGCCTGCGTGCTCATGGGCGAAGGCCAGGCCAGGCACCAGGGCCGCGTGCTGCCCGGCCGCGAGGCGCTGCAGGTCATAGGCCGCTCGCCGTTCGTGCTGGGCCCCAAGGAAGGCCTGGCACTGCTCAACGGCACCCAGGTATCGACATCGCTGGCGCTGGCGGCGCTGTTCGGCGCGGAAAACGTATTGGCCGCGGCGCTGGTGGCGGGCGCGCTGTCGCTCGAAGCCATCAAGGGTTCGGTCACGCCTTTCGACGCGCGCATCCATGCGGCGCGCGGCCAGCCCGGCCAGATCGCGGTCGCCGCGGCGCTGCGCGCGCTGCTTTCTGGCAGCGCCATCGCCGCCTCGCACCCGCATTGCGCGCGCGTGCAGGACCCCTACTCGATACGCTGCATGCCCCAGGTCATGGGCGCCTGCCTGGACCAGCTGCGGCATGCGGCGCGCGTGCTCGAGATCGAAGCCAATGGGGCAACCGACAACCCGCTGGTGTTCGCCGACGGCGACGTACTGTCGGGCGGAAACTTTCATGCCGAACCCGTGGCCTTCGCCGCCGACGGCATGGCGCTGGCCGTGGCCGAGATCGGCGCCATGTCGGAACGCCGCATTGCCCTGCTGATGGACACCCATCTGTCGGGCCTGCCGGCGTTTCTGGTGCCCGACAGCGGCCTGAACTCCGGCTTCATGCTGGCCCAGGTCACGGCTGCGGCGCTGGCTTCGGAGAACAAGTCGCTGGCCCACCCGGCCAGCGTCGACAGCCTGCCCACCTCGGCCAACCAGGAAGACCATGTTTCCATGGCGACGTTTGCCGCGCGCCGGCTCGCGGCCATGGTCGACAACACCGCGGTGATCGTGGGAATAGAAGCCGCGGCCGCGGCCCAGGGCCTGGAGTTCGATCGCAGCCTGCGCAGCTCGCCGCTGCTCGAAGCCCAGTTCGGCGCGGTGCGCGAACGCGTGGCCTTCCTCGCGCAGGACCGCTGCCTGGCGCCCGACATCGAAGCCATGCGGCTGTGGGCGCATCAATCCGACTGGCCGGGCGCGCTGCTGCAGTGCCTGCCCAGCCACGCGGCTTCACCGCACCACGGGCGCTGAAAGGAGTCACCCCATGCACAACGACATCACCTTGCGCCACGACGCCACGCGCAGCATCCGCGCGCCGCGCGGGCGCCAGCTCAGCTGCCGCAACTGGCTCATAGAAGCCGCATACCGCATGCTGCAGAACAACCTCGACGCCGAAGTCGCCGAGCGCGCCGAGGACCTCGTGGTCTACGGCGGCATAGGGCGGGCGGCACGCAATTGGGAGTGCTACGACCGGATACTCGCGGCGCTGCAGGCGCTGGAGACCGACCAGACGCTGCTGGTGCAGTCGGGCAAGCCCGTGGGCGTGTTCACCACGCACGAGAACGCGCCGCGCGTGCTGCTGGCCAATTCCAACCTGGTGCCGCGCTGGGCGAACTGGGAGCATTTCCACGAACTCGACCGCAAGGGCCTGTTCATGTTCGGCCAGATGACGGCCGGCAGCTGGATCTACATTGGCGCCCAGGGCATAGTGCAGGGCACGTTCGAGACCTTTGTCGAGGCCGGGCGTCAGCACTATGCCAACGATCTTTCGGGGCGCTGGATTCTCACCGCCGGCCTGGGCGGCATGGGCGGCGCCCAGCCGCTGGCGGGCGTGCTGGCCGGGGCCTGCGTGCTGGCCGTCGAATGCCAGCAAAGCCGCATCGATTTCCGGCTGCGCACGCGCTATGTCGACCAGCAGGCGCGCGATCTCGACGCGGCGCTGGCGCTGATCGCCGAGCACACGGCAAAGCGCCAGCCGATCTCGGTGGCACTGCTGGGCAATGCAGCCGAAGTTTTTCCCGAACTGGTGCGCCGCGCGCGCGCCGGCGGAATGCGCCCCGACATCGTCACCGACCAGACTTCGGCGCACGACCTGATCCACGGCTACCTGCCGCGCGGCTGGAGCGTGGCGCAGTGGCAGGCCGCGGCGCGCGATGGCGCCGAGCACGCGCGCCTCAAGGACGCGGCCGCCTACAGCTGCGCGCTGCAGGTGCGCGCCATGCTCGACTTCCACGCCATGGGCATTCCCACCGTCGACTATGGCAACAACATCCGCCAGGTCGCGCGCGATGCGGGCGTGGTCAACGCCTTTGACTTCCCGGGCTTCGTTCCCGCCTATATCCGGCCGCTGTTCTGCGAGGGCAAGGGGCCGTTCCGCTGGGTCGCGCTGTCGGGCGATCCCGAGGACATCTACCGCACCGACGCCAGGATCAAGCAGCTGTTTCCAGAAGACCGGCACATCCACCGCTGGCTCGACATGGCGCGCGAACGCATTGCCTTCCAGGGACTGCCCGCGCGCATCTGCTGGCTGGGCCTGGGCGAGCGCCACCAGGCGGCGCTGGCCTTCAACGCCATGGTGCGCAGCGGCGAGCTCCAGGCGCCCATCGTGATCGGCCGCGACCACCTCGATTGCGGCTCGGTCGCCAGCCCCAACCGCGAAACCGAGGCCATGCGCGACGGCTCGGATGCGGTCGCCGACTGGCCGCTGCTCAACGCCCTGCTCAACACCGCCAGCGGCGCGACCTGGGTCAGCCTGCACCAGGGCGGCGGCGTGGGCATGGGCTACTCCCAGCATGCGGGCATGGTGATCGTTGCCGACGGCAGCGACGCCGCGGCCGCGCGCCTTACGCGCGTGCTCTGGAACGACCCGGCCAGCGGCGTGATGCGCCACGCCGATGCGGGCTATGCCCAGGCGCTGGCCGCCGCCAGGCGCCACGACCTCAACCTGCCGATGCTGCGCTGAAGCCATGCAAACGACCGCGCCACTGGAATCGCTGCCCTGCGCCGACGGCCGCTGGCAGCCGCTGCGGCTCGCGCCCGATCTCTGCCGGGCCGATGTACGCGTGGCCGCCGACCAAGCCGCGTGCATCGTCGTCGACCATGGGCAGGTGGTCTGGGTCGGCCCCGAAGCCGCCCTGCCTGCCTGCCATGCGCATCTGCCGCGCCATGACGGCCAGCGGCGGCTGGCCACGCCGGGCCTGATCGATTGCCATACGCATCTGGTCTATGGCGGCCAGCGCGCCGATGAATTCGCCGCGCGGCTCGCGGGCGCCAGCTACGAACAGATCGCGCGCGCCGGCGGCGGCATTCTGGCCAGCGTGCGCGCCACGCGCGCCGCGAGCGAAGACGAGCTGCTGGCCCAGGCGCTGCCGCGGCTGCGGCAATTGCTCGCCGAAGGCGTGTGCGCGATCGAGATCAAGTCCGGCTACGGGCTGGCGCTGGCGCATGAGCGCAAGCAGCTGCGCGTGGCGCGCCGGCTGGGCCGGCTGTGCGGCGTGACCGTGCAAAGCACCTTTCTGGGCGCGCACGCGCTGCCGCCCGAGTTCGCGGGCCGCAGCCAGGCCTATATCGACCAGGTCTGCGACCGGATGCTGCCCGCGCTTGCGGCCGAAGGCCTGGTCGACGCCGTCGATGTGTTCTGCGAGCGCATCGCGTTCTCGCTGGCCGAAACACAGCAGGTGTTTCAGGCGGCGCAGCGTCTGGGTCTGCGCGTCAAGCTGCACGCCGAGCAGTTGTCGAACATGGAAGGCGCGGCGCTGGCCGCACGCCACGGCGCGCTTTCATGCGACCACCTGGAGCATCTGTCGGACCGGGGCATTGCCGCCATGCGGGCCGCGGGCACGGTGGGCGTGCTGCTGCCCGGCGCGTTCTACACGCTGCGCGACATTCAGCGCCCACCGATAGACGCACTGCGCGCCGCCGGCGTGCCCCTGGCCGTGGCCACCGACCACAATCCCGGCAGCTCGCCCTGCCTGAGCCTGCTGCTGATGGCCAACATGGCCTGCACCCTGTTTCACCTGACCGTGGCCGAAGCGCTGGCCGGCATCACATGCCATGCGGCGCGCGCGCTGGGCCTGCAGGATTCGCTGGGGCTGATTGCCTCCGGCCGGCCCGCCAACTTCGTGCTGTGGCAGCTGGACGCAGCCGCGGAGCTGGCCTACTGGCTGGGCCAGCGCCCGCCCTGCCGCATTGTCCGCCAGGGGCGCATTGCCGCATGAACACCGCCTGGGCCCATCTGCTGGCCCCGGTGCGCGCGCTTTGGGCCGAGGACGCGCTGCTGCCCCAGGGCTGGGCGCGCAACGTGCTGCTGCAGTGGGACGCCAGCGGCCACATCACCCAGGTGCAGGCCGACCTGCCGGCGCCCGCGGGCGTGGCGCGCGCGGCTGGGCCCATGCTGCCGGGCATGCCCAATCTGCACTCGCATGCCTTCCAGCGCGCATTTGCGGGCCTGACCGAAGTGCGCGCCGGCGAAGCCGACAGCTTCTGGAGCTGGCGCCGCCGGATGTATGAATTCGCCCGGCGCATCACGCCCGAGTCGCTGGAAGCCATCGCGGTCTGGCTGTACCTCGAGATGCTGGAAGCCGGCTACACCTCGGTCTGCGAGTTCCACTATCTGCACCACGCCGCGGACGGCAAGCCCTATGCCGACGATGCCACGCTGAGCCTGGCGCTGCTGCGCGCCGCGCGCCGCGTGGGCATAGGCATCACGCTGCTGCCCGTGCTCTACCAGAGCGGCGGCTTCGGCGTGCCGCCGCGGCCAGAGCAGGCGCGCTTTGTCTGCGGCACCGAGCAGCTGCTGAACCTGCTGCAGCGGCTCGCGCCCGTTGCCCGGGCCCAGGGCGCGGCGCTAGGCCTGGCGCCGCATTCGCTGCGCGCCGTGCCGCCGGCCAGCCTGCTGGCCGGCGTCGCGGGACTGCACGCGCTGCTGCCGCGCGCGCCGGTGCATATCCATATTGCCGAGCAGCAGCAGGAAGTGCAGGACTGCCTTGCCTGGAGCGGGCAGACGCCGGTGCAATGGCTTGTGGACCATGCGCCCGTCGATGCGCGCTGGTGCCTGGTGCATGCCACGCACATGACGCCCGCGGAATCCGCGGCCGCCGCGCGCAGCGGCGCCGTCGCCGGACTGTGTCCCAGCACCGAGGCCAATCTGGGCGACGGCATCTTCGATCTGCCGCAATGGCTGCAGCACGGCGGGCGCTGGGGGCTGGGCTCCGACAGCCAGGTCTGCGTCAACGTGGCCGAGGAGCTGATGCTGCTCGAGTACGGCCAGCGCCTGCAGCGGCGCGAACGCAATGTGCTCGCGCATGCGCAGCAGTCGCAGACCGCGACCGCCATGGTGCTGCAGGCCGTGGCCGGCGGCGCCCAGGCCGCGGGCCGCGCGATTGCCGGGCTGGGCGCCGGCCAGCAGGCCGACTTCGTCATTCTCGACGCGCGCCATGTGGCGCTGTGCGCGCTGCCTGCCGACAGTGCGCTGGCCGGCCATATGTTTGCCAGCCACCGGACTTCGGCCGTGCATGCGGTCTGGGTTGCGGGCCAGCAGCGCGTTCTGCCCCGCGGCCACCCGCTGCGCGCCAGCGCCCAGGCCGCTTTCGTGCGCGCGCGCCGCGAGCTGCTGCAGGCCTGAACCCTGCGCTCCCCCTCAGAAGTCGTAGCGCATTCCGACGTTGACGCTGCGCGGCGCACCCCAGGTGTAGAACAGGCCGGCAGCGCTGAAGTTGGTCATGCCGGCCAGATATTTCTTGTCCAGCGCGTTGTTCACGTTGACGCTGAACGACAGCTGCCGGTCGACCTGGTAGCGCGCCATCAGATCCAGCAGCGCATAGCCTTGCTGCGCCAGCGTGGCCGCATTGTTGCTGACGGAAGTCCGGTCCTGCCAGCGCGTGGCCGCGCCCACGGTCAGCCCGGCGAGCGCGCCGCCGCCGAAGCGGTAGGTCGTGCCCAGCTTCAACTGGTACTTGGGATAGGCCGTGGCGCCGGTGAGCGAGCTGTTTTGCTGCACCACGCTGCCCTGCGCCTGCCAGCCGGGCGCGAGCTCGCCCGACATCTCGAGCTCCCAGCCGCGGCGCGTGGCCGCAGAAACCGCGCGGTAGGCGGGATCGCCGGCTGGCGTGAGGCCGCCGCTTTCCTCGGCGGTGTTCTCGGTCTTCATCCAGAAATGGGCAATGCTGGCGTTCAGGCGCCGGTCGAAGAACTCGGCCTTGGCGCCGATCTCGAAGGTGTTGCCCTTTTCGGGCGGCAGCGTGCCGCCGAATTCGTTCAGGCTGCTTTGCGGCTGGAAGATATTGGCGTAGCTGCCATAGAGCGACACGTTGGGATGCGCTTCGTAGACCAGCCCCGCATAGGGCGTGACCACGCCGTTTTCCTTCATGTCGGAGTTCCACCAGTAAGGCGTGGTGACGAGTTCGTGGTACTGGCTCACGCGCAGCCCGGCAATCAGCTGCAGCGGATCGGAGACCTGGAAGCGCCCGGCCGCATAGGCATAGCGCTGCTTCTGGTTGAAGCGGTTGTCGCCGTAGCGCAGATTGCTGTAATCGGGCTCGGCCAGCGCCGCCCCGCCCTGCGCAAAGCTCACGCCCAGGTCGGCCAGCGGCGCCAGCGACAATGCGTTGAGCGGCAGCAGCGCATGGCTGCGAAAGCGCGAGATGCCCGCGCCCGCAAGCAGCTCGTGCGTGCGGCCGAAAAGGCTGAACGGGCCTTTGACATCGAGGTTGGCCGTCCAGTTGTTGTTGGTCATGTCGCGCCAGCGGCCGAAGCTCGCGCGCTGCTGGTCGTAGAAGTAGCCGGCCTTCATGTCGTCCATGGCCGCGCGCTGGTGCGAGAACTTGAACGTCGCCGTCCAGTCGTTGGCCAGGCGCTGCTCCACGCTGCCGAAAAGGTTGAGCTGATCCTGCGCGTAGCCGCCCCAGGGCGCGCCGGTGTTGAACGAACGCGCCATCCACGGCACTTCGGCACCCTTGGTCGAATAGCGCTGTATCGGCTGGGTCGTGCCTATGCCGCCGGCTTCGCGCCGGCGGTAGGTGAAGCCCAGGTTGAGCAGCGTGTCGGGCGACAGGTCGGCCTCGAGCGCGCCAAACAGCATCTGGCTGTTGCTTTTCTCATGGTCGCGAAAGCCGCCGGCGTCCATGGCCGAGGCCACCAGCCGGCCGCGCAGCGTGCCTGCCTCGTTGAGCGCGCCGCTGATATCGGCCTGGGCGCGGTAGCTATCCCAGCTGCCCGCGCTGGCGCGCACGCTGGCCTGGAACTCGCGCGTCGGACGCTTGCGCACCATGTTCACCGTGGCGCCGTAGTTGCCCTTGCCCACGACCAGGCCCGATGAGCCCTTGAGCACTTCGATGCGGTCGATCTCCGCCATGTCGTCCAGCGAAAACAGCGTGCTGGTCAGGTAGTACCAGCCGCTGCTGACCTGGGCCATGCCATCCACCTGCAGATTGACGCCGGTGCCGCGCGCCTGGAAATCGGTGGCATTGCCCTGGCGGTAGACGCTGATGCCCGGCGTCTGCTCCATCACATCGGCCAGCGTCTCGAGCTTGAAGTCGTCCATGCGCTGGCGCGTCATCACGCTGACCGACTGCGGCGTCTCGCGCAGCGAGAGGCTCAGGCCGGTGGCCGTGCGGCTGGGGCCGGTCTGGGTGTAGCTGCCGGTGTTTTCGGTCGCGCCGTCGCTGTGGGCCTGGGCGGTCACGGTCACGGTGCCCAGCGCCGCAGCTTCGCCGGCCGCGGGCGCGGCCTTGATGACAAAGCCCCGGCCTTCGGGCACGGCCACCAGGCCGCTGCCCGCGAGCAGTTGGTCCAGCGCCTGGCGCGGCGTGGCGCCCGCGCTGAACGCGCGCGCGGTCTTGCCCGCGACCAATGCCGGCGCAAAGCCTATCGGCGTGCCCGTGGCCGCGGACAGCTCATTGAGCGCGGCGTCCAGCGGCTGCGCATTCGCCGAAGGCTGGGAACTCTGGCCCTGCGCCGTGGACTGGGCCCAGGCCATCAGCGGCGTGGACAAGGCCAGCGCGACGGCCAGGGCAAGAGGTGCGGGACGGAAACGGGGGAGCTGCGTTGAGCGCATGGACAGGTCTTCCAGGTAGCGGGTAGTGAATGAAAATGAGACGCACTACTCTTAAAGACGCACCAGCGCGCAGGAACTGCACCCCAGGCGCAGCGATTTCCTGAAAAATCCGCCAGCGCTCAGGGCGCGCTGGTGATTTCGGTGATTCCACCCGCACCCGCGACCAGCTTCACGGGCAGGATCTGCGTGACCATGCGCGCGAACTCGGCCGGCTGGTCCACGGGGTAGCTGCCGCCTATGGGCAGGGCCGCGACCGCGGGATGGCGTATCACCAGGCCCGTGGGCCCATAGCGCTCGAGTTCGCGCAGCGCATCGGCCAGCGGCGTGTTCTCGAAGCGCACCAGGCCCTTGCGCCACAGCGCAATGCCGCTGGGCGCGATGGTCGCCACGGCGCCGACCTTGCCGTCGGCGGCCACGCTCAGCGCCTGGCCCGCAACCAGATCCACGGCGGCCGCGGTGAATCCATTGCCGGCGATCGGCAGGCCCGCTACGCGCACATGCCCCTGCTCGACCGCGACCTTGACCAGGCCCGCATCCATGCCCTCGCTGCGGTAGCGCACCGAAAAGCGCGTGCCGACCACGCTCACGCGCGCCGGCCCGGCCAGCACATGGAACGGCTTGCGGCTGTCGGCCGAGACAGCGAACAGGATCTGCCCCTGGACCAGACGCACCTCGCGCCTGTCGCGGTACAGCGCGACCTGGGCCTGGGTATCGGCGTCCATCGCCAGCTGCGTGCCGTCGGGCAGCGTGATGGTCTTGCGCTGCGCGCGCTCGGCCGCGTACTGGCCGGTGAAGGTCGGCTGCTGCCATTGGTGCCAGCCCGCGCCCAAGGCCAGCAGTGCCGCGCAGCACGCGGCCAGCAAGGCCGGACGTGGCAGCGCGATGCGCCATGCCGGCCATCTGCGCGCCAGCCGCATCTGCGGCGGCGTGGCGGCCGGTGCGGCCGCGCCTGCACGCAAGCGCGCCACGCGCGCGGCGGGCAGCGCGCGCAGCGCGGCCAGGTCCTGGTCCAGGCCGCGCCAGGCCGCGGCATGCGCGGGATCGGCCGCCAGCCACTGCGCCAGCGCGTCCTGCGCGGCCGCGTCCAGGCCCTGTTCGGCGCGCGTATGCCAATCGGCGGCCGCGACATCGACCGGGTCCTGCGGGCCGAGAAACTCCGCGAGCGCGCGCGCTTCCTGCTCCTCGTCAAACGGGGCGCTGGAAGAAGAAGGCAGGGAGAAACGGCTCATCTTATGAATATAGACGCGCGAACAGGCGCAAAACTGCACCCTGCGCCGCGACGGGAACCTGGCTTGTCGTCACTGGCCATGGTCCAGCGCCTTTCTGCGCGCGGCGCAGGCGATCTTGCCGCGGCTGATGTACTGGTTGACCATGCTCAGCGACACGCCCATGCGCTGCGCGATCTGCTGGTTGGACAGCTCGTCGAACAGGTACATGCAGAACGCTTCGCGGCAGCGCGGCGGCAGCGCTTCTATGGTCTCGAGGTAGGCATCGACCGCCTGCGACGAAGCATAGGCCTGCTCGGGCTGCAGATACGCGGGACTGACCGGCTGGTCGGCATCGTCCAGCCCATCGATATCGTCATGCTGGCGCAGGGCAGCGCGCCGGTCCAGATCGATCTTGGCGCGCAGCGCGACCTGGCGCAGCAAGGCCCCGGGCTCGAGAATCACCTGGCCCGACTGCTGCATGGAAAGCACGCGTGCATAGCTTTCCTGCGCGAGATCGGCCGCGACATCCCGGTCGCGCACCTTGCGCAGGCAGAAGTTCAGCAGATCGCGGTAATAACGGGTCAGCACGGTCCAATCCAAGCCAGCAAAACAACGCAGCCCAGCTGCGCCTGGCAAGCGGGAGTGCGCGAATTATAGACTCCGATGAGAATGATTCTCAAATCGGTGCAATCCTTTGCCGCAACGCCGCGCCACGGCCGCCGCAGCACCGACAATCCAGGGGCAGATCCGCGCTTCAGAATGCGGCGGATATGCCGATAAAGACCCAGGGCCGGCGCGACTTCGATGGCCCGAACAAAGGAGATGACGGACCGTGAGCACTATTTCCCCCACCCTTTCCAGCGTCCTGACCAGCCAGGCCATGCGCAGCACGTCGACGGCGGCCAAGGTTTCCGCGCCCGACGCCGCCGAGAGCGTGGCGTCCACGCCGTCCACCGTGCTGAGCCTGGACACCATGACCGCCGTCGACGTTATCTACACCAAGCCTGCGCCCTATACGCCGCGCCAGGCATGGGCCAGCCAGACCCGGGATGCGGTGAGCTCGCTGATGGCGACCAACAGCGCGCGCAGCAGCACGGAAGGCCTCGCGGGCCGCTGGCGCGGTCTGGGCAGCGCGCTGATCAACCAGTTTGCGACCACGGGCGCGAACTACCGGCAAGCGCTGGTGAACTACCAGGCCGCGGATACACCGGGCGTGACCACGCAATCCCTGGACGCCGCCGCGCTCGACGGTTTCAGCGGCAAGGCCGCCAAGGCCAGCTTCAAGGTGCAGACGCGCTCGGGCCAGACGGTGGAATTCATCATCGCCGTCGACAACGCTCCGGGCAAAAATGGCTTGCAAGTGGAGATCAAGTCGTCGGGAGCGCTGAGCAGCAGCGAGAAAACGGCTCTGGCCAAACTGGCGCAGGGCTTCGACAAGGCGCTCGAAGGTCTGGGCCAGGCAGACAAGCCCCAAATGGATCTTGCCAACCTGCTCGATTTCGACAGCAGCGTGCTCAAAAGCGTCGATCTTTCGGTCAAGAATCCCCAGGCGTCGCAGCCGCTGTCCACGTTCAACCTGCACCTGGGTCCGGAGCGCAAGACGCTGGATTTCAAGGGCCTGCTCGGCGAGACCGCGCTCGCGGTCGACGCCCAGAGTCCGTTGGGCGCGGTCGATTCCCGCCAGCGCCAGTCCGCGATCGACGGTCTTTTGCGCCAGTTCGATGCCGCGGCCCAGCGCAGCCATGCAGACAGCCAGCTCGTGGGAATGTTCAAGGATGCGTTCACCCAGCTGCACTCCATCTCCGCCGCCGGCAGCGCGTCGGCCGCGGTCACCCCGGAGCGCCAGGAAGCGGCGTCCCGCATCCAGCCCCTGCTCAGCGGCCTGGCCGATTTCGAGGCCAGCTTCAGCGGCGATTTCGAGCGCACCGGACGCTATGGCGGAGTCATCGAGAAGGGCCATGTCGACTACCGGCTGAGCCAGCAGACCGAAGTCAAGCAGACCGCGGGCGCCGAGGACCTGAGGGCCGAGCAGACGCAGGAGGAAACACTGCAGGGCCAATACATGCAGTCGCGCGGCGGCGTGATGCTGGACACGGCCTCGGGCAACTACGACGTCTTCACCGTGGACGACAGCACGCGCACTTCGACCAAGGTCGAGACCGTCAAGGGCAAGCTGAGCGAGGCCACGCGGCAGACCGAACAGCAGTTGCTGCAGACCATGAAGAAGATGGTCAACTTCCGTGCTGAGGAAGAACGCAGCACGCCGCGCAACAAGAGCCTGGTGGAGAACCTGCTCTAAAAAAAAGGCGGGCCCAGGCGCCGCAAGGCGCCCGGACCCGCCCGCCAGGCCGCCTCAGCGGCCCGGGGTGTGCGTCAGATCAACCGACCCACTTGCGCGCGTTGCGCCACACGCGCATCCAGGGGCTGAACGCGCTCTTGTCGCCCGTGGTCCAGCTCATCTGCACGTTGCGGAACACGCGCTCGGGGTGGGGCATCATGGCCGTGAAGCGGCCGTCGGCCGTGGTCACTGCCGTGAGGCCGCCCGCGCTGCCGTTCGGGTTGAACGGGTACTGCTCGGTGGGCTGGCCGTGGTTGTCGACAAAGCGCATCGCGGCCAGCGCCTGGGCCGCATTGCCGCGCTCGCTGAAGTTCGCAAAGCCTTCGCCATGCGCGACGGCAATCGGCAGGCGGCTGCCGGCCATGCCCTGCAGGAACAGGCTGGGGGATTCGAGCACTTCGACCATGGACAGACGCGCTTCGAAACGGTTGCTCTGGTTCTGCGTGAAGCGCGGCCAGTCCTGGGCACCGGGAATGATCTCGGCAAGCTCGGCAAACATCTGGCAGCCGTTGCATACACCCAGACCGAAGGTATCGCTGCGGCCGAAGAACTGCTGGAACTCCTGCGACAGGCGCTCGTTGAAGGTGATCGAACGCGCCCAGCCAATGCCCGCGCCCAGCGTGTCGCCATAGCTGAAGCCGCCGCAGGCGACGACGCCGGCGAAGTCCTGCAGCTTGGCGCGGCCGGTCTGCAGATCGGTCATGTGCACATCGACGGCTTCGAAGCCGGCTTCGGTGAACGCATAGGCCATCTCGACATGCGAGTTCACGCCCTGCTCGCGCAGCACGGCAACGCGTGGCTTGGCAAGGTTCAGGTATGGCGCGGCGACATTCTCTTGCGCGTCGAACGTCAGCTCCAGGTGCATGCCCGGATCGGTGGCTTCGCCGGCAGCGGCGTGCTCGGCGTCGGCGCAGACCGGGTTGTCGCGCTGCTGCGCGATCTTCCAGCTCACCGCGTCCCAGACCTGGTGCAGGTCGCTGAGCGAGGCGCTGAACACCGCCTTGGCATCGCGCCAGACCTGCAGCTGGCCCTTGCCGGCATCGATGGTGCTCGACAGCGGACGGGTCTTGCCGACGAAATGGCTGCACTGCGACAGGCCATGCTCGCGCAGCGTCTGCATCACGGCATTGCGCTCGGAAGTCCTGACCTGCAGCACGACACCGATTTCTTCATTGAACAGCGCCTTGAGCGTGAGCTCCTCGCGCCGGCCGCTGACCTGCTGCGCCCAGTTCTTGCTGTCGCCGCTGTCCATGCGGCTGTCGGAGATGCCGTCGCCTTCTGTGACCAGCATGTCGACGTTGAGCGCCACGCCCACATGGCCGGCAAAGGCCATTTCGGCCGCCGTCGCCAGCAGACCGCCGTCGCCCTTGTCGTGGTAGGCCAGGATCTGGCCCTGGGCGCGCAGCGCGTTGACGGCGCTGACCAGCTGCACCAGGTCCTTGGCGTCGTCAAGATCAGGCGTCTCGTTGCCGCTCTGATTGAGCACCTGGCCCAGGATGGAGCCGCCCATGCGCATCTTGCCGCGACCCAGGTCGATCAGCACCAGCGTGCTGTCTTCTTCCTGCGCGTCGAGCTGGGGCGTGAGCGTGCCGCGCACATCGGCAATCGATGCAAAGGCGGTGATGATCAGGCTCACGGGCGAAGTGACTTTCTTCGTCACGCCGTTTTCCTGCCACTGCGTGCGCATCGACAGCGAGTCCTTGCCCACGGGAATGGAGATATCGAGCGCCGGGCACAGTTCCATGCCCACGGCCTTGACGGTCGCATACAGCGCCGCGTCTTCACCGGGCTCGCCGCAGGCGGCCATCCAGTTGGCCGACATCTTCACGCGCGGCAGCTCGATGGGCGCGGCCAGCAGATTGGTGATGGCTTCGGCCACGGCCATGCGGCCCGAGGCCGGGGCGTTGATCGAGGCCAGCGGCGTGCGCTCGCCCATCGCCATGGCTTCGCCGGCGAAGCCGCGGTAGTCGGCCAGCGTCACGGCCACGTCGGCCACGGGCACCTGCCATGGGCCGACCATCTGGTCGCGGTGGGTCAGGCCGCCGACCGCGCGGTCGCCAATGGTGATCAGGAAGCGCTTGGACGCCACCGTGGGGTGGGCCAGCACATCGATCACCGCGGACTCGAGCGCCACGCCGGTCAGGTCCATGGCCGGCAGTTCGCGCTCCAGCGTGCTCACGTCCTTGTGCATCTTGGGCGGCTTGCCCAGCAGCACGTTCATCGGCATGTCGACCGGGAATTTCTGGTCGCCAGCGACGACGGCCGTGTCCTCGAGCACCAGTTGGCGCTCTTCGGTGGCCGTGCCTATCACCGCAAACGGGCAGCGCTCGCGCTCGCAGAATTCGGTGAACTGCGCCAGCGACTCGGGAGCGATCGCCAGCACATAGCGTTCCTGGCTTTCGTTCGACCAGATTTCCTTGGGCGCCAGGCCCGACTCCTCGAGGTTCACGGCGCGCAGATCGAAGCGCGCGCCGCGGCCGGCGTCATTGGTCAGTTCGGGGAAGGCGTTCGACAGACCGCCCGCGCCCACGTCGTGGATGGCGAGAATCGGGTTGGCGTCGCCCTGCTGCCAGCAGTGGTTGATGACTTCCTGCGCCCGGCGCTCGATCTCGGGGTTGCCGCGCTGCACCGAGTCGAAGTCGAGTTCGGCGGCGTTGGTGCCCGTGGCCATGGAACTGGCCGCGCTGCCGCCCATGCCGATGCGCATGCCGGGGCCGCCGAGCTGGATCAGCAGCGAACCGGCAGGAAATTCGATCTTCTTGGTCTGGTCCTTGTCGATCACGCCCAGGCCGCCGGCAATCATGATGGGCTTGTGGTAGCCGCGCACCACGCCGCCGACTTCCTGCTCATATTCGCGGAAGTAGCCGGCCAGGTTGGGACGGCCGAACTCGTTGTTGAACGCCGCGCCGCCCAGCGGGCCTTCGGTCATGATCTGCAGCGGGCTGGCGATGTGCTCGGGCTTGCCTATGGTGCTGCCCCAGAGCTTGGAGACCGTGAAGCCGCTGAGGCCGGCCTTGGGCTTGGAGCCGCGGCCGGTCGCGCCTTCGTCGCGGATCTCGCCGCCGTTGCCCGTGGAGGCGCCGGGGAAAGGCGAGATCGCCGTGGGGTGGTTGTGCGTCTCGACCTTCATCAGCACATGGTGGGTTGCGGCCTGCTTGACATAGCTCGGCGCGCTGCCCGCACCCGCATCGAGGCGGGCGACAAAGCGCTCGACTTCATGGCCTTCCATGATCGAGGCGTTGTCCGAATAGGCAACGACGGTGTGCTGGGGCGACACCTGGTGGGTGTTGCGGATCATGCCGAACAGCGACTTCTCCTGCGCCACGCCGTCGATGGTGAAGCTGGCGTTGAAGATCTTGTGGCGGCAGTGCTCGGAGTTCGCCTGGGCGAACATCATCAATTCCACATCGGTGGGATTGCGCTTGAGGCCCTGGAAGGCGTTGACCAGATAGCTGATTTCATCTTCGGCCAGCGCCAGGCCCCAGGCCTTGTCGGCGGCCAGCAGCGCGGCCGCGCCGCCGCCCAGCACATCGACAAACGCCATGGGCTGGGCCTGCAGTTCGGTGAACAGCTTCGCGGCTTCGTTGCGCGAAGTCATCACCGACTCGGTCATGCGGTCGTGCAGCAGTGCCGCGATCTGGCCCAGTTGCTCGGGCGTGAGTTCGGGCGTGCCGCCCAGCAGGCCGGTCTTGAGCTGGATGCGGTATTCGGTCACGCGCTCGACGCGCTGTATCGCCAGGCCGCAGTTGCGGGCGATGTCGGTGGCTTTCGAGGCCCAGGGCGAAATCGTGCCCAGGCGCGGCGTGACGACGATGGCCAGGCCTTCGCTGCTGCCCGCATAGGGCTCGCCGTAGGTCAGCAGCGCCGCGAGGCGGCGGTGTGCGTCGGCATCGGGTGCGGTCTCGGTGGCCACCAGGTGCACGAAGCGCGCGGCCACACCGCTGATCTTGGGGTGGATGGCTTCCAGGGAGGAGAGCAGTTGTCGGGCGCGGAAAGAGCTCAGGGCGTTGCCGCCCTCCAGCTGGGTCAGATGCAAAGTCACGTGGCAGCCTGTCGGGAATAGGAGGCGTGGGACAGCGCGCCCGAAGAAGGCGCGCCGTGGGGGATGGCCGGCATTTTACCGATGTGCGCGCCTTCGCGCAGCCCTGATACCAGCAGGCCCGGAGGTGCAATGGGATAATTGCGCGATGAGCATCACCATCAAAACCGCCGAAGACATAGCAGGCATGCGCGTCGCCTGCCGACTGGCTTCCGAAGTGCTGGACTATATTGCCCCCCACATCAAGCCCGGAATCACCACCGCCGAAATCGACCGCCTGGGCGCCGAATGCATGGCCCAGCAGGGCACCGTGTCGGCCACCATAGGCTACCAGCCCCCGGGCTATCCGCCCTATCCCGGCCATCTTTGCACATCCGTCAACCATGTGGTGTGCCACGGCATTCCCAACGACAAGCCGCTCAAGAAAGGCGACATCGTCAACGTCGACGTCACCGTGATCACCGCCGACGGCTGGTACGGCGACAACTCGCGCATGTACCTGATCGGCGAATGCTCGATCGCGGCCAAGCGCCTGTCGCAACTCACGTTCGAATCGATGTGGCTGGGCATTCAGCAGGTCAAGCCCGGCAATACGCTGGGCGACATCGGCCACGCGATCCAGCGCTTTGCCGAAGGCCATGGGCTGTCGGTGGTGCGCGAATTCTGCGGCCACGGCATAGGCAAGAAGTTCCACGAGGAGCCGCAGATCCTGCACTACGGCAAGCCCGGCCAGGGCACCGTGCTCGAAGCCGGCATGATCTTCACGATAGAGCCCATGCTCAACCTGGGCAAGCGCGACATCAAGGAACTGGGCCGCGACGGCTGGACCATAGTCACCAAGGACCACAGCCTGTCGGCACAGTGGGAACACACGCTGGTCGTGACCCCCACGGGCTACGAAGTCATGACGCTGTCGGCGGGCTCGCCCCCACTGCCCGAGTTCGTCACCACGACCAGCTGCTGATCCCGCAGCGCGCACCGGGAACGCGCATGATTCTTGCAAGTAAGGCTGCGGGTCTTTTCCTTTACCCTATTGACCATGAATCCTCTGCACGCCCTGCGTGACACCTACCGCCGCGACAAGGCCGCCCTCGTGGCCGCCCTGCTCACGCCTGCAACGAACAAGCGCAACATCCGGGCGTCACTGCACCAATTGAGTGCACTGGCCGACCGCCTGCTGTGCCGGCTCTGGGACCAGGCCGAATTGCCGGCCGAGGCCGCGCTGCTGGCCGTGGGCGGCTATGGCCGTGCCCAGCTGTTTCCCGGCTCGGATGTCGATGTGCTGGTGCTGCTGCCGCTGAACGCCGACGCCAGCGCGGGCAGCGCGCTCGCGGCCCGACTTGAGCAGTTCATAGGCAGCTGCTGGGACGCGGGGCTCGAAATAGGTTCGAGCGTGCGCACCACCGCCGAATGCCTGGAGGAATCCGAGCGCGACGTGACCGTGCAGACCGCGCTGCTCGAAGCGCGCTGCATCTGCGGCAGCACGGCGCTGTTCGACGATTTCGGCCGCCAGTACCGCGCGCAGATGGACCCGCGCGCCTTCATGGTCGCCAAGACGCTGGAAATGCGCCAGCGCCACAACAAATACGAAAACACGCCCTACGCGCTCGAACCCAACTGCAAGGAGTCGCCGGGCGGACTGCGCGACCTGCAATACATCATGTGGCTGGCGCGCGCCGCGGGCCTGGGCAACAGCTGGCGCGAACTCGCGATCAACGGGCTGGCGACCGAACTCGAAGCCCAGCAGCTCGAGGCCAACGAAGCCCTGCTGAGCCTGATACGCGCGCGCCTGCATGCGATCTCGGGCCGGCATGAAGACCGGCTGGTGTTCGATCTGCAGACTGCGGTGGCCGAAAGCTTCGGCTTCGAATCCACGGCGCCCGACGGCCAGCGCCTGGCGCTGCGCGCCAGCGAAGCGCTGATGCGCGAGTACTACTGGGCGGCCAAGGCGGTCTCGCAGCTCAGCCATATCCTGCGGCTGAACATCGAGGAGCGCTTCAACCCCTGCGCGCACGAGCTCGTGCCGATCAACGAACGCTTCTTCAACAAGGCGGGGATGATAGAGATCGCCAGCGACGATCTCTACGAGCGCCATCCGCATGCGATTCTCGAGACCTTTCTGGTCTACGAGACCAATGTCGGCCTGACCGATCTGTCGGCGCGCACGCTGCGCGCGCTCTACCATGCGCGCGGGCTGATGGACAGCGGCTTTCGCCACGACCCGGTCAACCGCGCCACCTTTCTCAAGATCCTGCAGCAGCCCAGCGGCCTCACGCATGCGATGCGGCTCATGAACCAGACCTCGGTGCTGGGGCGCTACCTCTGGCCGTTCCGGCGCATCGTGGGCCAGATGCAGCACGACCTGTTCCATGTCTACACCGTGGACCAGCATATCCTGATGGTGCTGCGCAACATGCGCCGCTTCTTCATGGCCGAGCATGCGCACGAATATCCGATGTGCTCGCAGCTCGCGGGCGGCTGGGACAAGCCCTGGCTGCTGTACCTCGCGGCGCTGTTCCACGACATCGGCAAGGGACGCGGCGGCGACCACTCCGTGATCGGCGCCGTCGAAGTCAAGCGCTTTTGCCGCGCCCACGGCATAGACCGGGCCGACGCGGCGCTGGTCGAATTCCTGGTGCGCGAACACCTGACCATGAGCCAGGTCGCGCAAAAGCAGGACCTGGCCGACCCCGAAGTCATAGGCGCGTTTGCCCAGCGCGTGGGTGACGAGCGCCGGCTGACCGCGCTGTACCTGCTCACCGTGGCCGACATCCGCGGCACCAGCCCCAAGGTCTGGAACGCCTGGAAAGGCAAGCTGCTCGAAGACCTGTACCGCGCGACGCTGCGCGTGCTGGGCGGGCGCGCGCCCGACGCCGCCGCCGAGATCGAATCACGCAAGCGCGAAGCGCTGGTGCAGCTGGCGCTGTCGGCCCAGCCGTTCGAGTCGCACAAGAAGCTCTGGGACACGCTGGACGTGAGCTATTTCATGCGCCACGAAGCCGCCGACATCGCCTGGCATACGCGCCACCTGTCGCGCAACGTGGGCGCGCCCCACCCCATCGTGCGCGCGCGCAAGTCGCTGGCCGGCGAAGGCCTGCAGGTGCTGGTCTATGCGCGCGACCAGGCCGATCTGTTTGCGCGCATCTGCAGCTACTTCGACCGCGCCGGCTTCAGCATTCTCGACGCGCGCGTGCACACCGCGCGCAACGGCTATGCGCTGGACACCTTCCAGATCGTCGCCCCCGCCATGCAGGAGCGCTACCGCGAGCTGATGAATCTGGTCGAGACCGAGCTGGTGCAGACCATAGAGCGCGGCGGCGAACTGCCCGAGCCTTCGCAGCGGCGCGTGTCGCGCCGCGTCAAGAGCTTTCCCATGGTGCCGCGCGTGAGCCTGAGCCCCGACGAGAAAGCCCAGCACTGGCTGCTGAGCATTTCGGCGATAGACCGCGCGGGCCTGCTCTATGTGGTTGCCCGCCTGCTCGCGCGCCACCGCCTGAGCGTGCAACTGGCCAAGGTCAGCACGCTGGGCGAACGCGTCGAAGATACTTTCCTGATAGAAGGCGCGGAGCTGCAGCACAACGCCAGGCAGATCGCGATCGAGACTGAACTGATCGAAGCCCTGTCGTTCTAGGGGTTGGAAGCGCTTTTTGAGGGCGGGCCGTTCATCCTTCGACGCGGCCGGCGAGGCAGGCTCAGGACGAACGGGGGCGAGGCCCACTGTTTCTTTTGAGCGCCTACAAGGCTTGGCCTCGCTACCCTGCTCAGCAAGAACGGGCAGCGGGCGTTTCAGCGCGCAATTCTCGCCTTCAGTTGGCGGTCTGCCTCAATCATCCTCCGCCGCGCTGATTCCCGGAAACAGCACCTCGGTGAAGCCGAACTGCGAGAAATCGGTCATGCGCATCGGGTACAGCTTGCCCCAGACATGGTCGCATTCGTGCTGCACCACGCGCGCGTGGAAACCATCTACCGTGCGGTCTATGGGATCGCCGTACTGGTCGAAGCCGGTATAGCGTATGCGCTGCCAGCGCGGCACGACGCCGCGCATTCCGGGCACCGACAGGCAGCCTTCCCAGTCGTTCTCGATTTCCTCGCCCAGCGGCGTGATCTGCGGGTTGATCAGTACCGTGCGCGGTATCACCGGCGCGTCGGGGTAGCGCGGATTGGGCGCGCCCGAGCCGAAGATCACGAGCTGCAGGTCCTCGCCGATCTGCGGCGCGGCCAGGCCCGCACCGTTGGCCGCGGCCATGGTGTCGAGCAGATCGGTGACCAGCAGATGCAGTTCGTCGGTGTCAAAAGCCGTGACGGGCCGGGCCACGCGCAGCAGGCGCGCGTCGCCCATCTTCAAGATAGTGCGTACAGTCATAAGAAATCCTTGGCAATGCGGGCAAGCATAGCGCGCCGCCTGCGGGCCCGCGCCCCCACGGCACAATAGGCCATGCCCGAGATTGAGCAGCCCGCCCCTCTTCCCACGCCCAGCGTTCCGCCGCTGCGCATGCTGCCGTCGCGCCCGCTGCGCTGGCTGCTGCAGGCCTGCGCCGGCATCAGCCTTGCGCTGGGCATTGCCGGGGTGTTCATTCCCGGCCTGCCGACCACGGTCTTCATATTGATCGCCGGCTGGGCCGCAGCGCGCAGCTCGCAGCGGCTGCACAACTGGCTGTGGCGCCACCGGCTGTTCGGCCCCATGCTGCAGGACTGGGCCGCGGGCGGGCACGTGAGCCGGCGCGCGAAGTGGAGCGCGAGCGCCGCCATGGCCCTGGGCGCCATCGTGGTCTGCTGGGCACCCGTGCCGGTCTGGGTGCGCTGGTTTTCGCTGGGCAGCATGTCGTGCGTGCTGGTCTGGCTCTGGTTGCGGCCCGAGCCCGGCGCAGCGAAATAAACAGCATTCAGAAGAAAATTTGCAAAAAATGCCCATCTTTCCTGAACACTGAATTTTTCGTCCTATAATTCAAGTCTTCTTCCTCAATAGCTCAGTTGGTAGAGCGCCGGACTGTTAATCCGTAGGTC
>NZ_JAVWWA010000051.1:0-32973 GCF_036666375.1 Comamonas sp. | reverse complement strand
CGTCGAAGGGTGAACGTCCGCGCCACAAATAAAGGCAAAAGACGGCTTCACAAAGCGCTATTCCAATTTGGAACAACGAGGGTAATTGCCACATCACAAAGCATCGCGCCTGTTGGAAACTAATACATAACAACATGCTTATATACAAATATAAGGAGACTGCGGTGAAGCATTGGAAATCCTGGCTGGGAGTGGCATTGGTGGCGGCGCTGCCCGGCGTGGCTGCGGCAAATCAGGCGCTGGCGCAAAAGAATGCCTGCATGGCCTGCCACACGGTGGACAAGAAGCTGGTCGGTCCGGCGTTCCGCGATATCGCCAAGAAGTACGCGGGCCAGGCCGATGCCCAGGCGCAGCTGGCCAAGAGCATCAAGGCCGGCGGCGCGGGCAAATGGGGTCCTGTTCCCATGCCGGCGCAGGCTGCGCTCAGCGAGGCAGATGCCGGCACGCTGGCCGGCTGGATTCTTGCGGGAGCGCAGTGAGCATGACAGGCCGGATACGCAAGGCGCCGGAGAATTTCGTTCCTGCCCGCGAGGTGGGCACGGTGTTTGCCCAGGCCAAGGCCGGGCGGCGCGACTTCATTCGCAGCGCGTTTGCCGCCGCCGCGGGCACGGCCGCTGTCGCCAGCGCGGCGCGCGCGGCCAGCGTCGGTGACGGCGACCCGAACATTCTCGAGCTGCCCGCGCACAGCAAGGGCCTGGGCCAGGCCGTGGTCACCGACGGCTACGGCAAACCATCCAAATACGAAGCCAATGTGCAGCGCCGCCAGAGCCCGGGGCTCACGCAGACCAAGCAGGCCTCGGTGTCGTTTGCGCCCATGCAGTCGCTGTTTGGCATCGTCACGCCCAGCGGCCTGCATTTCGAGCGCCACCACCAGGGCTGGTGGGACATCGATCCCTCCAAGCACCGGCTGATGGTCAACGGCCTGGTGAAGAACGCCAAGGTCTTCACCATGGATGAAATCATGCGCCTGCCTTCGGTGTCGCGCTTTCATTTCATTGAATGCGGCGCCAACACCGGCATGGAATGGGGCAACGTGGCCGTGCCCACGGTGCAGTACACGCACGGCATGCTGTCCTGCAGCGAATTCACTGGCGTGCCGCTGATACGCCTGCTGGAAATGGCCGGCGCCGATCTCAAGAAGGGCAAGTTCATTCTGGCCGAAGGCGCCGACGGCTCGTCGATGACACGCACCATTCCGGTCGAGCTGATCACCTCGGGCGAAGTGCTGGTGGCCTACGGCCAGAACGGCGAGATGCTGCGGCCCGAGCAAGGCTATCCGCTGCGCCTGGTCGTGCCCGGCGTGCAGGGCGTGAGCTGGGTCAAGTACCTGCGGCGCATCGAAGTCGGCGACATGCCCTACGCGACCAAGGACGAAGCCATTCATTACGTCGACCTGATGCCCGACGGCCAGCACCGCCAGTACAGCAGCATCCAGGAATGCAAGAGCGTCGTGACCACGCCTTCGGGCGGACAGATGCTGCAGGGCAAGGGCTTCTACAACATCACCGGCCTGGCCTGGTCGGGGCGCGGCAGGATCAAGCGCGTCGACGTGAGCGTCGACGGCGGCCGCAACTGGCGCAGCGCGCGGCTTGAAGGCCCGGTGATGGACAAGTGCCTCACGCGTTTCAACCTGGACTGGGTCTGGAACGGCGAGGAATGCATCATCCAGAGCCGCGCCATGGACTCGACCGGCTATGTGCAGCCCAGCTACCAGCAGCTGCGCGCGGTGCGCGGCAGCCGGTCGATCTATCACAACAATGCAATCCAGTCGTGGGCGGTGCACACCAATGGGGAGGTGGCCAATGTCCAGCTCGCGTAATTTCCGCCTGGCCGCTGCCGGCGTGCTGGCGGCCCTGGCCCTGGGCGTCTCGGCCCAGACAAGCAATGGCTTTCCCGGCATTGGCCGCGATGCCACGCCCAAGGAAGTCAAGGCCTGGGACATCGACGTGCGCCCCGACTTCAAGGGCCTGCCCGAAGGCTCGGGCAGCGTGCGCCAGGGCATGCAGGTCTGGGAAGGCAAGTGCGCGTCCTGCCACGGCGTGTTTGGCGAGGCCAACGAAGTCTTCAGTCCGCTGGTGGGCGGCACGACGGCCGAGGACATCAAGACCGGTCATGCCGCGCGCCTGAAGGACCCGGGATTTCCCGGCCGCACGACGCTGATGAAGACCGCGACGCTGTCGACGCTGTGGGACTACATCAACCGCGCCATGCCCTGGAATGCGCCCAAGACCTTGTCGACCGAAGAGGTCTATGCGGTCACGGCCTATCTGCTGAACCTGGGCGAGATCGTTCCCGAGGACTTCACGCTCAGCGACAAGAACATGGCCCAGGTGCAGGCCAGGCTGCCCAACCGCAACGGCATGACCAGCGCCCATGCGCTGTGGCCGGGCAAGGAGTTCCAGGCCAGCGCCAGGCCCGACGTACAGGCCAAGGCCTGCATGAGCAACTGCGCGCCCGCGCCCCAGGTGCGCTCCGCCCTGCCCGATCACGCAAGCAACAACCACGGCAATCTGGCGCAGCAAAACCGCCTGATCGGCGCGCAGCACGGCATCGAGACCGATGGCGGCGCCAGCAAGAAGGCCAGGCCGGCACCCGCGGCCACGCAGGTGCCCACGGCGCTGCTGGAGAAGAACGCCTGCATTGCCTGCCACGGCATGGAGCAGAAGATCGTCGGCCCGGCGTTCAAGGATATCGCCGCCAAGTTCGGCGGCCAGACCGATTACCTGATCGGCAAGATCAAGTCGGGCAGCACCGGGGTATGGGGGTCTATCCCTATGCCGCCGCAGCCCCAGCTCAGCGACGACGACGCCAGAATCATTGCGAACTGGCTTGCCGCAACCCAGAAACCCTGAAGGCCCGCGCGCGTCGCCGGCCATAGATCCATCACAAGGAGACAGAAGATGAAACGCAGAGACGCACTCAAGAACAGCGCAGCCGTGCTGGGGCTGCTCGCGGCCGCGGGCGTGCTGCCCCAGGCCGCGCACGCGGCCTACAACAAGGCCGCGTTCGAGGCCAAGACCATGGCCGAAGTGCTCAAGGCCATGGGCGCGTCGGCGCCGGCCGAAAGCAAGGACGTGACGCTCACCGCGCCCGATATCGCCGAGAACGGCGCGGTCGTGCCGATTGGCGCGGCAACCACGCTGCCCAACGTCAAGCAGCTGCTGATCCTGGTCGAGAAGAACCCCAACACCATGATTGCCGCGTTCACCGTCAACGAAGCGCTCGAGTCCAACTTCCTCACGCGCGCCAAGCTGGGCCAGTCCTCTGACGTCTATGCGGTGGCCATCACCAACGACGGCAAGGCCTTCTTCGCGAAGAAGGAAGTCAAGGTGACGCTGGGCGGTTGCGGCGGCTGATTCACAGAACAAGGAGAAAGACATGGCAGATCCAATGCGCATCCGGGCCCAGGCCGCCGGAGACAAGACCACGGTACGCGTGCTGATGGCACATGAAATGGAGACAGGCCTGCGCAAGGACGCGGAAGGCAAGACCATTCCCGCCTGGTTCATCCAGGAAGTCACGGCCAGCCTCAACGGCAAGCCGATCTTCGCCGCCGACTGGGGCCCGGCGGTGTCCAAGAACCCGTTCCTGCAGTTCGTCGTCAAGGGCGCCAAGGCCGGCGACAAGCTGTCCGTGAGCTGGAAGGACAACCGCGGCGAGACCCGCACCGACGAAGCCACCGTCAGCTGAAAGCGGCCTGCGCCGCCGGCGCGCCGGCCCTGCCTGCGCGCCGCCTCCTTGCCCGAGAACAAAAAAGAGAGGACGCCCCATGAGACAAACATCCCCCGCCGCCGCCTTGGCGGCTGCCGCGCTGATGGCCCTGTGCGCCCCGGCGCTGGCGCAGAAAAGCACGGCCGACGGCATTGCCGAATACCGTGAAATGCTGCAGGACGGCAATCCCGCGGAACTGTTCGAGATGAAAGGCGAGGAGCTGTGGAAGCAAAAGCGCGGCCCCAGGAACGCCTCGCTCGAGCGCTGCGACCTGGGCAAGGGCCCGGGCGTGGTCAAGGGCGCGTTTGTCGAGTTGCCGCGCTACTTTGCCGACACCAACAAGGTGCAGGACCTCGAGTCGCGCCTGCTGACCTGCATGCAGGTGCAGCAGGGCCTGGACGCGGCCAAGATCGCCGCCACGCCGTTTGGCAAGGACGAGCAAAAGAACATGGAAGGCCTGGTGGCCTGGGTGTCCTCGCAGTCCAAGGGCATGAAGCTCAATCTGCCGCAAGGCCACGCCAAGGAAAAGCAGATGTACGAAGTGGGCAAGCGCATGTTCTATCTGCGCGGCGGCCCGCATGATTTTGCCTGCGCCTCCTGCCATGGCGCGGACGACAAGCGCATACGCCTGCAGGACCTGCCCAATCTCACCCAGGCCAAGGGCGCGGCCGAAGGCTTCGGCTCCTGGCCCGCGTACCGCGTCTCGTCGGGCGAGCTGTGGAGCATGCAGCGCCGGCTCAACGACTGCTTTCGCCAGCAGCGCTTCCCCTACCCCGGCTATGCCAGCGACGTGACCGTGGCGCTGGGCGTGTTCATGGGCGTCAACGGCCAGGGCGGCATGTCGACCGCGCCGGCCATCAAGCGCTGAGGAGACCGCGATGTCAAACCACAAACCCATATCCACGCTCTACACCGTGGCCGCAGTCGCCGCCTCCCTGGTCGTTCTCGGCTGCGCCTCGATGGACACCGCGCAGTCGCTGGACGCGATGACCCGGCAAATGGTGCAGGCCTCGTTTCGCGACCAGGGCATTGCCAAGGTCGACCGGCTGCAGCAGGACGAATCCAACGCCGCCTGCAGCGCGGCCGACGTGTCGGGCATTGCGCTGACCGAGGCCAAGGCCCAGTCCATCGAAGCCGCCAACCTCAAGACCGTGCAGTGGCCGGCCGACGGCAAGTTCGTCGGCGACTGGAAGGAAGGCGAGAAGATCGCGCAGAACGGCCGCGGCATGACCTGGACCGACAAGCCCGGCAGCGCCAACGGCGGCAATTGCTACAACTGCCACCAGATCAGCCGCGAGGAAATCTCGTTTGGCACGCTGGGCCCCAGCCTCTACAACTACGGCAAGCTGCGCGGCATCACCGACCCGAACAGCGCCGAGGCGCGCGCCATCGTCGAATACACCTGGGGCAAGATCTGGAACGCCAAGGCCTACAACGCCTGCTCGGGCATGCCGCGTTTCGGCCATGCGGGCATCCTGGGCGAAGCGCAGGTGCGCGATCTCGTGGGCCTGCTGGTCGACCCCAAGTCCCCGGTCAATCGCTGACTCCCTCCCTTGCAATGCGGCGGGCGCTTACGGGCGCCCGCGGCTTTCCGACTGAACCATGAGCCTCTCCAAACGCGAATTCCTGCAAGTGCTGGCCGCGGCCAGCGTCTCGGGCATGGGCCTGCAGCGCTATGCCCACGCCGACACGGCGCTGGCCGACAAGGCGCTGTACGACGTGCCGGCGTTCGGCAACGTGTCGCTGCTGCACATGACCGACTGCCATGCGCAGCTCAAACCGATTCACTTTCGCGAACCCAGCGTGAACCTGGGCGTGGGCGCGATGAAGAACCAGGCGCCGCATCTGGTGGGCGAGCATCTGCTCAAGGCCATGGGCATTGCGCCGGGCACGGCCGGCGCCCATGCGTTCAGCTACCTGGACTTCGACGCCGCGGCCCAGCGCTACGGCAAGGTGGGCGGCTTCGCGCACCTGGCGACGCTGGTCAAGCGCATGCGCGCCGCGCGCCCGGGGGCGCTGCTGCTTGACGGCGGCGATACCTGGCAGGGCTCGGCCACCTCGCTGTGGACCCAGGCCCAGGACATGGTCGAGGCCTGCAAGCTGCTGGGCGTCGATGTGATGACCGGCCACTGGGAGTTCACCTACGGCATGGAGCGCGTCAAGGAGATCATCGAGAAGGACTTCGGCAGCAAGCTCGATTTCGTCGCCCAGAACGTCAAGACCGCCGACTTCGGCGATCCAGTGTTCAAGCCCTATGTGATACGCGAGATCAACGGCGTTCCCGTGGCCATCATCGGCCAGGCCTTTCCCTATACGCCCATCGCCAACCCGCGCTACCTGGTCGCCGACTGGAGCTTCGGCATACAGGACGACAACCTGCAGAAGATGGTCGACGAGGCGCGCGCCAAGGGCGCCAAGGTGGTGGTCGTGCTGTCGCACAACGGCATGGACGTGGACATCAAGATGGCGGGCCGGGTGCGCGGCATCGATGCGATCCTGGGCGGCCACACGCACGACGGCATGCCCATACCGACCATCGTCAGCAACGCCGGCGGCAAGACCATAGTCACCAACGCCGGCTCCAACGGCAAGTTCCTCGGCGTGCTGGACTTCGACGTCAAGGAAGGCAAGGTTGCCGGCTTCAAGTACCGGCTGCTGCCGGTGTTCGCCAACATCCTGCCGGCCGACCCCGCGATGGACGCGCTGATCACGCGCGTGCGCGCGCCCTACGAAGCCAGGCTGGGCGAGGTGCTGGCGCGCACCGACGGCACGCTGTACCGGCGCGGCAACTTCAACGGCACGGGCGACCAGCTGCTGCTCGACGCCATGATGGCCGTGCAGGACGCGCCGATCGCGTTCTCGCCGGGTTTCCGCTGGGGCACCTCGCTGCTTGCCGGCCAGGACATCACGCGCGAATGGCTGATGGACATGACGGCCACCACCTATTCCTATGCCACCGTCACCGAGATGACCGGCGCGACGATCAAGACCGTGCTCGAGGACGTGGGCGACAACCTGTTCAACCCCGACCCCTACTACCAGCAAGGCGGCGACATGGTGCGCGTGGGCGGCCTGCAGTACCAGTGCGACCCCACGGCCGGCGCCGGCAAGCGCATCAGCGACATGCGCCTGAACGGCCAGCTGCTCGAGGCCGACAAGAAGTACAAGGTCGCGGGCTGGGCGCCCGTGGCCGAAGACGCGAAGAACGCCGGCAACAAGCAGATCTGGGAAATCGTCGAGCCCTGGCTCAAGGACCAGAAGGTGATCAAGCCGGGCCGGCCCAACGAGCCCCGGCTGGTCAATGTGCGCCCCGACAAGGGACTGGCATGACTTGCATTAAGGTGGCGTTAAAGACCGGCTGCGGGTATATGCCAGTACGCTGAGCCGGCGATGCACCTTCCAATGCGCGCATGAGTGCTGCCGAGTTTTCCTCCCTGTCGACCGCCGTCCTGGCGGTCATTTTTTTGCTGGCCGCCGGGCTGGGCTTTGCCATGCGCGAAACGCGCTTTTGCACCATGGGTGCGATCAGCGACGTGGCCTATCTGCAGGACTGGACACGCATGCGCCAATGGGCGCTGGCCGTGGGCGTGGCGATGTGCGGCGCGACGTCGCTGGTGCTGTGGGGCGGCGTGGCCGTGGGCGACACCCTCTATGCAAGCCGGCAGCTGCCCTGGCTGTCGGCGCTGGTCGGCGGCCTGCTGTTTGGCGCCGGCATGGTGCTGGCCTCGGGCTGCGGCGCGCGCAATCTCACGCGCCTGGGCGGCGGCAGCCTCAAGGCGCTGGTGGTGCTGCTGGTCATGGGCCTGGCGGCCTTTGCCACGCTCAAGGGCGTCACGGCCGTGGCGCGCGTGCGCTGGCTCGACAGCGTGCAGCTGCAGTTCGACACGCTGGCACTGCTGCCCGAACTGCTGGCCCAGGCCGGCGGCTGGCCGGTGTTCGCCACGCGGCTGGCGCTGGGCCTGGGGCTGGGCGGCCTGCTGATCGCGCTCGCGCTCAGGCCGGGGCGCAACGCCGGCGTGCTGCTGGGCGGACTGGCCGTAGGCCTTTGCGTGACCGCGGCCTGGTGGCTGGGCGGCCATGTGGGCGAAGTCGCCGAACACCCCGAGACGCTGGAGCATATGTATGCGACCACCTACAGCGGCCGCATCGAAGCCTTCAGTTTCGTCACCCCGGTCGCGCATACGCTGGACTGGCTGCTGTTCTTCAGCGACAGCAACAAGCGGCTGACCTGGGGCATTGCCTCGGTCTGCGGCATGGTCGCCGGCAGCCTGGTGCATGCGCTGTGGCGGCGCGACTTCCAGTGGCAGGGCTTTGCCGACACCCAGGACCTCGCGCGCCATCTGCTGGGCGCGCTGCTGATGGGCGTGGGCGGCGTGACCGCGCTGGGCTGCACCGTGGGCCAGGGCATCAGCGCGGTTTCCCTGCTGAGCCTGGCCAGCCTGATCGCCATCGCGGGCATTGTCGCCGGCGCGGTGGCGATGCTGCGCTATCTGGCGGCGCGGCAATAGCGCCCGCCAGGCGGATACGCCACTTTTTTAGCCGCTAAAAAACCCACTTCAGCGCCGGCCACCCACCCACGGCAGCGCCACCACCTGCCCACCGCCCACCGCGTAGCAGCGCTCGGTTGCGGCCGGCAGCTCGCGCGTGCTGCCGGTGAAGGCGCCAAACGCCGGCAGTATCATCAGCCCGGGCGCGGTGCAAAAGCACGGCAGGCGCGCGCGGTCGTAGGCGCGCCCGCGCAGCTGCACCGCGGGGTGCAGATGGCCGGCCAGCACCAGCGCGCCGGCCACGGTCTGCGGATGGTGGCAGGCCGCGAACGGGCCCACGCGAAACGGCTCGTCGACGATCTCGAAGCGCAGCGCGGGCGGCGGATCGCCCGCGTGGCTGTCGTGGTTGCCGCGCACCAGCAGGCAGGCCAGCTGCGCATGGCGCTCGCGCCAGGCGCGCACTGGCGCGATCACCTGCTCCTGCTGGGCCGTGGCCGCGTGCAGCCAGTCGCCCAGCACCACCAGGCGCTGCGCGCCCAGGCCGTCGATCAGCTGGCTCAGCCGGTCGAGGTTGTCGCGCGTCGTGCCCGAGGGCACGGGCTGGCCCAGCGCGCGAAAGCTCGCGGCCTTGCCCAGGTGCACGTCGGCGACAAACAGCGTTTTCTCGCGCGGCCACCACAGCGCGCGCTCGGGCAGCAGCGCCACCGACTCGCCGGCCAGAACGAGAGGCAAGGCGCCCGGGGGAGCCATGTGCAATGCAATGTCAATGCCGTCCATATCGATCAATTCTCCGCGCCCGGCGCCTGGCGCGCGCGGCCGCTCTTGCGCGCACGTGGCTTGCGCGTGCCCGCTGTTTCGCCGCGCGTCTCCAGCACCAGCGCCGCGCCTATGTCGGCTTCAGGCAGCGCGCGTGCCTGGGCCGAGGCAAACACCTGGTCGGCGCTCGCATGCGCCGTGCCCACGGCCTCGCCGCCTGCGCTGCGCTCGAGTTCGGCCACCATGCGTGCAATGCGGTCGGCCAGCGACTCGTTGGTCAGCTTCTCGCGAAAGCGCTCGACCATCAGCGGAAACGCCAGCGGCGTGGGCTTGCGCAGCGCATGCAGCGCCAAGGTCTGGCCTTCGATGCGCGCGAGCGCGGCGGCCAGCTGGCGCACGTCCAGCTCCTGCGTCAGCAGTTCCTGCTCGGCCTGCAGCAGCAGCTGATTGTGCGGATCGTAGCGCTGGAACACTTCGAAGAACAGCGAGGCCGAGGCCTGCAGCTGGCGGTTGCTGCGGCGCTCGCCCGGATGGCTCTGGAAGATCAGCCCGGCAATGCGCGCGATCTCGCGAAAGCGCCGGCGCGCCAGTTCGGTGGCGTTGAGACTTCCCAGCACTTCGCCCAACAGTTGCTCATTGGGGCGCGCAGCAAGCAGCCCCGGCAGGCGCGCGGCCCAGTCGATCTCCTTGGCGCTGAGCAGTTCGATGCCGTAGTCGTTGAGCGCGATGGAAAAGGTTCCGGTCTCGGGCTGGGCCGCGCGCCAGGCCAGCAGACTGGCCAGCCCCAGGTGCACCTGGCGGCCGGCAAACGGGTAGAGAAACAGATGCCAGCCTTCGCGCGACTTGAGCGTCTCGGCAATCAGCGTCGTCGGCGTGGGCAGGCCCGACCAGCGGCGCTGGATGTCGAGCAGCGGCTGCACGCATTGCATTTCCGGGCTGTCGAAGCGGCCTTCATCGGCGGCCTGCAGCTGGCGCAGCACGGCGTCGGCCAGCGTGCTCGACAGCGGCATGCGCCCGCCGTTCCAGCGCGGCAGCGCGGCGCGCCCGGCCGTGGCGCGGCGCACCAGCGCCGTCATCTGCTCGACGCGCACCAGCTCCAGCAGCCGGCCGCTGAACATGAAGGCGTCGCCGGGCTTGAGCCGCGCGATGAAGCTTTCCTCGACGCTGCCCAGGCGCGCGCCGCCCAGGTACTGCACGCTGATCGAGGCATCGCTGACGATGGTGCCGATGTTGACGCGGTGGCGCCGCGCCAGGCGCACATCGGGCACGCGCCACAGGCCGGTCTCGTCGGGCACGACGCGGTGGTAGTCGGGATAGGCGGCCAGCGAGGGCCCGCCCTGGCGCACGAAGTCCAGGCACCATTGCCAGTGCGCGTCGCTGATCCCG
The DNA here is from genome assembly GCF_036666375.1 of Comamonas sp. GTDB lineage: Bacteria > Pseudomonadota > Gammaproteobacteria > Burkholderiales > Burkholderiaceae_C > Comamonas. The sequence continues at coordinate 22,633 of NZ_JAVWWA010000051.1, read as the reverse complement.
GCATAGGCCACGGTGCTGCGGATCTCGCTGAGCAGTTCGTCGGGCTGGAAGCCGCCGCCCAGCGCGATCGTCACCAGATGCTGGACCAGCACATCGAGCGGCGCGCGCGGGCTGGGCCTGGCCTCGATCTGGCCCGCGTGCACGGCCTCTCGCGCGGCCGCGGCCTCGACCAGCTCCAGGCTGTGCGTGGGCACCAGCGTGATGCGCGAGGGCCGGCCCGGCGCGTGGCCGGCGCGCCCGGCGCGCTGCACCAGCCGCGCCACGCCCTTGACCGAGCCGATCTGCAGCACCCGGTCCACGGGCAGGAAGTCGACGCCCAGGTCCAGGCTCGAGGTACAGACCGCGGCCTTGATGCGCCCTTCCTTCAAGCCCAGCTCCACCCATTCGCGCACGCCGCGGTCCAGCGAGCCGTGGTGCAGCGCCAGCACGCCGGCCCAGTCGGGCCGCGCTTCCAGCAGCGCGCGGTACCAGCGCTCGGCCTGCGAGCGCATGTTGGTGAACACCAGGCAGCTGGCGCTTTCCTCTATGGCCTGCACCACCTGGGGCAGCATGCGCAGCCCCATGTGGCCGGCCCAGGCAAAGCGCTCGGCGGCCGCGGGCAGCAGCGTGTCTATCACCAGCGTCTTGTCGGTCTCGCCCTGGACGATGGCCGGCGGCTGGCCTGCGGGCGCGGGCGCCGTGCCCAGCAGCGTCTGCAGCGATTCATCGAGGTTGGCCAGCGTGGCCGACAGCCCCCAGGTCATGAGCGCCGGCTGAAAGCGCCGCAGGCGCGCCAGCGCCAGCTGGGTCTGCACGCCGCGCTTGTTGCCCATCAGCTCATGCCATTCGTCGACCACGGCCACGCGCACATGGCGCAGCAGCTCGTAGGCATCGGCGCGCGACAGCAGCAGCGTGAGACTTTCGGGCGTGGTGACCAGCACCGTCGGCAGGCGCCGGTCCTGGGCCGCGCGCTGTGCCGAGGTGGTGTCGCCGCTGCGCAGCGCCGAAGTCCAGCCCGGGCTCAGCGCCTGCATGGGCTCCTGCAGCGCGCGCAGCGTGTCGGCGGCCAGCGCGCGCATGGGCGTGATCCACAGCACGGTCAGCGGCGGCGGCCTGCCCTTGATTCCCTCGGGTGCGACGCTCTTGCGCAAGGCGCCCAGCGCACCCAGCCAGACCGCCAGCGTCTTGCCGCTGCCGGTGCTTGAATGCAGCAGGCCGCTGCGGCCCTGCGCCATCTCGGCCCAGACGCGGCGCTGGAAAGCAAAGGTCTTCCAGCCGCGCGCGGCGATCCAGGCCGCCAGCGCGGGGTCGGCACGCCTGGCCATCAGGCGTCTGCCTGCAGCAGCGCCTGCAGGGTCGCCAGCGTATCGGCTTCCTCCACCGGCTTGTCCTCGCGCCGGCGCAGCATGCGCGGAAAGCGCACGGCAATGCCGCTCTTGTGGCGCTTGCTGGCGGCAATGCCTTCGAAGCCGAGTTCAAACACCATGGTCGGCGTGACGCTGCGCACCGGGCCGAAGGTCTCCACCGTGGTCTTGCGGATCACGGCGTCGACGGCGCGCATCTCGGCGTCGGTCAGGCCCGAATAGGCCTTGGCAAACGGCACCAGCTGGCGCGCGGGGTCGTCCCGGGGGCCGTTCCACACCGCAAAGGTGTAGTCGCTGTAGAGGCTGGCGCGCCGGCCATGGCCGCGCTGGGCGTAGATCAGCACCGCGTCCACCGACAGCGGATCTATCTTCCATTTCCACCAGACACCGACATCCTTGGTGCGGCCCACGCCGTACTGTGCGTCCAGGCGCTTGAGCATCATGCCCTCGACGCCCAGCGCGCGCGCCTGCTCGCGCTGGCGCGCCAGCGCGGCCCAGTCGGCGCCGCGCAGCAGCGGGCTGAGCTCGAGCTGGGGATGGGGACAGGCCGCGGCCAGTTGCTCCAGCCGCGCGCGGCGTTCATGCTGGGGCAGGGCGCGCAGATCGGCGCCCTCCTCTTCCAGCAGATCGTAGACGCACAGCACCACGGGCAGCTCGCGCAGCAGCTTGGCGCTGAGCGTCTTGCGCCCTATGCGCTGCTGCAGCTCGGCAAACGGCTGGGCGCGGCCGTCGCGCCAGACCAGGATCTCGCCGTCCAGCACCGTGCCGTCGGGCAGGCCCAGGCCCATGGCCTGCAGCTCGGGGTAGCGGTCGCTGACCAGCTCCTCGCCGCGCGTCCAGACCGAGACCTGGCCGTCGCGCTTGACCAGCTGGGCGCGAATGCCGTCCCATTTCCACTCGACCAGCCAGCCGTCCGCGGCGCCGAGCGCGGCGTCGAACTGCGCCAGCGGCAGGTTGAAAGGATGGGCCAGAAAGAAGGGATAGGGCTGGCCGCCGCGCATGCCGCTGCCGCCCGCGCCTTCGTCGGCGGCAATCAGCGCCTCGTAGTCGGCCGCCGTCGGCTGGGCGCCGATGTGCGTATAGCCCATGAGCCGCTGGGCAATCAGCTTGGCGTCTATGCCGCTGACCGCGGCCAGCGCCTGCGTGACCTGCAGCTTGGAGACGCCGACACGGAACGCGCCGGTGATCAGCTTGAAATACACCAGGCGCTGGGCCACGGCCAGCATGCGCCAGTGTTCCTGCAGCACCCGTGCCAGCGCCTCGGGCGCCTGGCCGCGCAGCGGCAGCAGATGCTGCTCCATCCAGTCGGCCAGCGGCAGCTCCAGCGCCGTCTCGGGCGCGGGCAGCAACAGCGCAATCGTCTCGGCCAGATCGCCTACGGCTTCGTAGCTCTCATCAAACAGCCATTCGGGCAGGCCGGCCGCAAGCCGCGCCTGCTCGCGCAGCAGCCGCGTGGGCGCGAGCTGGCGCGGCTTGCCTCCGGCCAGGAAATACACGGCCCAGGCCGCGTCGCGCGCCGGCGCGGCGCGCAGATAGCGCTGCAGCGCCGCCTGCTTGGCCAGGCTGGAGGTGGACGCGTCAAGTTCGCGGTAAAGATCGGCAAAGGCTTTCATGCGGAGTCAGGGGTGCCGCCATCGGGGGCCCCGCCATCGGGCACAACGGCATCGCTTTGCGCGCGCGGCGCGGCGTCGTCGGCCTCGTCGTGATCACCGTATTCGGTGGAAAAGCCCTGGGCCTGCAGGCCCTGCTCGCCCAGCCAGCGCACCATCACCGCCACGCTGCCATGGGTCACGAAGATGCGTTCGGCGCCGGTGGCGAGAATGGCCGACTGCAGGCCGGGCCAGTCGGCGTGGTCGGAGACCACAAAGCCGCGGTCCACGCCGCGCCTGCGGCGCGTGCCGCGCAGCAGCATCCAGCCGCTGGCAAACGCATCCGAGGGATTGGGGCCGAAGCGCCGCAGCCAGCTGCTGCGCCCGGCCGAGGGCGGGGCAATCACCAGCGAGCGCGAAAGCAGCGCCTTGTCGAGTGCGGCATCGGTCGCGTAATGCGTGGGCGGCAGCGCCACGCCGGCCGCGCGGTAGATCGCGTTGATGGGCTCGACGGCGCCATGCGCGACGATGGGCCCTATCGACGCATCGACGCCATGCAGCAGGCGCTGCGCCTTGCCCAGCGCATAGGCATAGAGCACCGAGGCCCGGCCGGCTTCGGCGTTGGCGCGCCACCAGGCGTTGATCTCGGCAAACAGCGCGGCCTGCGTGGGCCAGCGGTAGATGGGCAGGCCAAAGGTCGATTCGGTGATGAAGGTGTCGCAGCGCACCGGCTCGAACGGCGCGCAGGTGCCGTCGTTCTCGAGCTTGTAGTCGCCCGAGGCGACCCACACACGCCCGCCATGTTCAAGCCGCACCTGGGCCGAGCCCAGCACATGGCCGGCCGGGTGCAGCGACAGCCTGACGCCGTGGTGGTCTATGACTTCGCCATAGGCCAGCGTCTGCAGCGTGATGTCCTCGCCCAGGCGCCGGCGCAGGATGGGCGCGCTGTCGTGCTGGGCCAGGTAATGCGCACTGCCCCAGCGCGCGTGATCGCTGTGCGCATGGGTGATGACGGCGCGCTCCACCGGCCGCCAGGGGTCTATGTAGAAGTCGCCTGGCGGGCAATACAGTCCTTCGGGACGGGCGACGATCAGATCCGCAGCAGCACGCATGTTTTGGATGCTATGCGGGCCGCGGCGAGGATGCTGTAGGACAGGGTGCAGCATCCCGCCGGCGTCAGCAGGCGTTCAGGGCTGTATGCCTTGCGCGAGCTTGCGGGCGATGTCGTCGAGAACCGGCAGCAGGTCGGCGACGGAATCGATCACATAGTGCGCCCCCGCCGCCCGCAGCTGCTCGGCAGCAGCTTCACGCCGCGCCTGCTGCTCGGCCGCAGAGAGTGCATTCCATTCGTTCAGCGGCAGTCCCATGGCATTGCCGCTGACCGAGACTCCCACGGTCCAGGTACCGGCATTCCTGCCTTCAAGAATGCCGACATCGGTGTCGTCGACCTTGACCACCGTCGCCGGCCACCACACGCCCAGCTCGGCAAAGCAGCGGTACATCATCAGCGGCGCGGGCCGTCCCGCGCTCAGGTCGCCCGCGCACACCAGGTTGTCGGGCAGGTAGCCCGCGGCCGCGGCAATCGGCGAGACGATGTCCATGATCGGCCGGTTGTAGCCCGTGGTCGAGCCTATCTTCAGGCCGCGCCGGCGCAGCGCCGCGACGGTATCCAGCGCGCCCGGAATGAAGTCCGCGAAGTCGGCCACCACGGCGGCGTTCATAGGCGTGAACACCGCGTAGAGGTGATCGATGTCGGCATCGGTGAAGGGCCGGCCGTGCCGGCGCTGCCACTGCGCGGCCACCTCGGGCAGCAGGCTCAGCGCCTTGATATGGTCCCACTTGGCCACGCCCATCGGGCCGCGCGCCTGCTCTATGCTGATCTCCATGCCGAACTGCGCGAACAGCCGCACGAAGGCGCCCATGGGCGCGCAGGAGCCGAAGTCGAGAATCGTGCCCGCCCAGTCGAAGACCACGGCGGACAGTTCGGTGCGTGAAGGTTGCTTGCTGCTCATTTTGATTCCGTTCAAAGGGGTGGCTTACCAGTCGCCAAACGTGTCTTCGGCAATGCCGAAGGCGGTGCTGGCGCCGGTGCCGCTGGTGACCAGCACCAGCCGCGTGGCGTCGTCAGGCTTGTCGATCAGGCAGTCGCTGCTGGCCGACGAGGGATAGATGCCTACCCAGCGCTCGGTGACGGTGGCAGTCTTGAGCTTGAGCGTGTCATGCAGATGCCGCAGGATGAGCTCGTCCACGCGCTGGTCGGCAAACGGTTCGGGCGCGGCGCTGTAGTGGTGGGAGTCGCCCACCACCAGCGAGCCGTCGGCGCTTTGCACCACGATCAGATGGATGCCGTGGTCCAGCGACTCGCCCTCTTCCTGCTGCAATTGCGCCAGCAGCGCCGCGGCCGCGGGCAGCTTGCTGTAGCCGTGGTAGCGCACCAGGCTCAGGTCGGCCATGACCGAGCCCGGCAGCTTGAAGCCCGGCTCGGGCCGCACGCGCAGCATCTGCAGCTGGCACAGCCGCAGCTGGTGGGGCGCGAGGCGCTCGGCAAACAGGCCGTTGAGATCGGTATTGGTGCAGACGACCACGCGCTCGGCGTGCAGCAGCGCGCGCGCAGTGCGTACGCGCGGCGTCGCGACTTCCAGCACGGCCTCGCCGAAACGGAACACCACGCCATGCGCCCGGGCCAGCCATTGCGCCAGCAGGCCGATGGCGCTGCGCGACTCCACGCGCATCTCGTGCGGGCTGTAGAGCACGCCCTGGGCGCCGTCGAGCTGCAGCACCGGAGCGCGGCGCGCGGCGGCGCGCGCATCGAGCAGCTCGCAGTCCTGGCCCATCTCGGTGGCCATGAACTGCTCGAGCACCTTGAGCGCCTGGGGGCGAAAGGCCGTGAGGTACAGGCCGTGGTGCAGCGCTTCAATGCCGGCCTGCGGCGCGACTTCGCCCCAGATCTCGCGCGCCCGGCGCGCGCGCCGCCAGGTGTCGCCCGCGCCCTGGCCGGTGACGGTGATGAAGCCGAAGTTGCGTATCGAGGCGCCGACGCAGGCCGCGTCGCGCTCGACCACGCAGACCTTGAGGCCGCGTCGGGCGGCCGTGTAGGCATGGGCCAGGCCGACAATGCCGGCGCCGACCACGATCAGATCGAATGTATCGGGGGAATTCATGGAGTTCAGTTCGCAAGGAAAAGGGAATATGCAGCCGGCTCAGCGCGCCGGCGCGCGCCAGACCTGGGTGCGGCGATCGACCAGCCGGCCCGCGGCCAGGTACAGCAGCGTGACCACGCCCGAGGTCGCGGCAATCAGCACCGCCATGGCCGCGGCCTGGCCGGTCTCGCCGGCCTCGTCCAGGTTGAGAATCGCCACCGAGGCCAGCTTGGTGTCGGGCGAATACAGGAAGACCACGGCCGAGATGGTGGTCATGGCGTTGATGAAGAAGTAGCGCGAGACATCGAGCAGCACCGGCAGGCAGATCGGCAGCGTGACGCGCCAGAACGTCTTGTACAGCGGCACCTTGAGCGAAGCCGACACCGCCTCGAACTCGGCATCGAGCGCCTTGAGCGCCGTGACGACGGTCAGATGGCCGGTGGTGTAGAAATGCACCACGGTGCACAGCACCATCAGCGCCAGCGTCTGGTACAGCCCGCCCAGCGGGTTGCCCGGCGCGTTGAAGAAGAAGATATAGCCCAGGCCCAGCACCAGGCCGGGCACGGCCATGGGCAGCATCGCCATCAGCCGCACCACGGGCCGCAGCAGGTCCAGGCCGCGCGTCTTCTCCAGCAGATAGGCGCCGACAAACACCACCAGCGTGCCTATCACCGCCGTGCTGGCCGCGAGTTTCAGGCTGTTCATCAGCGCCTCGCCCAACTCGGCATCGACCAGGCCCGACACATAGTGGTTCAGGCTGGGAGCGAGGTTGTAGGGCCACAGCGTGGCAAACGAGGCAAACACCGCCATGCCGAACATCGCCAGCACCAGGCCGACGATCACCAGGCAGTAAAGCGTCATGGCAGTGTCAAAGCCGCGCGACGGCCTGGGCACCAGCGCCACGGCGCGCGCGGTGAGCGTCGCGGTCTGCTTGCGCTGCACCCAGCCGTCGATGGCAAAGGTGAACACCGCGGGCGCCAGCAGCAGCAGCGCCACCACCGCGCCGCGCTGGAAGTCGTGCTGGCCTATGACCAGCTTGAAGACATCGGTGGCCAGCACGTTGAAATTGCCGCCCACCACCTTGGGAATGCCGAAGTCGGTGATCACCAGCGTGAAGCACACCAGGGCGGCGGAGATCAGGCCGTACTTGGCGCCCGGCAGCGTGACGGTGAGGAACTTGCGCACCGTGCCCGTGCCCAGCGCATCGGCGGCTTCGTACAGGCGCGCATCGGCCAGCGACAAGGCGGTCACGAGAATCATCAGCACATGCGGAAACACCGCAAAGCACTCGGCCAGCACGATGCCCGGCGCGCCGTAGATGCCGTCGAAACCCAGTCCCAGCCAGAAATCCCTGGCCAGGCCCTGGTTGCCGAACCAGTAGATCAGCGAGATCGCCGACAGCAGCGAAGGCGCCAGCAGCGGCAGCAGCATCACGGTGCGCAGCAGCGGCTTGGCCGGCATGCAGCTGCGCGTGAGCGCATAGGCAAAGGTGAAGGCCAGCGGCAGCACGATGGCCGTCACCAGCAGCGCGACCCAGATGCTTTGCCACAGGCTGGTCAGCAGCGCCGGCGAAGCCAGGTAGGCGGAAAACGCGCCGAATGCCGAGACCGCCACGCCCTCGGGCACCTGCAGCGCCTTGGACAGTATCAGCAGCAGCGGCGCCAGCAGACCTACGCCCAGCAGCAGCAGCACGCCCAGCAGGCCCAGATGACCCAGGCGCTCGTTCCAGTGCACGCGCTGGCGCATGGGGGCCAGGCGTGGGGCCGTCGCCGCGGCGTTCATGCGCCAACTCCCGCGGGAAACACGCGCAGCCTATCGGCGCGCAGCGCAAAGCTCACGCGCGCGCCCTGGCGCACGCCGAATTCATCCATCTGGTTGAGCGAGTACTGCAATTGCAGCGGCTGGCCCGCCAGGCCCTCGACATCGACTTCGGCCAGGCAGTTGCCGCCCAGGAACTCGATGTGGCGCACCGTGCCTGCGCAGCGCAGCGGGTCGTCGGCGTCGACCCCGCCCACCACGCGGTCCTCGGGCCGCAGGTACAGCGCCACCGCGCTGCCGGGCCGGAAATCCGCGCCTTCTTGCGGCGCGCAGCGCAGGCGCTTGTCGCCGCAGCGATACCAGTGATCGCCTTCGGCCACGGCCTGCAGGCGGTTGACCTTGCCGACGAAGTCGGCCACAAACGGCGAGGCCGGCTCGCGGTACACCTGCAGCGGCGTTCCCACCTGCTCGATCACGCCATGGTTCATCACCACGATGCGGTCGGCCACCGACAGCGCCTCCTCCTGGTCGTGCGTGACCATGATGGTGGTCACGCCCAGCCGGCGCTGCAGCGCGCGCAGCTCGCTGCGCAGGTGGCCGCGCACCGTGGCGTCCAGCGCCGACAGCGGCTCGTCGAGCAGCAGCAGGCCCGGCGAAGTCGCCAGCGCGCGCGCCAGGGCCACGCGCTGCTGCTGGCCGCCCGACATCTGCGCCGGGTATTTGCCGGCGCTGGCCACCAGGCCCACGAGATACAGCAGCTCATCGACGCGCGCCGCGATGCGCGCGCGCGACTGCCGTCCATTGACAAGGCCGTAGCCCACGTTCTGCGCCACCGTCAGGTTGGGAAACAGCGCATACGACTGGAACATGATGCCGTAGTCGCGCTCGGCGGGCGGCGCCGTGGAAATGTCGAACCCGCCCTGCACGATGCTGCCCGAGGTCTGGGTCTCCAGCCCGGCGATGATGCGCAGCAGCGTGGTCTTGCCGCAGCCCGAAGGCCCGAGAAAGCAGACAAACTCCCCCTTGCGGATGTTCAGGTCTATGCTTTGCAGCGCGGTGAACGCGCCAAAGCGCTTGTGGATGCCGCGCAGCGCGAGGTAGGAGTCGTCCATGGTGCTTACTTCTTGGCTTCGGACTTGCTGTCGTAGCGCCTGGACCACTCGGCCAGGGTCGCATCGCGGCTGGCCGCGGCCTTGTCGAAGTCCAGCTTGATCAGGCGCGACTCGTAGTCGTCGGGAATGCCGGCCAGCTTGGGCGCGATGCCGGGCTGGGCGGTGATCGCGAAGTTCTTGCCGTAAAGGCGCATCGCGTCCTTGGACGAGGCCCAGTTGGCGAGCTTCCTGGCGGCTTCGAGCTTCTTCGTGCCCTTGTAGATGGCGAAACCTTCGAGGTCCCAGCCGAGACCCTCCTTGGGAAACACCAGCTCGATGGGCGCGCCCTTGGCCTTGTTGGTGTGGCCGCGGTATTCGAAGGAGATGCCCGCCACGTACTCGCCGGCCGCCGCCATGTTGCAGGGCTTGGAGCCCGAGTGGGTGTACTGCGCGATGTTCTGGTGCAGCGCGTCCATGTACTTCCAGCCGCCGCCCTTGCCGCCTTCGTCGCCCCACATTTGCAGCCAGGACACGACGTCGAGATAGCCCGTGCCCGACGAGGCCGGGTTGGGCATCACCACCTGGCCCTTGAACTCGGGCTTGGTCAGATCCTTCCAGGTGGTGGGAATGGCGATGTTGCGCTTCTTGGCCTCGACGGTGTTGAAGCACACCGTGGCGCCGAAGACGTTCATGCCGAACCAGGCGGGCGGATTCTTCTTGTCGCGGTAGGCCGGCATGATCGCGTCGATGTTCAGCGGCGCATAGGGCTCGAGCATGCCGTTGCGGTCAAACAGCGCCAGGCTGGTGGCGGCCACGCCCATGACGACATCGGCCTGGGGGTTGGCCTTCTCGGCCAGCAGCTTGGCGGTGATCACGCCCGTGGAGTCGCGCACCCACTTGATCTCTATGTCGGGATGGGAGGCGACGAAGGCTTCCTGATAGGCCTTGAGCTGGTCGGTTTCCAGCGCGGTATAGACCACCAGCTGCTGCTTTTGCGCCAAGGCCGGCGCGGCAAGCATGAGTCCGAAAGTGACGGCGAGGATCTGCCGGGCGACGTATTTCATTGAGCGGCTCCAAGAGTTGAACAGGGTCGAACTTTGGCGCTCTCACATGTCATGACTGTGACATTTTCTTCAAGCAAAATGCAGGCCATGGTTTGTAGATTGTTTGTTGTAGATCGTAGACAATCTACAAAACACCGATTTTTGAAGAACAGCCCATGACCGTTTCCAGCCCCATCAACGACGCCATTGCACAGCTGCAGGGCAACTCGCTCGCCGGTTTGGTGCACGACGAAGTCGAGCGCATGATCCTGGCCGGAGAACTGCAGCCCGGCGCCAAGCTGACCGAGTCGTCCATCGCCATGCAGCTGGGCGTCTCGCGCGGCCCGGTGCGCGAAGCCTTCCGCATGCTCGACGAGGCCGGCCTGGTGCGCAGCGAGAAGAACCGCGGGGTGTTCGTGCGCGCCATCGCGCTGGATGAGGCGCTGGAAATCTTCGAGCTGCGCGCCGTGATGGAGATGTACATCGGCCGCAAGCTCGCCGAGACCTGCACTGCCGCGCAGACCCGGGCCTTGCGCCAGCTGGTCGATGCCATGGACATCGCGGCCAAGGCCGGCAATGGCCAGGACTTCCACCGCAGCAACCTGGAGTTTCACGACAGCCTGCTGCAGCTCGCGGGCAATGCCAAGTTCACCGCCAACTACCGCCGGCTCATCAAGGAGCTGTCGCTGATTCGGCGCAAGAACCTCACGGTGGAAACCATGGTGGTCTATGCGCGCGAGCACCGGCAGATCGTCAAGGCCATCGCCGCGCGCGACGCCGAGGCCGCGGGCCGCGCCATGTTCGAGCATGTGATGAACAGCCGCGAGCGCACGCTGCACAACTACAGCGCGCAGCCGGCCGCCGAGGTGCCGGCGCGCCGGCGCGCGCTGCGCACCACGGCCGAGGCCTGAGCATGGCGCTGGCCTTGGACGACATCGCGCTGCTGTTCGCGCGCCACGGCGCCACGCAATACAGCGGCGAGCCCGTGACCCAGACCGAACACGCGCTGCAGACCGCCTGGTTCGCCGAGCAGTCCGGCGCCGACGACGCGCTCATCACGGCCGCGCTGCTGCATGACATCGGCCACCTGCTGCAAGACCGCGGCGAGACCCCGAGCGCGCGCGGCATCGATGACCTGCACCAGTTCAGCGCCCTGCCTTTCCTGCGCGGGCTGTTTGGCGACAGGGTGCTGGACGCCATACGCTGGCATGTGGACGCCAAGCGCTATCTGTGCGCGATCCGCGCGGACTACGAAGCCGCGCTGTCGGCGGACTCGCGGCGCAGCCTGGCGTTGCAGGGCGGCGTGTTCTCGCCGCAGCAGGCCGCGCAATTCATCGCCAGGCCGCATGCGCGCGAAGCCGTGCAACTGCGGCTGTGGGACGACCGCGCCAAGATCAAGGATTTGCCCACGCCGGCCCTGGGCCACTATCTGGCCATCGCTGCGCGCTGCCGCGCTCCGCAGGCCCGGCCATGAGCCTGGACATCTTCCTGGTTCTGGCCCTGCTGTTCGCCGCGCTGCTGCACGCCAGCTGGAACGCGCTCATCAAGTCCGGCGGCGACAAGTCGCTGGACACCGCGCTGATCCACAGCCTGGGCCTGGTCTTCGCGCTTCCGGCCCTGCTCTGGTTCGGTCTGCCGCCGGCTGCGGCCTGGCCCTTCATCGCGGCCTCGACGCTGATCCACATCGCCTACTATGCGGCGCTGGCGGGTGCCTACCGCTACGGCGATCTGGGTCTGACCTATCCGATCATGCGCGGAGCCGCGCCGCTGCTGGTGGCCTTGGTGAGTTCCGTGCTGCTGGACGAGCCGCTCTCGGGCCCCGCCTGGCTGGGGGTGATCGTGCTGTCGGCGGGCGTGCTGCTCGTGGGACTGGCGCGTGCCGGCCACAACGCGGCGAACGCCAGCCACCGCCGCAAGGCGCTGGGATTTGCGCTGGCCAACGCGGCCATCATCGCCAGCTACACCGTCATCGACGGCATGGGCGTACGCGCCGCGGGCAATGCGTTTTCCTATGTCGCGGCCCTGTTCCTGTTCGACGGCCTGCCCTATATGGCGCTGGTGCTGTGGCGCGCGGGCCCGCGCCGCGGCGAAGCCCTGCGCTACATGCGCGCGCGCGCTGCGCTGGCCCTCGCCGGCACGGCCGCGTCGCTGGGCAGCTACGGCATTGCGCTGTGGGCCATGATGCACGCGCCCGTGGCGCTGGTCGCCGCGCTGCGCGAAACCTCGGTGATCTTCGCGGCACTGATAGGCACCTGGGTACTGGGCGAGCGCTTCGGCTGGGCGCGCGCCACGGGCACGGCGCTGGTTGTCGCGGGCGTGGTGACGCTGCGCTTCAGCTAGCGCCCGCTGGCCAGCCGGTCCGGCACATCCGGTTCGGAAATCGGCGGCTCGGTCAGCTGGTGACCCCAGGAGGCCACCAGTTCCTCTATGGCCGCGGCCACCACGCGGCAGGCGGGGGTCAGCTTGCCCTGTTTGGGCAGCGCCAGCGTGACATGGCGGCACAGGTCGGGGCCCACCAGCTTGCTCGCCTGCAGACGCCCGGCCTGCAGATCCGCGACCACGGTGAACGGCCCGAGTATCGAATAGAGTCCCGGCGTGTGGGCCACCAGTTCGCGCTGCACCGTCAACGAGTCGGCCTCGGCCACGGATTCGAGCCGGAAGCCCAGGCTGCGCGCCGTCTCGTCGAGCGCATTGCGCCAATGGCTGGGCCGGCGCGGCAGCACCAGACGCAGGCCGTCGAGCCGGGCGAACTCGACGGTGGGCTCGGCCGTGAGCGCCGCACCGGGTGGCGACACCAGATAGGTATGCACCACGCACAGCAGCTTTTCCTCGGCGCTGCTGGGCGGCTGGAAGCGAAACAGGATGGCCAGGTCCAGCGCGCCGCTGTCCAGCAAGGTGTCCAGCACCACGCCCTGGCCTTCGGTGATGTTCAGCCGTATGCCGGGGTGCTGGGCCTGCAGCCGCTGGAACAGCCGCGTGACCAGCGGGTGGGCCGAGGAAGGCAGTATGCCCAGCCTGACCTCGCCCATCACCTGGCTGGAATCCAGGCGCATTTCCTCCATCAGGTGTTCCGTGTCGTTGAGCCAGACCCGCAGGCGCGAGGCCACGCGCACGCCGTGCTCGGTCAGCACCACGCCGCGTCCGGTGCGGCGAAACAGCGGCCCGCCGCATTGCGCTTCGAAGTCGGTGATCTGGCGGCTGATGTGCGACTGCACGGTCTGGCGGCGCAACGCCACCTTGCTGAGGCTGCCGGCCTCGGCGACTTCCAGGAACAGGCGAACGGTGGGCAGGTGCATGGCGGACTTGTGAATTGCCAAAAGACAGAACTCTGATATCTGGGAATTCTATCTAGAAGAAAGTCTGCTGAATTCTTAAAGTCCCTAGCACTCCCCCCATCCACAGAGTCCGATATGAAAATCCTGAGCTTCGAACATGCCGGCCAAGCCACTTATGGCGTGCTGCAGGGCAATGACTGCCTCGTGCCTCCACCAGCTTTCCTGGCGCGCTTTCCCGACCTGCGCTCGGTTCTTGCGGGCGCTGCGCTCGGCGAGCTGCGCGACGCCCTCGCCCAAGGCACGGCGCTCGCACGTTCCTCGCTGCGCGCCCTGCCCGTGATCCCCAATCCCGGCAAGCTGATCTGCGTCGGGCTCAACTACAAAACCCACGTGGCCGAGACCCAGCGCGCGGACAGCGAATATCCTTCGCTGTTCCTGCGCTTCAACGACTCGCTGGCCGCCGACGGCGACGAAGTGCTGCGCCCGGCGTTTTCCGAGCGCTTCGACTGGGAAGGCGAGCTGGCCTTCGTGATCGGCAAGGGCGGGCGCCATATCCGCAAGGAAGACGCCTTCGAACACATTGCCGGCTATACCTGCTTCAACGACATCAGCGTGCGCGACTGGCAGCGCCACACGCACCAGTTCACTCCGGGCAAGAACTTTCCCGGCACCGCGCCCTTCGGCCCCTTCCTGGTCACGCGCGACGAAGTGCCCGATGTCTCGCAGCTGCAGCTCGAGACCCGGCTCAACGGCCAGGTGGTGCAAAAGGCCGGCCTGGCCGATCTGATCTTCGACATCCCGACCATCGTTGCCTACATCTCGCGTTTCACCCCGCTGTCCCCGGGCGACGTCATCGCCACCGGCACGCCCGGCGGCGTGGGCGACCGGCGCCAGCCGCCGCTGTACATGCAGCAAGGCGATGAGATCGAAGTCGAGATCACCGGCCTGGGCGTGCTGCGCAACCGCATCGCCACCGACCCCGGCACCGTCTGAACTGGAGACAAACACATGAGCAACCCACCCAAACTCCGCATCGCGGTCGACATCGGCGGCACCTTCACCGACATGGCGGCCTTTGACGAAGCCAGCGGCAAGCTGCTGTTCGGCAAGGCGCTGTCCACGCACGGCGCGCTGGTCGAGGGCATACAGGCGACCATAGACAGCGCCGATATCGACTGGCGCGACGGCCACCTGTTCCTGCACGGCTCGACCATTGCCATCAACACGCTGCTCGAACGCACGGGCGCCAATACCGCGCTGTTGATCACCGAAGGCTTTCGCGACATCTACGAGATCGGCCGCGTGAACCGGCCCGATGCCTACAACCTGTTCTTCAACAAGCACCAGCCGCTGGTCAAGCGCTCCTTGCGTTTCGAAGTGTCCGAACGCCTGCGCGCCGATGGCAGCACGCACAAGCCGCTCGATGAAGCGGCGGTGCGCGAACTGGCCCGCGAGTTGCAGGGCCAGAACGTCGAGGCCGTGGCCGTACTGCTGCTGCATTCCTACCGCAACCCGGCGCACGAGCAGCGCGTCAAGCAGATCCTGCAGGAAGAGCTGCCCGGCGCCTTTGTCTGCGCTTCGCACGAGCTCAGCCAGGAATACCGCGAGTTCGAGCGCGTCTCCACCGCCGTGGCAAACGCCTACGTGGGCCCGCGTGTCTCCGAATACCTGGGCCAGCTGGAGACGCATCTGGCCGGCAAGGGCTTTGACGGCGACTTCTACATCGTGCAATCGACCGGCGGCCTGTTCCCGGTCGAGCATGCCAAGGTCGGCTGCGTGCGCATGCTGGAATCGGGCCCGGCCGCGGGCGTGATCGGCGCGCAGGCCATCTGCGCCCAGCTGGGCATGGGCGATGCGATTGCCTTCGACATGGGCGGCACCACGGCCAAGGCCGGCGTGATCAGCAACGGCCGGCCGCTGACCACGGGCTCGGCGCTGATCGGTGGCTACGAACGCGCGCTGCCGATACAGATCCCGATGATGGACATCCACGAGGTGGGCACGGGTGGCGGCTCGATCGCGCGCGTGGAAACCGGCAACGCGCTGCGCGTGGGCCCGCAGAGCGCGGGCTCCATTCCCGGCCCGGTCGCCTACGGCCGCGGCGGGCTCGAGCCCACGGTCACCGACGCCAATCTGGTGCTGGGCCGACTGGACGCGGACAATTTCCTCGGCGGCGAACTCAAGCTCGACATGGAAGGCTGCCAGCGCCAGATGCGCGAGCGCATCGCCGCGCCGCTGGGGCTGGAGCCCACGCAGGCGGCCGATGGCATCCTGCGCATCGCGGTGACGCAGATGTCGCATGCGGTCAAGGCCGTGACCACCGAGCGCGGCCTGGATGCCGGCAGCTTCACGATGGTGGTCTACGGCGGCGCGGGCCCGCTGCATGCCTCGGCAATTGCGCGCGAGATCGGCATACGCAAGGTGCTGATTCCCTATGCGCCGGGCTATTTCTCGGCCTACGGAATGCTGTTTTCCGACCTGCGCTACGACTACGTGCGCTCGGTGTTCCGCAAGCTCAACGATGTGTCCTTCGAGGAAATCGAGGCCGCCTACCAATCCATGGAAGACGAGGGCCGCGCCGCGCTGGCGCAGTCGGGCGTCAAGGCCGACGGCGTGGTGATAGAGCGCGCCGCCGACATGCGCTACGTGGGCCAGGAGCACGCGGTCACGGTGGACCTGCCGCTGGCGTTCTTCGCGGGCCGCGATCGCTCGGCCATCAAGCAGCAGTTCGACGAGTTGCACAAGGTGCGCTACGGCACCTCGGCACCGGGCGAGCCCGCCGATCTGGTGAGCCTGCGCGTGACCGTGCTGGGCACGATGAAGAAACCGCCCAGGCACAGCGTGGAGCGCGGCATGGCCGCGCCCGACCGCCAGGCGCTGCGCACCACCAAGCCGGTGTACTTCCGCGCCGGCGGCTGGGCCGACACGCCGGTCTACATCCGCGACCGCCTGCTCGCGGGCAATGCCATTGCCGGGCCGGCGCTGATCGAGGAGCACGCCTCGACCACCGTGGTCCAGCCCGGCGACGCGCTGCGCGTCGACGAACTCGGAAATCTGCAAATCGACATCGGGAGCGACCGTTCATGAGCACCAACCCCAACACCCCCGTGGCGATCGATCCGATCACCGTCGAAGTCATTCGCAACGGCCTGTACGCGGTCACCGAGGAGATGAAGACCAATCTCACGCGCACCGCCTACAACCTGATCATCTACGAGGCGCTGGACTTCACGGTGGGCCTGTTCACCAAGGAAGGCGATACGGTCTCCATAGGCCTGGGCCTGCCGATGTTCATCCGCGGCATGTCCGAGACGGTCAAGGCCAAGATCCGCCACTTCGGCTACGAGAACATCCTGCCGGGCGACATCCTGGTGACCAACGACGCCTACACCACCGGCAGCCACCTGAACCATTTCACGTTCACCATGCCGGTGTTCCATGAAGGCAAGCTCGAAGGCTTCACCTGCTGCATGGCGCACTGGCTGGACGTGGGCGGCACGCTGGGCAACGTGACCACCGACATCTTCAGCGAAGGGATTCAGATCCCCATCATGAAGTACCAGCGCCAAGGCGTGGTCAACCAGGACCTGATCGACATCATTGCCATGAACGTGCGCCTGGCCGAGCGCGCGCTGGGCGATCTGCGCGCGCAGATCACGGCCATCACCACGGGCGAGCGGCGCTATGTCGAGCTGCTGCAGCGCTACGGCGTCGACGCCGTGAACGGCTCCATCGCCCAGATCATGGACTCGTCCGAGGCCGTGGCGCGCAAGAACACGCTGTCGATTCCCGACGGCGTCTACGAGGCGGAGTCGTTCATGGACGACGACGGCCTGGACATAGGCAAGCGCATTCCGATCCGCGTGAAGATCACGGTCGCGGGCGACGAGATGACCGTCGATCTGTCGGATGTCAGCAAGCAGGTGCGCGGCTTCTACAACTCGGGCTTCACCACGGGCATTGCCTGTGCGCAGGTGGCCTACAAGTGCCTGACCACGCCCACCGATTACCCGGTCAACGACGGCAGCTTCCGCCCGCTCAAGGTGATCATGCCCATGGGCACGGTGATCTCTGCCGAGCGGCCCTATCCGATGCGCGTCTGGATGACCTTTCCGATGACGGTGATCGACACCATCTTCAAGGCGCTGGCGCCCGCGATTCCCGACCGCTCCATTGCCGGCCACCACGCCGATCTGGTGTTCCCCAACATCCACGGCATTTCGCCCGAGGACGGCAGGCTGTTCATCGTGGGCATAGGCCCGCTGGGCGGCGGCTGGGGCGCCAAGAGCCAGGAAGACGGCGTCTCGGTCACGGTCTGCATCAACGACGGCGACACGCACAACAGCCCTACCGAGCAGCTCGAGGCCAAGTACCCGGTGCTGGTGGAGAAATACGAGATCCGCCAGGACAGCGCGGGCGCGGGCCAGTACCGCGGCGGCCTGGGCGCGGAGATGGTGGTGCAGGCGCTGTCGCCGTTCACCGTCACCACGCGCATAGACCGCGTGCACTGCAAGCCCTGGGGCCTGGAAGGCGGCGGCGACGCCATGGGCAACGGCCTGGCCGTGCGCCACAAGGGCGAGTGGAAGACCGACCACGCGAACGCGAAGATCTTCAACGTGCGGCTGGAGCGCGGCGACGCCTACAAGATGCTGTCGGGCGGCGGCGGCGGCTTCGGCAATCCGCTGGAGCGCGAGCTCGACAAGGTGGCCGAGGACGTGCGCGAAGGCTATGTCAGCGCCCAGGTGGCGCGCGCGGTCTACCGCGTGGCACTGGACTCGCGGGGCCAGGTCGACCATGAGGCCACGCGCACGCTGCGCAGCACGCCCGGCAGCGCCGGCAACGGATCGGCCGATCTCGCCTGGGCCGGGCAGTGAGCACCGCCATGGCCGACGCACTGACGCAGCAGGCCGAAAGCCTGCTGGACCTGTGGTGCAGCCTGGCGCTGCGCCATGTGGCCCTGGGCTCGGCCTGCGCCTGCGGCTCGGGCGGCGTGAGCCTGCGGCTCGAAGACTTCGAACTGGACATCGTCGACTACCTGCAGGACGGCGGCGAGCGCAGTGACGAAGCCCAGGTCGCACAGTGGTTTCACGCCCACCCGGAGCTGGCAGCGCGCGCCCAGCCGCTGCGCGCCCTGCTGGACGAGGTGCTGCAGCAACGCCTGCCCGCGCCGGTCGCCCAGTGGCTGCTGCAGCGGCTGGAACGCACGCTGCGCTCCTTCGCGCAGATGCATGGAGCGGACATGGTGTAGCGCCAGAACCTGGCGCGGCAATGCAACCACAACAACGGGGCCTGGCTCGCAGCGCCCCGAGGAGACAACAATGACATCGGCCCTATCCATTTCCGCGATAACCCCAGGCACTGCGCCGCGCAGGCCCGCAGGCAGGCAGCGCTTTTCGCCGGCGCCGGCGGCACGGCCATGAGCGGGCATTTTTCCGCGCTGCTGGCCGACACGCCGTCCCTGGGCGATCGCATTCCGGTCACGGTGCTCACCGGATTTCTCGGCAGCGGCAAGACCACGCTGCTCAACCGCCTGCTGCGCCTGCCCGATCTGACGGGCACCGTGGTCATCGTCAACGAGTTCGGCGAGATCGGCATAGACCACGATCTGATCGCGCAGACCACCGAAGACACCGTGCTGCTGGCCAACGGCTGCATGTGCTGCTCGGTGCGCGGCGACCTGGTGGACGCCCTGCTGCGCATAGGCGAGGCGGCGAGCGCACGGCAGGTGCTGATAGAAACCAGCGGGCTGGCCGACCCCGCCCCCATCTTGCGCGCGCTGATGGGCGAGCCGGCCGTGCGCTCGCGCTTCCGGCTGGCGGGCGTCGCCTGCACCGTCGATGCCGTCTTGGGCATGCAGACCCTGGACCGGTTCCCGGAATCGGTGCGGCAGGTCGCGGTCGCGGACCAGCTGTTTCTGACCAAGACCGATCTGACGCCCGAGCGGCAGGTTTCGCCTGAACTGCGCGAGCGCCTGCGCAGTTTGGGCGCGACGGCGGCGCAACACACGCACAGCGATCAATACCCCGCCATCCTGCAACAGCTGCTGCGCCATCCCTCGGCCGCGGCCCGGGACCCGCAGACACCGCACTACCGCCCGCAAGGCCAGGCCGAGGCCGCCCCCACGCACCGCGACGGCATACATTCCTTTGTCATCGTCCGCGACCAGCCCCTGGCACGCGACGCGTTTTCCGCCTGGCTCGACATGGTGATCGCCATGCGCGGCGACGACCTGCTGCGCGTCAAGGGCCTGGTGCATCTCGCCGAGGAGCCCGACCGGCCGCTGGTGATTCATGGCGTGCAGCATCTTTTCCATCCTCCCGAGCTGCTGCCCTGCTGGCCCGGGCCGGATCGCCGCACGCGCATCGTGTTCATCACCCGCGGCGTGGACGCCCAGGCCCTGGACGACACGCTGCACGTCTTCGAGCGCCGCCGCGCCCGCGCCAGGCCGGAGCCGGACACGACCCCCATACCAAAACCACAGGAGACACCATGAGTTGGATCAAAATCATCGCCGGCGCAATCGCCTTGTCGGCGGCGCCCGCCTGGAGCCAGACGGACAAGTTCCCCGAGCGCGCCATCAAGATCATCGTGCCGTTTGCCGCGGGCGGCGGCGTGGACAACGCGGCGCGCGTGCTGGCCCATCAACTGCAGACGCAGCTGGGCGTGCCGGTGCTCATAGACAACCGCTCGGGCGCCAACGGCACGGTCGGCGGAAAGGCCGCGCAGACCGCGCCCGCCGACGGCCACACCTTGCTGTTCTCCGCCGCGACCCATGTGCTGGCCAAGCAGGTCATGAGCCACCCGCCCTACGACCCGCAACTCGACTTCGCGCCGGTGGCGCGCGTGGGCGAGGCGCCGCTGATGCTGGTGATCGCGCCCCAGCTGGAGCCAAGGAACCTCGGCGAAGTGCTGGCCGCGGCGCGCCAGCAACCCGAGAAATGGACTGCGGGCATTCCTGCAGTCGGCGCGCCCAGCCATCTGGCCACGCTGCTGCTCGCCAAGCAGGGCAATGTGAAGTTCAGCTTCGTGCCCTACCGCGGCACGCAGCCGGCCTTGATCGACGTGGCCGGAGGCCATACGGCGCTGCTGCTGGACTCGATGATCTCCATGCTGCCGCTGACCAAGGCCGGCAAGGTCAAGCCTATCGCGGTCACGGCGCCCAGGCGCAGCGCGCTGACGCCCGATGTGCCGACCGCCAGGGAAAGCGGCTTTCCCGAGATGACCTACATGTCCTGGTACGGCGTCTGGGCGCCCAAGGGCACGCCCGCGGATCGCGTCAAGCGCTTGAACGCGGCCATCAACACGGCCATTTCCGCCCAGGCCAAGGCCGGGGCCTGGGCGCACCTGGGCATAGAACCCGTCAACGAGAGCGCCGAGCAGTTCCGCCAGTTCATCGCCAACGACGTGGCCCAGGGCGCAGAACTGCTCAAGAACGCCGGCTTCAAGCCGGAGTAGCGCCCGCGGCCCGTACGGCCGCGCGAAAGTTTCAATCAAAAAGAGAGATGGAGACAAACATGAAAAAACCTCTTGCCCTGGCGACGATGTTGATTGCCAGCGGCGCAAGCCACGCCCAGTCGTCGGTCACCGTGTTCGGCGTGATCGATCTGGCGGTCCAACATGCCCGGCAGGCCGGCAACAGCGTCACCCGACAGAACGGCATAGGCGGCAACCAGTTCAGCCGCCTGGGCTTTCGCGGCGTCGAAGACCTGGGCGGCGGATGGTCCGCGGGCTTTGTGCTCGATGCGGGGCTCAATCTCGACACCGGCGCCGGCGCGCTGACCAGCGCCGACAATCTGACGACCGCCGGCGGCGGCGCGCTGACGTTCAGCCGCCGCTCCACGGTGAGTCTGATATCGAAGTCCTGGGGCGAACTGCGGCTGGGGCGCGACTTCGTTCCCACCTATTGGAACCTCACGGGTTTCGATCCTTTCGGCAGCGCCGGCGCGGGCTCGGTCAACAACCTGGCGCAAGGCGGGCTGACGCGCGTGTCCACGGTGCAGACCGCGGTGCGCGCTTCCAACAGCATAGGCTACGTACTGCCCGGCCTGCATGGCTTCTATGGCCAGGCCATGCATGCGCTGGCCGAAGGCAACGGGCCGTCGCGCCAGGATGGTCGCTATAGCGGAGTGCGGCTGGGCTATGCGCACGCTGGCTGGAACCTGGCACTGGCCCATGGCGTGACCCGCCTGGGCACGGGCGATGTCAGCACCAGCAACATCGGCGCGAGCTACCAGTTCGCTGGCATCAAGGCCATGGCCCAGGTGTTCCGCGACAGCAAGGAGGTCGTCGCCGCGCCCAACCGCTCCAACGGCTGGCTGGTCGGCGCCCAGATCAATGCCGGCCCGGGCTATATTCCTCTGTCCTACTCCCGCGTCTCGGACAACTCGGCCAGCGATCGCCAGGCCAAGCAACTTGCCGTGGGCTATGTCTACAACCTGTCCAGGCGCACGGCGCTGTATTCGACCTATTCGCGGCTGCAAAACCGCAATGGCGCCGCGTTGACCGGCGGCGGCGTGCCGGGCGTGGCCAACGCAGCCTGGACCGGCCTGGACATAGGCATGCGCCACAGCTTCTGAGGCACGCGCCCCGCAGACCTCGGGGCTCAGCCTGCGGCCAGGGCCGGGTGCGGCTGGGGCTGCACCAGCCAATCGAGAGCGTCCTGCCACAGCCCTTGCGAGGACGCCCTGAAATAGCCCATGTGGCCAATGCCGCGCGAGCGCGCCTCGGGTGCGATATCGCAGGTGGACAGCGCGGCATGGCGATAGCCGCTCATGAACGCATCGCGCGATGCGGCCGGCGCCCAGAGGTCGTCCAGCGCGTTGGCCGCCATCATGGGCACTTTCACTGCCGCATACCGGTCCGCGATCCCGGGCATCTGCGGATCGTCGAAGAAATAGCGCGGAAAGCGGCACCAGTGGCGCCACTGCACGAAGGCGTCGCGCGGCAGGTCTTCGCCCAGGCCCAGCATCTTCCAAGGGCAATAGCCTTTCCAGCGCGTGAGCAGCGGCAGCACCAGATTCCACATCAGCAGCACCTTGAACTGCTCGCTGCGCCGCATCCAGCCATGCCAGCCCGCGCCCACGCCAAAGCCGTAGAACGCCGCGACCTTGTCATGGTTGGGCAGCAGGCCCAGCGCATGGCCGCCATACGAGTGGCCGATGACGTACAGCGGCAGTCCATCGCCGCCGGACATCGCCTCCACGGCCGCCGCCAGGTCGAGCTGTCCCCAGTCCAGCAGCGACATCCTGAAGTCCTTGAGCGAAGGCGGACGCGACTGTCCTATGCCGCGGTAGTCAAAGGTCAGCGTCTCGAAGCCCCGGGCCGCGGCAAACTCGGCAAACCGGCGGTAAAAGCCCTGGGGCACGGCCGTCGCTCCGGCAACGATCAGCCGCGC
>NZ_JAVWWA010000050.1:0-35411 GCF_036666375.1 Comamonas sp. | reverse complement strand
ACACCGGCTACATCAAGAGCCAGCCGCTGTCCGAATACCGCGCGCAAAAGCGCGGTGGCCGCGGCAAGCAGGCGACGGCCACGAAGGAAGACGACTGGATCGACCAGCTGTTCATCGCCAACACGCACGACTACCTGCTGTGCTTCTCCAACCGCGGCCGCCTGTACTGGCTCAAGGTCTGGGAAGTGCCTGCGGGCTCGCGCGGCTCGCGCGGCCGCCCCATCGTCAACATGTTCCCGCTGCAGGAAGGCGAGAAGATCAACGTGGTGCTGGCGCTCACCGGCGAAATGCGCAGCTTCCCCGAGGACCGCTACGTGTTCATGGGCACCAGCATGGGCACCGTGAAGAAGACCGCGCTCAACGAGTTCAACAACCCGCGCAAGGCCGGCATCATTGCCGTCAACCTCGATGACGGCGACTACCTGATCGGCGCCGCGCTGACCGACGGCGCGCATGACGTGATGCTGTTCAGCGACGGCGGCAAGGCCGTGCGCTTCGACGAGAACGACGTGCGTCCGCTGGGCCGCCAGGCGCGCGGCGTGCGCGGCATGATGCTCGAGGAAGGCCAGAGCGTGATCGCCATGCTGGTGGCGGAAGACTCCGACACCAACCCGCAAAGCGTGCTCACCGCCACCCAGCACGGCTATGGCAAGCGCACCAGCATTTCCGAATACACGCGCCACGGCCGCGGCACCAAGGGCATGATCGCCATCCAGCAATCCGAGCGCAACGGCAAGGTCGTTGCCGCGACGCTGGTGCGCGCCGATGACGAAATCATGCTGATCACCGACAAGGGTGTGCTGGTGCGCACGCGCGTCTCCGAGATCCGTGAACTGGGCCGCGCGACACAGGGCGTGACGCTGATCGCGCTGGACGACGGCTCGCAGCTCAGCGGCCTGCAGCGCATTGCCGAAAACGATGCCCAGGCTGTTGCCGAGGAGACCGAAGCCGAAGCCGGCGATACCTCCGCAGCGGACGGCAGCGACGCAGCGCCCCAGGCGTAACTCCTGCCACTCCCAAGCACGCCGGCAATGCCGGCGTGCCCGTTTACAGTTCTCCCCCACGCACGGCCCAGCGCCGCCCTGCTCTTTTTCATTCCGGTAGACACCATGAATCGCCCCTACAACTTCTCCGCCGGCCCTGCTGCCATCCCTGCCGAGGTTCTGGAAACGGCCGCGGCCGAAATGCTCGACTGGCACGGCAGCGGCATGGGCGTGATGGAAATGAGCCACCGCGGCAAGGAATTCATCTCGATCTATGAGCAGGCCGAAGCCGACCTGCGCGAGCTGCTGGCCGTGCCCGCAAACTTCAAGATCCTGTTCATGCAGGGCGGCGGCCTGGCCGAGAACGCCATCGTTCCGCTGAACCTGTCGCACGCCGCCACGGTCGACTTCGTGCTCACCGGCAGTTGGAGCCAGAAGTCGGTCAAGGAAGCCGGCAAGTACGCAGCCCAGGCGCATGTCGCGGCCAGCGGCGAAGCCAGCAACTTCACCGCCATTCCGCCCGCCGCCAGCTGGGACCTGAGCCGCGGCGCGAGCTATGTGCACATCTGCAGCAACGAAACCATTCACGGCGTCGAGTTCCATGAGCTGCCCGATCTGCAGGCCCTGGGCAGCGACGCTCCGCTGGTGATCGACTTCTCCTCGCATGTGGCCTCGCGCCCGGTCGACTGGAGCCGCGTGGGCCTGGCCTTCGGCGGCGCGCAGAAGAACATCGGCCCCGCGGGCCTGACCATCGTCATCGTGCGCGAAGACCTGCTGGGCCATGCGCTGCCGGCCTGCCCCAGCGCGTTCAACTACAAGACCGTGGCCGACAACCAGTCGATGTACAACACGCCGCCGACCTGGGGCATCTACATGGCCGGCCTGACCTTCCAGTGGCTCAAGCGCCAGCGCGAAGGCGAGCTCACGGGCATTGCCGCGATGGAGCAGCGCAACATCGCCAAGGCCGAGCTGCTGTACCGCAGCATCGACCAGTCGCAGCTGTACCTCAACAAGGTCGCGCCCAACTGCCGTTCGCGCATGAACATTCCGTTCTTCCTGCGCAACGAAGCGCTCAACGACGCCTTCCTGGCCGGCGCCAAGGAGCGCGGCCTGCTGCAGCTCAAGGGCCACAAGTCGGTGGGCGGCATGCGCGCCAGCCTCTACAACGCCATGCCGCTGGCTGGCGTCCAGGCGCTGGTCGACTACCTGCACGCTTTCGAAAAACAACACGCCTGAGAGACTTTTCGCCATGAACACGCCCCAAGCTTCGCCTGATCTTTCGGACCTGCGCCAACAGATCGACAGCATCGACCAGCAACTGCTGTCGCTGGTCAATCAGCGCGCCCGGGTGGCCGAACAGGTCGGGGAAGTCAAGAAACGCGAAGGCACGCCTTTCTTCCGCCCCGACCGCGTGGCCCAGGTGATCCAGAAGATCGAAGCCGCCAACCCCGGCCCGCTGAAGGCCACCCATGTGTCGGCGATCTGGCGCGAAATCATGTCGGCCTGCCTGGCGCTTGAATCGCCCCAGCGCGTGGCCGTTCTGGGCCCCGCGGGAACGTTCTGCGAGCAGGCCGCGGTCGACTACTTCGGCGGCGCGGCCGACCTGATGTACTGCGCCAACTTCGACGAGGTGTTCCATGCGACGGCCGCGGGCAGCGCCCAGTACGGCGTGGTGGGCGTCGAGAACTCGACCGAAGGCGTGGTCACGCGCTCGCTCGACATGTTCCTGCACACGCCCTGCCATGTGGTCGGCGAGGTCAGCCTGCTGATTCGCCACAACCTGCTGCGCATGAGCGATTCGCTGGAGAACATCGAAGTCGTCGCCGCCCACCCCCAGGCGCTGGCCCAGTGCCAGGGCTGGCTGTCCAAGCACCTGCCGCATGCCGAGCGCCGCCCGGTCGACAGCAACGCCGAAGGCGCGCGCCTGGCATCGCTGAACCCGACCTGGGCCGGCCTGGCCGGCGAGCGCGCGGCCCAGCAGTTCGGCCTGCACACCGTGGCCCATGCGATCCAGGACGAAGCCTACAACCGCACGCGCTTTGCCATCATCTGCCTGCCGCAGACGCTGGCCATGCCCCAGGCGACTGGCAAGGATTCGACCAGCCTGATCATTTCCGTGCCCAACCGCCCCGGCGCCGTGCACGACCTGCTGGTGCCGCTCAAGACCCATGGCGTGTCGATGACGCGCTTCGAGTCGCGCCCGGCGCGCACCGGCCAGTGGGAGTACTACTTCTACATCGATCTGGCCGGCCACCCGTCCGAGCCCCATGTGGCCAAGGCGCTCGAGGAGCTGCAAGGCCTGTGCGCTTTCTACAAGGTGCTGGGCGCCTACCCCACGCCTGCGTGATGTCTTTGTTGCCTGCTCTTTTTCTGCTGCCGGAGTGTGTGGATGTTTGAACAACTGGGGCTCATAGGCTGCGGCCTGATGGGCGGATCGTTTGCGCTGGCGCTGAAGAAAGCCGGTCTGGTCAAACGCGTGGTCGGCTACAGCAAGTCCCCCTCCACCACCGAGCGCGCGCGCCAGCTGGGCGTGATCGATGTCGAGGCGCCTTCGGCGCTGCTGGCCGCGGCCGGCGCCGACATCGTGCTGCTGGCCGTGCCCGTGGCGGCGACCGAAGCCACGCTCAAGTCCATCAAGCACCTGGTCACTCCGGGCATGCTGATCATGGACGTGGGCTCGACCAAGACCGACGTGGTGCAGGCCGCGCGCTCAGGCCTGCGCGACCGCATAGGCTCGTTCGTGCCGGCCCACCCGATCACGGGCAAGGAAGTCGCGGGCGTGGAGCATGCCGATGCCAACCTGTACGTGGGCAGCCATGTGGTGCTCACGCCCACCGAGCGCACGCTCACGGTGCAGCTCGAGCAGGCGCGCCAAATCTGGCAGGCGCTGGGCTGCGAGGTGCACAGCATGTCGCCCGAAGCGCATGACGCCACGCTGGCCACGGTGAGCCACCTGCCGCATCTGCTGGCATTTGCCATGATGCAAAGCGTGCTGTCCCAGCCCGGCGCCGACGCCACGCTGGCGCTTGCCGGCCCGGGGTTTCGCGACTTCACGCGCATTGCCGCGAGCAATCCGCAGATCTGGCGCGACATCCTGCTGGCCAATCGCGAACAGGTGCTGGCCCAGTCGCGCCAGTTCCGCCAGGCGCTGGAAAACCTCGAAGGCCTGATTCTCCAGGGCGACGGCCAGGGCCTGCAGGACCGCATCACGCTGGCCAGCGCGGCCCGCGCCCACTGGCGCCAGGGCCCGCGCCCCGCCTCCCCCGACCTCCAGGGCGCCTGAGCCCGCACGCCGAAACTGCGCCATGTTCAAGACCCAATTCCTCGACATTCCCGCACTTGCCACCGCCGGCGGCGAAGTGCGACTGCCCGGCTCCAAGAGCATTTCCAACCGCGTGCTGCTGCTGGCCGCGCTCAGCGAAGGCACGACCGTCGTGCACGACCTGCTCGACTCCGACGACACGCGCGTGATGCTGACCGCGCTCGAGCAGATCGGCTGCGTTCTTGAACGCGGCGCGACCACCCTGAGCATCACGGGCATTGCCGGGGCGCTGGCCGCGGGCACCAAGGCCGAGCTGTTCCTGGGCAACGCGGGCACGGCCATGCGTCCGCTGACGGCGGCGCTGTCGCTGCTGGGCGGCGATTTCACCATGCTGGGCGTGCCGCGCATGTACGAACGCCCGATTGGCGATCTGGTCGATGGCCTGCGCCAGATCGGCTGCAGCATCGACTACCTGGGCAACCCCGGCTTCCCGCCGCTGCGCATCACGCCGGCCGATTTCTCTGCCGACGCCCAGCAGCCGCCTATCCAGGTGCGCGGCGATGTGTCGAGCCAGTTCCTGACTTCGCTGCTGATGGCGCTGCCGCTGCGCGCCGCGCAGCAGGACATCCACATCGAAGTCGTCGGCGAGCTGATCTCCAAGCCCTACATCCACATCACGCTGGAGCTGCTGGCGCGCTTCGGCATCGCGGTGAAAAACGACAGCTGGCAGCGCTTCACGATTCCCGCGGGCAGCCGCTACCGCTCGCCGGGTGATATCCACGTCGAGGCCGATGCCTCGTCGGCCAGCTACTTCATCGCGCTGGGCGCGATCGCGGCCGAAGGCAGCGAAGGCGTGCGCATCCTGGGCGTGGGCGCGCAGTCCATCCAGGGCGACATCCGCTTTGTCGAGGCCGCGCAGGCCATGGGCGCGCAGGTCGACAGCGGCCCCAACTGGCTGCAGGTACGGCGCGGGCGCTGGCCGCTGCAGGCCATCGATCTCGACTGCAACCATATTCCCGACGCCGCGATGACGCTGGCCGTGATGGCGCTGTACGCCGAAGGCACGACCACGCTGCGCAACATCGCGAGCTGGCGCGTCAAGGAAACCGACCGTATTGCCGCCATGGCCTGCGAGCTGCGCAAGCTGGGCGCGACGGTGGAGGAAGGCGCGGACTATCTGCGCGTCACGCCGCCGGCCCGGCCCGCCGACTGGCGCGCGGCCAGCATCCACACCTATGACGACCACCGCGTAGCGATGTGCTTTTCGCTGGCGGCGTTCAACGCGCAGAAGCTGCCGGTGCGCATCGAAGATCCGCAGTGCGTGGCCAAGACTTTTCCCGACTATTTCGAGGCGCTGTTCTCCGTCTGCCAGACGCCGCGTGAACAGATTCCCGTGATCTGCATCGACGGCCCCAGCGCTTCGGGCAAGGGCACGATTGCCGCCGAAATTGCCCACCGCCTGGGCTATGGCATTCTCGACTCGGGCGCGCTGTACCGCATCGCGGGCCTGGCCGCCCACCGCGCAGGCATCGCCATCGACCCCGCGCACGAAGACCGGATCGTCGCGCTGCTGGCCACGCTCGATATCCGCTTCACTCCCAGCCATCAGATCCTCATCGATGGCGAAGACGTGGGCCATGCGATACGCAGCGAGGAAGCCGGCATGGATGCGTCACGCGTCTCGGCCCTGCCCAAGGTGCGCGCGGCGCTGATCGCGCTGCAGCTGGGATTCCAGCAGCTGCCCGGCCTCGTTGCCGACGGCCGCGACATGGGCACGGTGATCTTTCCCGCGGCCCAACTCAAGGTCTACCTGATCGCCTCCGCCGAATGCCGTGCTGAGAGAAGGTATAAACAATTGATTTCCAAAGGAATTTCAGCTAACATCACGGCGCTTCGTGCAGACCTTGAAGCCCGTGACGCCCGCGACATGTCGCGCAGCGTGGCGCCGCTCAAGCCCGCACCAGACGCTTTGTCCCTCGACAGCTCTCTACTCTCCATCGAACAGGTGGTAACGCAGGTGCTTGACTGGTGGCAAGAGCGACAGCCCTTCAAGGCCGTCTTGAAGAGCTGACACCGGTCCCTCTGCCGCCTTTCGCCCTGGCTAGCGATTGGCAGAGGGTTATTGAACTATAGCCCGCGGATCCGTCCGCAACCTCCGCAATCAGCCTTAAAAACGCGAGCAATTGTGCTCTCGGAAACCTGTTTGCGGCCAAGGAAATACATGTCTGAATCTTTTGCCGCCCTTTTTGAAGAATCGTTGCAACGCACGGAAATGCGTCCTGGCGAAGTCATCACCGCTGAAGTCGTTCGCGTCGAACACAACTTCGTGGTGGTCAACGCCGGTCTGAAGTCGGAAGCCTACGTGCCCCTCGACGAATTCAAGAACGATCAGGGCGAAGTCGAAGTCCAAGTCGGTGACTTCGTGTCGGTGGCCATCGGTTCCATCGAAAACGGCTACGGCGACACCATCCTGTCGCGCGACACCGCCAAGCGTCTGGCTTCCTGGCTGGCCCTGGAAAAGGCGCTGGAATCGGGCGAATTCGTGACCGGCACCACCTCCGGCAAGGTCAAGGGCGGCCTGACCGTTCTGGTCAACGGCATCCGCGCATTCCTGCCCGGTTCGCTGATCGATACACGTCCGATCAAGGATCTGACGCCGTACGAAAACAAGACCCTGGAATTCAAGGTCATCAAGCTGGATCGCAAGCGCAACAACGTGGTGCTGTCGCGCCGCGCTGTGGTGGAAGCCTCCATGGGCGAAGAACGCGCCAAGCTGATGGAAACCCTGAAGGAAGGCGCCATTGTTCAAGGCGTGGTCAAGAACATCACCGAATACGGTGCGTTCGTGGACCTGGGCGGTATCGACGGCCTGCTGCACATCACCGACATGGCATGGCGCCGTGTGCGTCACCCTTCCGAAGTGGTGACTGCTGGTCAAGAAATCACTGCCAAGATCCTGAAGTTCGACACCGAAAAGAACCGCGTGTCCCTGGGCCTGAAGCAAATGGGCGACGATCCATGGATGGGCGTTTCGCGCCGTTATCCTTCGGCTACCCGTCTGTTCGGCAAGGTCACCAACATTGCTGACTACGGCGCATTCGTGGAACTGGAACCAGGCATCGAAGGTCTGGTTCACGTTTCCGAAATGGACTGGACCAACAAGAACGTTGCTCCTTCCAAGCTCGTGTCCCTGGGCGACGAAGTCGAAGTCATGGTTCTGGAAATCGACGAAGACAAGCGTCGCATCTCCCTGGGCATGAAGCAGTGCAAGGCCAACCCATGGCAAGAATTCGCGCAAAACACCAAGCGCGGTGACCGCGTCAAGGGCCCGATCAAGTCGATCACCGACTTCGGCGTGTTCGTTGGCCTGGCTGCCGGCATCGACGGCCTGGTTCACCTGTCCGACCTGTCGTGGAACGAAACCGGCGAAGCCGCAGTTCGTAACTACAAGAAGGGCCAAGAAGTCGAAGCCATCGTGTTGGCCGTGGACGTGGAACGTGAACGTATCAGCCTGGGCATCAAGCAGCTGGACAGCGATCCCTTCACCACCTTCGCTACTGTCAACGACAAGGGCCAGATCGTGACCGGCAAGGTCAAGACCGTGGACGCCCGTGGCGCTGAAATCGACCTCGGCGAAGACATCCTGGGCTACCTGCGCGTTTCCGAAATCTCGCGCGACCGCGTGGAAGATGCGCGCTCGGTGCTCAAGGAAGGCGACGAAGTCACTGCCGTGGTGCTGAACGTGGATCGCAAGACCCGCAACATCCAGCTGTCCATCAAGCAAAAGGACATGGTCGACCAGCAAGAAGCCATGGCTTCCCTGTCGGCACAATCGTCGCGCGAAAGCGCCGGCACGACCAGCCTGGGCGCTCTGCTGCGCGCCAAGCTGGACAACTCCGACAAGTAAGCCCTCCCGCTTAGCTTGAGTTGGATGCGGCGGGCGCTTTAGGCGCCCGCCGCTTTTTTCTTAAAACACTGGATTCGCTTTCGATGACCCGTTCTGATCTCGTCGAAGAACTGGCCGCACGTTTCGGTCAATTGACGCAACGCGACGCCGAGCTCGCAGTCAAAACCATTCTGGATGCGGTGGGCGATGCCCTGGTGCGCGGGCAACGCATTGAAATCCGCGGCTTTGGCAGCTTTTCCGTCAACCACCGCCTCGCACGCATGGGTCGCAACCCCCGCAGCGGCGAAGCCGTACATATTCCGCAAAAACGCGTCCCCCATTTCAAGCCGGGCAAGGCCCTGCGCGAAGCCGTGGACCAGCGCACGGCCGAACTCGGCGGTGCCCAGGCCCTGTTGCTGGCCGAAAAGAAATAACTCCTGCCTGCGCGGAATCCGCGCGCGACCCGGCGGCAAAAGGCTTGCACCAAGCCCCCCGGCCTTGGGTCCACACGCTCCGCGGGTGAATCAAGGCCTATAGAATCAGGCGGTCACACAAGGGGTCGCATGAAATACATACTGTGGCTGCTCAAGGCGGCCATTTTTTTTACTCTCTTCGCCTTTGCGCTGAACAACCAGCAAAACGCCACGGTGCACTTCTTCTTCGGCACCCAATGGACGGCGCCACAGGTACTGATCGTGCTCACCGCCTTTGGCGCCGGCCTGGTCGCAGGCGTGCTGGGCATGGTGCCGCGCTGGCTCAAGCACCGCAGCGCGGCCCAGCGCGCCGCCCAGCCTGAAGCGGCGCCCGTTGCCGCCGAGTCCACTGCACCCGCACCTCCCCTGCCGCCCCACGATCTCCATGGAATTTGATCTCAACTGGATTCTGCTGGGCCTGCCGCTGGCCTTCGTTCTGGGCTGGGTTGCTTCCCGCTTCGATGCGCGGCAAATGCGCGCGGAAAACCGCAGCGCGCCCAAGGCCTACTTCAAGGGCCTGAACTTCCTGCTCAACGAGCAGCAGGACAAGGCCATCGATGCGTTCATCGAAGCCGTGCAGAACGATCCCGACACGTCCGAGCTGCACTTCGCGCTGGGCAACCTGTTCCGCCGCCGCGGCGAATACAACCGCGCGGTGCGCGTGCACGAGCACCTGCTGTCGCGCGGCGATCTGAGCCGGCCCGACCGCGACCGCGCCCAGCATGCGCTGGCTCTCGACTTTCTCAAGGCCGGACTGCTGGACCGCGCCGAAGACGCGCTGCGCCGCCTCGAAGGCACGCATTTCGAAGCCGAAGCCCGATTGGCGCTGCTGGCCATCTACGAGCGTTCGCGCGACTGGAAACAGGCAGGCGAGATTGCCCAGCGCATGCAGACCGCGCAACAAGGCGATTTCAGCGTGCGCCTGGCGCATTACCTGTGCGAAGAGGCCGATGGCCTGGCCGCGAACGGCCAGCTCGAAGCCGCGATGGCCAGGCATCAGCAGGCGCTGCTGATCGCGCCCCAGGCCGCGCGCCCGCAGATCGATCTGGCGCGCTTGCAACTGCGCCTGGGCCAGGCCGCGCAGGCCTGGGACACGCTGCAGGCGCTGGCCGAGAAAAGCCCCAGCGCCCTGCCCCTGGCTGCGGCGCTGCTGCCCGAGATCGCCAAGACGCTGCCGCAGGCCCCCATACGCCCCTGGCTCGAGGCGCAATACCAGCGCACGCCTTCGCTGGACCTGCTGCAGGCGCTGGTCGCACTCGATGCCGACAGCGGAGAAACCCAGGCGCCCGGGCGCCAGCGCTATGTCGCCCACTTGGGCAAGGAACCCTCGCTGGTCGCGGCGACGCGCTGGCTCGCGGACGAGGCTTTCGCCGAAGAGCAGCACCACCCCGCGGTGCAACGCGCGCTAGAGCACGCAAGCAAGCCGCTGACGCGCTACCGCTGCGCCGCCTGCGGCTTCGAGGCACGCCAACATTTCTGGCATTGCCCGGGTTGCCAGAGCTGGGACAGCTATCCCGCGCGTCGCGTCGAAGAGCTGTGATCTGATGTCCACAATGCGTTGAATCCGGGTTTACCCGGCTTCAGCGCGGGCGTCGCGCTGCCGTACGATGCCTGCATCAAGGCTTGCGATCAACGCAGTTCAGCGCCGATACGCATGATCAAAGGGAAGCGCGATGCTGAAGAAACTTCTGACCATTTCGGCTTTGCTTTGCGCCAGCTGTGCGTTTGCACGCGTCGATGCCAACCAGGCCACGCAGGCCGAACTCGATGCGATCAAGGGCATAGGCCCGGCGCTCTCCCAACGCATCATCACGCAGCGCAAGAAAGCGCCGTTTGCCGATTGGGCCGACCTGATAGACCGGGTGCACGGCGTGGGCAACACCTCGGCCGCCAGATTCTCCGCCGAGGGACTCACGGTCAACGGCAGGACATTCCCGGGCGCGCAGACGCCCCACGGACGCAATGCCCCTGCCGCCACGCCAGCCATGGCGGCAGACAAAGCCCCATCGCCAACCCTGCGCTGAGCCGCTGCAAAACCGCCACTTGAACCATTTCCGCCTAGGCGGTTTTTTTATGTCCGCGCCATGACCCTAATTGAAAACATGCTCAGATTTTCATAGCGAAATTCTGCTGCTTGCCCGTAAAATGCAACGCACATGCCGTTGATCTTCCTCATTATTCTGCCTTTCCTCGGCAGCCTTTTGGCTGCCGTATTGCCGACCAATGCCCGCAATACCGAGTCCACACTGGCTGGACTGATAGCGCTGGGCTGCGCCATCCAGGTGGCGATGCTGTTCCCGGAAGTCGCCGATGGCGGCGTGCTGCGCCAGGAAATAGAGTGGATTCCCGCGCTGGGAATGAATCTGATCGTGCGCATGGACGGTTTCGCCTGGATGTTCTCCATGCTGGTGCTGGGCATAGGCTCGCTGGTGGTGCTCTATGCGCGCTACTACATGTCGCCCGCCGACCCGGTGCCGCGTTTCTTCTCGTTCTTCCTGGCGTTCATGGGCGCGATGATGGGCGTGGTGCTCTCGGGCAACATCATCCAGCTGGCATTCTTCTGGGAGCTGACCAGCCTGTTCTCCTTCCTGCTGATCGGCTACTGGCACCACCGCAAGGATGCGCGCCAGGGCGCGCGCATGGCGATGACGGTCACGGGCACGGGCGGGCTGTGCATGCTCGCCGGCATGCTGGTGCTGGGGCATATCGTCGGCAGCTACGACCTCGACCATATCCTTGCCGCGGGCCAGCAGATCCGCGACCACCATCTCTATCTCACGGCGCTGGTGCTGATCCTGCTGGGCGCGCTCAGCAAGAGCGCGCAGTTCCCCTTCCACTTCTGGCTGCCGCATGCGATGGCCGCGCCCACGCCGGTGTCGGCGTATCTGCACTCGGCAACCATGGTCAAGGCCGGCGTGTTCCTGCTGGCGCGCATGTGGCCGGTGCTGGGCGACACCGAGGCCTGGTTCTGGCTGGTCGGCGGCGCGGGCCTGTGCACGCTGCTGCTGGGCGGGTATCTGGCGATGTTCCAGAACGACCTCAAGGGGCTTCTTGCCTATTCGACGATTTCGCATCTGGGCCTGATCACGCTGCTGCTGGGCCTCAACAGCCCGCTGGCCGCGGTCGCGGCCGTGTTCCACATCATGAACCACGCGACCTTCAAGGCTTCGCTGTTCATGGCCGTGGGCATCGTCGACCATGAGAGCGGCACGCGCGACATCCGCCGCCTTTCGGGCCTGCGCAGCATGATGCCGGTGACCGCCACACTGGCCATGGTGGCCAGCGCGGCCATGGCCGGCGTGCCGCTGCTCAATGGCTTTCTCTCCAAGGAAATGTTCTTTGCCGAGACCGTCTACCTCGATGCCGCTCCCTGGGTGCGCTCCTGGCTGCCGGTCGCGGCGACGCTGGCCGGCATGTTCAGCGTGGCCTATTCGCTGCGCTTCACCGCCGATGTGTTTTTCGGCCCGCCGGCCACCGATCTGCCGCTGACGCCGCACGAGCCGCCGCGCTGGATGATTCTTCCGGTCGCGCTGCTGGTGCTCGCCTGCCTGGTGGTCGGTATTCTGCCGGCGCTGACGATGGACGCCTTCCTGCGCGCCGCGGCCACACCTGTCGTCGGCGGCACGCTGCCGGTGTTCAGCCTGGCCGTGTGGCATGGCGTGAATGCGCCTTTCATCATGAGCATCCTGGCGCTGCTCGGCGGCATTGCCATCCATTGCCTGCTGCGCTGGCTGCGCCGCGCGGGCCACGCCGAAGCCGCGCCCATTGCCCGCCACTTCGACGGCCGGCGCTTCTTTGAAACCCTGCTCGCCTGGCTGCAGGCGGGCGCGCGCCGCGGCCGCCGCATGCTCAGCACCATGCGCCTGCAGTGGCAGATGCTGTGGCTGGTATCCCTGGCGCTGGCCGCGGCCATTTTCTCGCTGTGGGATCGTGATCTGCAACTGGGCAACCGCGGCACGCTGCCGCTGTCGCCGGCCTTCGTGCTGCTGTGGGTGCTGGGCTGCACCTGCGCGCTGGCCGCGGCCTGGAAAGCCAAATTCCACCGGATGGCCGCGCTGATCATGCTGGGCGTCAGCGGCCTGTGCGTCTGCATCACCTTCCTCTGGTTCTCCGCGCCCGATCTGGCGCTGACGCAGCTGGTGGTGGAAGTCGTCACCACGGTGCTGATCATGCTGGGCCTGCGCTGGCTGCCCAAGCGCGACAAGAACCTGCGCATTCCTGCGCTGTCGACCCAGGGCCGGGCGCGCGCGCGCCGCATGCGCGACCTGGGCCTGGCCCTGGCCGCGGGCGGCGGCATGGCCTGGCTGGCCTTCGCGATGATGAGCCGGCCGTTCCACGACAGCACCTCGACCTTCTTCCTGGAGAACGCGCTCACGGGCGGCGGCGGCACCAACGTGGTCAACGTGATGCTGGTCGACTTCCGCGGTTTCGACACCTTCGGCGAGATCGTGGTGCTGGGCGTGGTCGCGTTGACCGTGTATGCGCTGCTGCGGCGCTTCCGCCCGGCGCGCGAGACCATGGACCTGCCCGAGCAGCAGCGCTTTGTTCCGGGCGATCTGCAGACCGACCTGCTGAACCCGCGCCACGCCAGCGACACCGCGGTCGGCTACCTGATGGTGCCCGCGGTGCTGGTGCGGCTGCTGCTGCCGTTCGCCACCCTGGTCTCCATCTATCTGTTCATGCGCGGCCACAACGAGCCCGGCGGCGGCTTCATTGCCGGCCTGGTGTTCTCGGTGGCATTGCTGCTGCAATACATCATCTCGGGCACGCAGTGGGTGGAGGCCCACTTCGCGCTGTTCCCGCGCCGCTGGATCGCGGTCGGCCTGCTGCTCGCGCTGATGACCGGTTTCGGCTCCATCGTCGCCGGCTACCCGTTCATGACCAGCCACAGTTTCCACTTCACATTGCCGTTGGTGGGCGAGATCCACCTGGCCAGCGCCACCTTCTTCGACCTGGGCGTGTTCGTGCTGGTCGTAGGTTCCACGATGTTGATACTGACGGCCATTGCCCACCAATCCGTACGCGGCCACCGCTACCATGCGCGCCTGCTCGATGACGACCAACTCGACGAGAACGAGAGGGCCCACTGATGGAACTCGTACTTGCCATTGCGATTGGCGTTCTCACCGGCTCGGGCGTGTGGTTGCTGCTGCGCCCGCGTACCTATCAGGTCATCATGGGCCTGTCGCTGATGGCCTATGCCGTCAATCTGTTCATCTTCAGCATGGGCCGCCAGGGCCTGGCCATCGACAAGGAGCCGGTGCTCAAGCCCGGCATTGCCCAGGATCTGGTGAATTACGCCGACCCCATGCCCCAGGCGCTGGTGCTCACGGCCATCGTCATCGGCTTTGCCTCGACCGCGCTGTTCCTGGTGGTGCTGCTGGCTTCGCGCGGCACCGCGGGCAACGACCATGTGGACGGAGTGCATTCGCGTGACGTGCAGGAGATGCCATGACGGACATCGCGAGCCTGCTCATGCCGCACCTGATGCTGGCACCCATTGCGCTGCCCATGCTCACCGCGGCGCTGATGCTGCTGATGCGCGAGGAGCAGCAGCGCCTCAAGCTCGGCTTCAACATCCTGTCGACCCTGATCGGCCTGGTGATCGCCATCGCCCTGCTCGGCTGGACCGACCAGGCCGGCGCCCCCGTGACCATGGGCGTGTACATGCCGGGCAACTGGCCTGCGCCGTTCGGCATATCACTGGCGCTGGACCGGCTGTCGGCGCTGATGCTGGTGGTGACCAGCGTCGTGGCGCTGTCGTCCATCGTCTTTGCCGCGGCGCGCTGGCACCGCGCGGGCGTGCACTTCCACCCGCTGTTCCAGTTCCAGCTGATGGGGCTGGCGGGGGCATTCCTCACCGCCGATCTGTTCAACCTGTTCGTGTTCTTCGAGATCACGCTGGCCGCCTCCTACGGCCTGCTGCTGCACGGCTCGGGGCGCGCGCGCATCCAGTCGGGCCTGCATTACATCGCAATCAACCTGGCCGCTTCGTCGCTGCTGCTGATCGGCGTGTCCATGCTCTACGGCATCACGGGAACGCTCAACATGGCCGATCTGGCCAGCGCCATTCCGCATGTCGACGCTGCCGATCGCGGACTGCTGCACGCGGCCGCGTCGATTCTGGCGATGGCTTTCCTGATCAAGGCCGCGATGTGGCCGCTGAACTTCTGGCTGGTGCCCGCATACAGCGCCGCGACCGCGCCGGTGGGCGCGCTGTTCGCGCTGATGACCAAGCTGGGGGTCTATACCGTGCTGCGGCTGTGGACGCTGATGTTCAGCAGCCAGGCCGGCGACTCCGCGCTGTTCGGCAGCGCCTGGCTCATGTGTGGCGGCATGCTGACCATGGCCTTCGGCGCGATCGGCATGCTGGGCTCGCAGCGGCTGACGAATCTTGCGGGCTATGCCGCCATACTTTCGTCGGGCACGCTGCTCGCGGCCGCGGGCTTCGGCCAGAACCTGCTGACGGCCGGCATTTTGTACTACCTGCCCAGTTCGACGTTTGCGGTCGCTGCGCTATTCCTGCTCGCCGATCTGATAGACCGCTGGCGCAACGCGGGCGCGCGCACCGCGCCCTATGAAGACGACGAAGCACCTTTCCTCAACGCCGAGCTCGTGCCCACCACCGGCCTGAACCTCGACGAGGACGAGGAAGTGCTGATCGGCCGGGTGATTCCCGCGGCCGCGGCTTTCCTGGGCCTGGCATTCATGGTCTGCACGCTGGTGATCTCGGGCCTGCCGCCGCTGTCGGGCTTCGTCGGCAAGATCGCGATGCTCAATGCCCTGCTCAATCCGCTGGGCGTAGGGACCTCGGCGGGCTACCAGCCCGGCATCTGGGGCTGGACGCTGCTGATGCTGCTGATAGGCACGGGCCTGATCGGCTCGATCGCGCTGATACGCGTGGGCATGCGCCATTTCTGGGCCAGTCATGACCGCAACACGCCGCAGCTGCGCGTGGCCGAAGGCCTGCCCATCGCGGTGCTGCTGCTGTGCTGCATCGCGATGACCGTGCAGGCCGGCCCCGTGATGCGCTACATGCAGAACGCGGCCGATGCGCTGCATTCGCCAGGCACCTACATCCACGGCGTGCTGACGCAGGCGCCCGTGCCCAATCCCGCGCCCATTCTCTCCAAGGAGCAGCCATGAAAGTCCTGCTGCCCGCGCCACTGCTTTCGGTGGCACTGCTGCTTCTCTGGCTGCTGCTCAACCAGTCGCTGGGTGCCGGCCATATCCTGCTGGGCACCATCCTGGGACTGGCGGTTCCCGTGCTGCTGCGCGGCCTGCGGCCCTTGCCGGTGCGCATACGCCATCCATTGACCATCCTGCGGCTGGCCCTCAGCGTGGTCTACGACACCTCGGTGTCCAATCTGACGGTGGTGCGCTTTCTGCTGTTTCCGTCGTACCGCAAGCATGGCGCGGATTTCGTGCACATTCCGCTCGAACTGCGCGACCCGAACGCGCTGGCCGTGCTGGCGATGATCGTCTGCATCACGCCGGGAACATCCTGGGCCGAGCTGTCGCGCGACCGCTCGGTATTGCTGCTGCACGCGCTCGAAGTCGGTGACCCGCAGGCAGTCATAGACCACATCAAGACCCGCTACGAGCGCCCTCTGATGGAGATTTTTGAATGAGCCCGTATTTCGTCTGGGCGCTTTCCCTGGCGCTGTTTCTGCTGGTCGCGGCCATGGCCTGCGCGCTGTTCCGCCTGCTCAAGGGGCCGGCAGCCCAGGACCGCGTCCTCGCGCTCGACTGCATGTACACCATAGGCATGCTGGCCATGCTGGTGCTGGGCATCATGTACAGCAGCACCGATTACTTCGAGGCCGCGCTGCTGATCGCGCTGTTCGGCTGCATCAGCTCGACGGCCATGGCCAAGTTCCTGCTGCGCGGGGAGGTCATCGAATGAACGAAGTCATGATTCCCCTCTGGGCCCAGGCCGTGGTCGGCGCACTGGTGATCATCGGCGCGCTGATCACCCTGCTGGGCTCGCTGGGGCTGGTGCGGCTCAAGAGCTATTTCGAACGCGTGCACTCGCCGTCCATCATCGCCACGCTGGGCTGCTGGTGCATCATGCATGCCACGGTGCTGTTCTTCTCCGTCATGGAGCAGCGCCTGGCGCTGCACGCGCTGCTGATCGCGGTGTTCATTTCGGTGACGGTGCCGATCACCACGATTTTCCTGATGCGCGCCGCGCTGTTCCGCGCCCGCCGCACGGGCCAGAACGTGCCGCCCGCCGTGAGCCGCGTGGTCTCCAGCGATCCGGCCGACAGCATCGAAAACCGTTATTGATTGCCGGTCGATTCGCGCCATGTTGCCTGTTATAGCGATCTGCGCA
Source organism: Comamonas sp. (assembly GCF_036666375.1). Classification (GTDB taxonomy): domain Bacteria; phylum Pseudomonadota; class Gammaproteobacteria; order Burkholderiales; family Burkholderiaceae_C; genus Comamonas. The sequence goes on along the minus strand of NZ_JAVWWA010000050.1, from coordinate 18,472 downwards.
GGCGCCTGTGTCGGCGCCCTGGCCCGCTGGCGCCTGGGCCTGTGGCTCAGCGTACCCAACGGCATCCCCTGGGGCACGCTGGCCGCCAATCTCGTGGGCGGCTATCTGATCGGCGTATGCGTCGCGGCCTTCGATGCGCTGCCGCAGCTGGACCCGGCCTGGCGCCTGGCCCTGGTCACGGGTTTTCTCGGCGCGCTCACCACGTTCTCCACGTTTTCGGCCGAAGTGGTGGGCATGCTGCAGCACCAGCGCTATGGCGCGGCCCTGGGCTGGACCAGCCTGCATGTGCTGGGCTCGCTGGCGATGACGGCCGCCGGCCTGGCCAGTCTGCACGCGCTCTGGCCGCGTGCCGGCTGATTGCAGCGGTCAGCCCAAAGCTATGACTTTGTGAGCGTATAGTGGATTCAGCGGCGGGCCGGCCCGCTGCGGATTGGATCCTGGTGTCCGGCGCCACCTGCGCTTTTACTTTGTTCGAGGCTACATGGAAATCTCCCATCCCCTGTCTGAAACCGACCTCGCCGACGGCTGGGGCCAATTGCACGACCAGGCGCACAACGGTGCAGTCCTGCAGCCCAACTCCCACCGCCTGGCATTTGCCGATCCGGAATTCATGTTCCGGCGCGAAACCCGCGGCATTCGCATGCAGCTCGAACTGCTCAAGCCCGATATCGCCCAGCGCGAGCGCGGCATTGAACACACTGTGGTGGTCTACGGCAGCGCGCGTTTCGTCGATCCCGAACAGGCCGCGAGCCAGCTGGAGCAGGCCCAGGCAAGCGGCGACGCCGAACGCATTGCCGTGGCCCGGCAGGCCGTGCGCAACGCCCAGCGCTACGACCAGGCGCGCCAGTTCGCGCGCATTGTCGCCACCGACAGCCTCAAGCAGGCGCCCGAGGAGCGGATCTATATCTGCACCGGCGGCGGCCCGGGCATCATGGAAGCCGCCAACCGCGGCGCCCACGATGTCGGCGTCGACAACATCGGCCTGAACATCGCCCTGCCCCACGAGCAGAACGGCAACCGCTTCATCACGCCCGGCCTGAGCTTCAAGTTCCACTACTTCGCGCTGCGCAAGATGCATTTCGTGATGCGCGCCAAGGCCCTGGTCGCTTTTCCCGGCGGCTTCGGCACGCTCGACGAGCTGTTCGAAGTGCTGACGCTGGTGCAGACCAGCAAGAGCCGGCCCGTGCCCGTGATCCTGTTCGGCAGCGAGTTCTGGAAGAAGCTGATCAACTTCGAACTGCTGATCGAGGAAGGCACGATTTCGCGCAAGGACCTGGGCCTGTTCCACTACACCGACGACCCGGCGGAAGCCTGGGCGCTGATCAAGAAGCACTATGAGATCGGCGAAAAGGCCTGAGGGCGATCAGGCGGGCCGCTGCGTAGCGACCATGAGCTGCGCAGCCTCAAAATGCAAGCCCTTCGACAAGCTCAGGGCGAACGGGTACAAACCGTTCGTGGTGAGCCTGTCGAACCATGAACGACCTGTCCTCAAGAGAAAACCACTGCTGTGTTTTGATAACGCCTGGCGAGAACACGCCTCGCTCGCATAACTCAAGGCGGCGGCAACTGCGCCACCTTTTTCTCCGGCTCGACATGCTCGGGCGTGCCCATGCGCCAGGCCGCGCGCACGCCGCAGCATACGCCCGCGCCCACGGTCCAGAACAGCGCGGATATGCCGATCACGCCGCCGGCCGCGCCGAACAGCATGGGCATGGCCACGCTCGAGGCGTTGATCACCATCAGCCGCAATCCCAGCGCTTCGCCCTGGCGGTGCTGGGGCGTGATCTGGTGCAGCATGCTCATCACCATGGGCTGGACCGAGCCCAGCGAAAAGCCCAGCAGCACCGAGCAGATGCCCATGGTCAGCGCGCTTTCCATGAACGGATAGACCACGAAGATGCAGGCCGTGGCCGCCATCGCGATGGCAATCACCGCGCCTTCGCGCAGCCGGTCGGCGACCAGCGGCATCAGCAGCCGGATCGCGGCCGCGGCGACGGCAAACATGCCCAGCAGCGTGCCTATGACCGAAGCGCTCATGCCGCGCTCGTGGCCCAGCAGCGGCAGCACGAAAGTATGCACATCCCAGCTTGCCGACTGCACCCAGTTGACGATCAGCACGGTGCGAAACGCCGGGTCGTTGAGCAGGTCCCAGGCGCGCTGGCCGCTGACCGGCGCGGGCGCGGGCGTGCGCGGCGTCTCGGCGGTCCTGCGTATCCAGAACCAGGCGACGATGGGGCTCAGCGCGAGCAGACCGAAGGCCATGCGGTAGCCGGAGATCGGGCTGTCGCCGAACGTCGCATGGTCGATCATCAGGCCCGTGAAGAACGGCCCGACGAAGTTGGCGAATGCCGGCCCTATCGCCAGCCAGCTGAACACTTTATTCAGCTGCGAGGGATCATGCGTGGCCCGGCCCACATGGCGCTGCACGGTGATCACGACAATGCCCGAGCCGCCGCCGGTGCACAGCGCGGCGAAGCACAGCACGGGAAAGACCGGAAACAGCATCGCCGCGGTGCAGCCTATGCTGGCCATCAGCATGCCGATGAAGAACGGCCGGCGCAGCCCGTGGCGATCGGCAAAGCGGCCCGCGGGCAGCGCGAGAAACACCTGGGTCAGCGCGAACAGCGCCAGCAGCACGCCCACCGCAGGCGCGCTGTAACCCTGCTTGAGCGCGAGCAGCGGCGCGGCCAGGCGCACGCCGGCCATCGTGGCGTGCACCAGAACCTGGGAGCCTATGACCTTGAACAGCGCCGCGTTCATTGCGCGCCACCCGGCTCGTCGCCGTCGGCGTCGAGATCGTCGGCATCGGGCAAGCCCAGCACCGCGATGGTCGGCGCCACGGCCGCGGCGCCCAAGGGCAGATCCTGCACGTCGCGCAGCCTGCGCTGGATGGCGCGCGTGCGCACGCCCACTTCGTCGAACTTGCGCGCCGCGGCGTCTATGGATTTCTTGGTGGCCGCGACCACTTCGCCGAACTTGGCGAACTCGGTCTTGACCGCACCCAGCAGGCCCCAGACTTCCGATGAGCGCTGCTCTATCGCCAGCGTCTTGAAGCCCATCTGCAGGCTGTTGAGCATGGCCGCGAGATTGGCCGGCCCGGTGATCATCACGCGGCAGTCGTTCTGAATGGCTTCGACCAAGCCGGGGCGGCGCATGACTTCGGCGAACAGGCCTTCGGTGGGCAGATACAGGATGGCGAAATCGGTGGTATGCGGCGGCGACACGTACTTGTTGTAGATCTTCTTGGCTTCGAGCTTCATCGACGCCTCGAACGCCAGTCCCGCGCTCTGCATCAGCGCCTTGTCGGCTGCGTCCTGTGCATCCATCAGCCGCTGGTAATGCTCGACCGGGTACTTGGCATCGATGGGCAGCCACACCGGCTGGTCGTCGGCATGGCCCGGCAGGCGGATCGCGAACTCGACGAGTTCGTCGCTGCCCGGCACGGTCTTGACGTTGCGCGCGTACTGCGCGGGCGTGAGCACGTTCTCTATGATCGCGCCCAGCTGCATTTCTCCCCAGGTGCCGCGCGACTTCACATTGGTCATCACGCGCTTGAGATCACCCACGCTGCCGGCCAGCGTCTGCATTTCGCCCAGGCCCTTGTGCACCTGTTCGAGCCGGTCGCTGACCAGCTTGAACGATTCGCCCAGGCGCTGCTCCAGCGTCGCATGCAGTTTCTCGTCGACGGTACGGCGCATTTCCTCGAGCTTGGCCGAGTTGTCTGCCTGGATGGCCGCGAGCCGCTCGTTGAGCGCGCTGCGCAACTGCTCGGCGCTGCTCTGGCTGCCCTGCACCAGGCCGCCGAGCTGCTGCGTCACCGCGTCCTGCAGCACGCCGAACTGGTGGCGGATCTGGTGGCCATTGCCTTCGAGCTGGTCCTTGAGCGCGGTTGACATCGCCGTGAGCTGGCTTTGCACATCGCCCTTGAGCGAATCGAGCGTGCCGCGCGTGGCTTCGGCCAGCGCCTCGAAGCGCTGCTGTATGCGCTGCTCGAACAGATTTGCGCTGTCGGCCACCAGCTGGCGTGAGCGCGTGCTTTCGCCGGTGAGCGCAGCCGTGGTCGCGGTCAGTTCGCGGCGGAACGCGGTGAGCGCATCCGTGAGCACATCGCGCATGGCCTCGGCATCGTCGCGGGCCTGGGCCTGCTGGGCGCGCAGCTGCTGGCCCAGGCTTTCGAGCGCGCCGTCGTTGCGCGCAATCGCCAGCTGCGTCGCCTGCATGCCGCGCTCCAGCGCCTGCATCTGGCTCTGCAGATGGGCAAGATCCTCCGCGCCATTGTCCTGGCGCCGCAGCAAGGCCAGTATTTGCAAGACCACCACCAGCGCGAGCGCTGCGAGCACGACAAGGGATTCAAGAGACAAAGCGGATACTTCAAAAAAGAGGGGCTGGGCGCAGATTATCTGCCCTGCCGGCGCCCCGTCACAAGAACCAGATCCAGGTCATGAGCGCGAACAGCGGCAGCAGGATGCCGCAGGACCAAAGCATGTAGCCGAAGAAGCTGGGCATCTTCACGCCGCGGTCCTCGGCGATGGCCTTGACCATCAGGTTGGGCGCATTGCCTATGTAAGTGTTCGCACCCATGAACACCGCGCCCGCGGAAATCGCCGCCAGCGTGGGCGCGAGCGTGGTCATCAGCAGCTGTGCGTCGCCGCCCGCCGTATTGAAGAACACCAGATAGGTCGGCGCATTGTCGAGAAACGACGACAGCGTGCCCGCGGCCCAGAAATACATCGCCGGATCGGGCGCGCCGTCGGGGCGCGTGACCGCGCGCACGATGGCGCCGAACGGGCCGTCGGTGCCGGCCTTGAGCATGGCAATCACGGGAATGATGGTCAGGAAGATGCCGGCAAACAGCTTCGCGACTTCGGCCATCGGTGCCCAGCCGAACTGGTTGCGCTGATGGACATCCGTGGGCGTGATGCGCAGCGAGGCCCAGACCACGGCCAGCAGACCCAGGTCGCGCACCAGGCCCGGCAGGCCCACGGGCGTGCCGGCGATGTCGAACACCACATCCGACTTCCAGAATCCGCTGAGCAGCACCAGCGCGACGATCACGCCCAGCAGCGCGAAATTCGCCTTGCCGTCGAAACCGAAACGTTCGGCGCTGTCGCCCGCGGCGACCGCGGGCAAGGTGCATTCGCCGGGGCTGCGCAGGTACCAGCTGTCGAGCGCGAAGAACAAAGCCAGCAGTGCGCCCACCAGGAACAGCGCCTGCGGGAAAAGATGCTGCAGCGGCCAGAAGAAATCGACGCCCTTGAGAAAGCCCAGAAACAGCGGCGGATCGCCCAGCGGCGTGAGCGCGCCGCCGGCGTTGGAGACGATGAAGATGAAGAACACCACGATATGCGCGGTGTGCCGGCGGCCGGCGTTGGCGCGTATCAGCGGCCGTATCAGCAGCATCGACGCGCCTGTCGTTCCCATGAAGCTGGCGAGCACCGCGCCTGTGGCCAGGATGGCGACGTTGAGCGCGGGCGTGCCGCGCAGGTTGCCGCGAATGTAGATGCCGCCCGCGACCGTGAACAGCGCCAGCAGCAGGATCACGAACGGCAGGTATTCGGCCAGCAGCGCGTGCACCAGGCTCGCGCCCGCGGCGCCCACGCCGAACAGCGCCGCGAACGGCAGCAAAAAGGCCAGCGCCCAGCCCGCGGTGAGCTTGCCGAAGTGCTGGTGCCAGAAGAACGGCGCAATCAGCGGCATCAGCGCGATCGACAGCAACAGGCCGGCGAAGGGAACGCCCCACCAGCCCGACAGCGCGCTGCCGTCGATGTCAGCGGCCAGCGCCCAGCCAGGCAGGGCCAGGAATGCAGCCAGGGCCGCAGCACGCTTGAGTTTCATGGAAAGCAATCCTGTTTCAGTTCGACGGAGCGATCTCGAAGACCTGGCGCAGGTAGGCCAGGTACTTCTCGTCATCGCACATGCTCTTGCCCGGCGAATCAGACAGCTTGGCTACGGGCTGGCCCGCGCAGCGCGTCATCTTTATCACCACCTGCAAAGGCTCGTAGCCCAGATCGTTGGTCAGATTGGTGCCTATGCCGAACGCCAGCACGCAGCGCCCGCGAAAGCGCTCGAACAGCGCGATGGTGCGCGGAATGGTCAACGCGTCGCTGAAGATCAGCGTCTTGGTCAGCGGGTCGACGCGGTTGATGCGGTAGTGCTCGAGCAGGCGCTCGCCCCAGGTGAACGGATCGCCGCTGTCGTGGCGCGCGCCATCGAACAGCTTGCAGAAATAGAGATCGAAATCGCGCAGGAATGCACTCATGCCGTAGACGTCCGACAGCGCAATGCCCAGATCGCCGCGGTACTCGCGCGCCCAGGATTCGAAGCCGAACACCTGGCTGTCGCGCAGCCGCGGACCCAGCGCCTGGCAGGCCTGCAGGTATTCATGCGCCATGGTGCCCAGCGGCGTCACGCCCAGCTTCATCGCATAGAGCACATTGCTCGTGCCCGCGAACTGGCCTTCGAGCCGGCTCGAACCCGAGCGCCGCTCGCCCGTGCCCAGGCGCGCGCACAGCACACGCAGCACTTCCTCGTGCCAGGCACGGCTGAAACGCCGGCGCGTGCCGTAGTCGGCGATCTTCAGCGGCTCCAGGCCCGGGGCCTGCAGCTGCATGATCTTTTCCTCGAGGCGGCGCCGGCCTTCGGGAAAATCCGGCACCTTCTGCGTGTTGCGGAAGTACACCTCGTTGACGATGGCCAGCACCGGAATCTCGAACAGGATGGTGTGCAGCCAGGGCCCGCGTATCGTGATGTCGATCTCGCCGTTGGGCAGTGCAGTCACCTCAATGTATTTTTCATTGAGACGGAACAGGCCCAGGAAATCGATGAAATCGCTCTTGATGAAGCGCAGGCCGCTGAGATAGGCGAGCTCGGCATCGCGGAACTGCAGGTCGCAAAGGCAGCGGATCTCCTCGCGGATCTCGTTCACATACGGCGCCAGCTGCACGCCCGGATTGCGGCACTTGAAACGGTATTCGACCTGCGCGCTCGGAAACTGGTGCAGCACGACCTGCATCATGGTGAACTTGTACAGGTCGGTGTCGAGCAAACTGGTGATGATCATGGGCAAGACAGGGAACGGCTCCCCCGCTGGCAGTGGCAGGCAGCCGACAGTGTAGGCGATCCCTCCCCGGGTTTGCGGCGGTTTCAGGCCGCCGTCAGGGCCTGGAGCACTTCGCGCAGCCGCGCGGGCAAGGCACAGGGCCGGCGCGTTGCGCGGTCCACATAGACATGGATGAAGTGGCCGGCCGCGGCCGTGAGCACTACGCCCTGGGCGAACAGGCCCACTTCATAGCGCACGCTGGAGCTGCCGATGCGCGCCACGCGTATGCCGGCTTCCACGGTCTGCGGAAACGCCAGCGGCGCAAAGTAATTGCACTGGGTCTCTATCACCAGGCCTATGGTTTCGCCATGTTCGATGTCCAGCGCGCCCTGCTCTATCAGGTGCGAATTCACCGCGGTATCGAACCAGCTGTAATAGACGACGTTGTTCACATGGCCGTAGACGTCGTTGTCGGACCAGCGCGTGGTGATGGTCTTGAAGGCCTGGTACGCGCCGCGCTCCTGCGGCTGCGGGCGGGCGGCGGCGGAATTCCTGTCCATTGATTCCCCATTCGTCAAGCAATGCTGGGGCCTAGCTTAATTCAGCCCGGCCCCGCAAGCGCCGCACGAATGTCATGCGCGAGACATCAATGGGTGCGCATGTCGCCTTCGCCCAGATGTCAGCAGCATGTCCGCAGGGCATTCCCGACAAATTTGTTGCAATGCAACAAAAGGCTTGCATCGCCGCGCGAAATGCCTAGAATCGCACTTATGCTGCACTGCAACATGGCCTTGGGCCCCTCAGCGCAGATATCTCGCAAGCCTGGTTCATTCCATAACGCTACCCAAGGAGAAATCACATGTCGCTGACCCCCGAAGCCATTCTGAACGCCCAGAAGTCCCACCTCGAAGCCCTGTTCGGCCTGACCCAGAAAGCCTTTGACGGCGTCGAAAAGCTGGTCGAACTGAACGTGACCGCCTCGCGCAACGCGCTGTCGGAAGCCGCCAGCCACAGCCAGCAACTGCTGAGCGTCAAGGATGCGCAGCAACTGCTGGCCTTGCAGGCACAGTGGTTCCAGCCTCTGGCTGAAAAGACCGCCGCCTACAGCCGCAGCCTGTACGACATCGCCAACGGCACCGGCTCGGCCATCGCCCAGACCGTCGAAGCGCGCGCCGCCGAAGCCCAGAAGAACCTGGGTGACCTGATCGACAACGCCACCAAGAACGCGCCTCCCGGCTCGGAAGCCGCGGTTGCCATGCTGAAGAACTCGTTCTCGGCAGCCAACAACGCTGCCGAATCGGTGCAGAAGGCTGTCAAGCAGGCGTCCGATCTGGCACAGACCAACCTGCAGAACGCGTCGAAGAATGTGGTTGATGCTGTCAAGAGCAGCACGCAACAAGGCTGATAGAGCGCAATTTTTTTGCCTGAGGTATTCCCTAATCCAGGGAATACCCGCATAATGACTCCATTGTTTTGGTGAAAGCCAAAACCACCAGTTGTCTCCTTGGATCCTCTCGAAACCCCCGTTTCTTGGATCCTTTCAAGCCCGGCTTCGCGCCGGGCTTTTTTTCGTCTGCGCGCAGGCAGCGGGCCGCGCGCAAGGACAATATTAAGAACAATTCGCGTTTAGCGTATTATCCAGCGATCCCATTTCACACTGATTTGTCATGTCCAAGATTCTTCACACCTTGATTGCCGCGTGCGCCGTGGCTGCAGCCGGCGCGGCCTATGCCGATGGCGTGGTCAACCTGTACTCCGCGCGCCACTACAGCACGGACGAAGCGCTTTATGACGGCTTCACCAAGGCCACGGGCATCAAGGTCAACCGCGTCGATGCCGACGACGCAGGCATTCTGGCGCGCCTGAAGGCCGAAGGCACGGCCTCGCCCGCCGACGTGATCCTGCTGGTGGACGCAGCACGCCTGTACCGCGGCGAAGTCGACGGCCTGTTCCTGCCGATCCGCTCCAAGGTGCTGGAAGACGTGATTCCGACAAATCTGCGCAGCGCACCTGCGGCCGACGGCGGCATTTCGTGGTTCGGCCTGTCGACCCGCGCCCGCGTGATCGTCTACAACAAGATCAAGGTCAAGCCGCAGGACGTGCAGACCTACGAATCGCTGGCCGATCCCAAGTTCAAGGGCAAGCTGTGCATCCGTTCGGGTTCGCACCCCTACAACCTGAGCCTGTTCGGTGCTATCACCGAGCACATGGGCGAGCAGCAGGCCGAAACCTGGCTCAAGGGCGTCGTTGCCAACCTGGCGCGCGCTCCCAAGGGCGGCGACACCGACCAGATCAAGGCCGTGGCTTCGGGCGAGTGCGATATCGCCGTGAGCAACAGCTACTACCTGGCGCGCATGATCCGCTCGAACAAGCCCGAGGACGTGGCCGTGGCCAACAAGGTCGGCGTGGTGTTCCCCAACCAGCAATCCTGGGGCACGCACATGAACATCGCCGGCGGCGCCATCGCCCGCCACACCAAGAACCAGGCCAATGCGGTCAAGTTCCTGGAATACCTGGCCAGCCCCGCGGCGCAGAACTACTTCGCCAACGGCAACAACGAATGGCCCGCGGCCAAGGGCGTGCAGCTCGACAACCCGGCGCTCAAGGCCATGACCAACGGCAAGCCGTTCAAGAGCGAAACCATTCCAATCAGCGCCGTGGGTGCCAACATGACCAAGGTCCAGCAGATGCTGGACCGCGTGGGCTTCAACTGATAGCGCAGCGCGAGCAAACGAACCCGGCCTTCTGGCCGGGTTTTTTTTTGCGTGTGCGGCACCTGCGTAGCTCCAGCGACAGTGCCGGCCAGCGGTTTCTCGCCATAATGGACGTTTACGTCAACGTCAATCAAGGAGACAAACCATGGACATCGCAGGCAAGGTATTCATCGTGACAGGCGGCGCATCGGGCCTGGGCGAAGGCACGGCGCGCATGCTCGCGGCCAAGGGCGGCAAGGTGGTGATCGCCGACATGCAGGATGACAAGGGCCAAGCGGTAGCCCAGGATATCGGCGGCGCGTTCGTGCACTGCGATGTGAGCAACGAAGCCGACGCCCAGGCTGTCGTCGATCAGGCCACCAAGCTGGGCAAGCTCATGGGCCTGGTCAACTGCGCAGGCATCGCTCCGGCCGAGAAGACCGTGGGCAAGAACGGCGCGCATGCGCTGTCGGTATTCAGCAAGACCATCACCGTCAACCTGATCGGCAGCTTCAACATGATCCGCCTGGCCGCCGAAGCCATGGCCAAGAACGAAGCCGAAGCCACGGGCGAGCGCGGCGTGATGATTTCCACGGCCAGCGTCGCGGCCTATGACGGCCAGATCGGCCAGGCCGCGTATTCCGCGTCCAAGGGCGGCATTGTGGGCATGACGCTGCCCATCGCACGCGATCTGGCGCGCAACGGCATACGCAACATGACCATTGCCCCCGGCATCTTCGGCACGCCCATGCTGTTCGGCATGCCGCAGGAAGTGCAGGACGCGCTGGCCGCCGGCGTGCCCTTCCCCAGCCGCCTGGGCACGCCCGGCGACTACGCCAAGCTCGCCTGCCATATCTTCGAGAACGACATGCTCAACGGCGAAGTCATTCGCCTCGACGGCGCCATCCGCCTCGCGCCACGCTGATTGCCGCGTGCCATGCCGATTGACAGGCATGGCGTGTTTTAACGAAGTTAAGGCAGGTTTTCGCGAAAGATCACCAGCGTTTTCGCAGGATCCACGCCCAGCATTGCATCGCGCTTCTCGCGCAGATTGGTGAAGATGCGCACGCAGCTCATCATCGCCGCCTGCGGGCTCTGGGTGATCACCGCGTCCATGCTGCCGTCAATCAGCATGGCGCGCGTGTCGGGCGTGAGGCCATGGCCTATGAACACCACCTTGTGCTCGCGCCCCATTTCCTTGAGCGCGCGCGCCACACCGTCGGACGCGCCGCCAATGTTGTAGATGCCGGCCAGGTCGGGGTATTGCTCAAGCAGCGTGCGGGTCTGCGTGTAGTTCTTCTGCGCATCGTCATGGCCTTCGCGCAGGCCCACCACCTGCAGCGCGGGAAACATCTCTTCGATCACATGCAGAAAACCGGCCTCGCGCTCCTCGTGCGCGCTGTAGCTGCGCGAGCCGGCAATCAGCGCCACCTTGCCCGCGCGCGCGCCCGGGCCTATGAAACGTCCCACCAGATAGCCCGCCGTGCGGCCCGCGGCCCGGTTGTCCAGGCCCACATAGGCCGCGCGGCGCGAGCCTGAAAGATCCGAGATCAGCGTAATGGTCGGCACGCCCTGCTCCGCCAGCAGTGCCACGGCTTCGCGCACGGCCGGGTGCTCGAGCGCCATGAACGCAATGCCGTCGCAGCGCTCGCCCAGGCGCAGCAGGCGCGCGGCCAGTTGCTGCGGGTTGAAGCTCTCGAACTGCTCGCTGCGGCATTTGACGTTGAACGGCGCGAGATGCTCCTGCGAATAGCCCACGGTGTCGCCCAGCATGCGGATGAAGCGGTTGTTGCCGTCGGGCAGCAGAAAACCCAGCCGCATGGGCGCGGCCGCGAGAGCCGCGTACAGCCCGGTTTCGGGCAGGTAGTCGAGCTCGGCCGCGGCCTTGAGCACTTTCTGCGCGGTCGCATCGCGCACGCCGGGACGGCGGTTCAGTACCCGGTCCACGGTAGCGGTCGACACCTTGGCGGCACGCGCGATATCGGCCACGCGCGCGCGCTGCGGCAAGTTCTCCAATCCATCAGGGTCAACCCGCATACATCAAAACCCATCATTTTTATGATTTGACGCCTCGCCGCTCAACACCTATCGTTGCGTGGCTTTCATCCAATGATGCATCAAAACGCATCAAAAATAAATCTGGAGACAACCATGGCCGAAGTCACCCGCCGCAGCGTTCTGCGCAGCCTGTCCGCCGTTCCCGCCGCGTCCATCGCCACCGGCATGGCCGGCTTTCCGCTGATCGCGCGCGCCGCGGAGTTCTCGTACAAATACGGCAACAACCTGCCAGTGACCCATCCGCTGAACATCCGCGCCCAGGAGGCGGCCGATCGCATCCTCAAGGAAACCAAGGGCCGGGTCGAGATCAAGATCTTTCCGAACAACCAGCTTGGCGGCGACACCGACATGCTGGCCCAGGTGCGCTCGGGCGGCATAGAGTTCTTCACGCCTTCGGCCCTGGTGATTGCCACGCTGGTGCCGGTCGCGGCCATCAATGCCACGGGCTTTGCGTTTTCCGACTACAACCAGGTCTGGTCGGCCATGGACGGCAAGCTCGGCGCCCATGTGCGCGCCGCCATAGGCAAGATGCGGCTGTACGCGTTTGACAAGATGTGGGACAACGGTTTTCGCCAGACCACCAGCAGCAAGGCACCCGTGGCCAGCGCCAGGGACCTCGACGGCCTGAAGATCCGCGTGCCCGTGAGTCCGCTGTCGATCTCGATGTTCAAGGGCCTGGGCGCCGCGCCCGCAAGCCTGCAGTTCAGCGAGGTCTATTCCTCGCTGCAGACAAAGATCGTCGACGCCCAGGAAAACCCGCTGCCCATCATCCAGGTCGCCAAGCTCTACGAAGTGCAGAAGTTCGCCTCGCTGACCAACCACATCTGGGACGGCTACTGGTTTGTCGCCAACGGCCGCGCCTGGGACCGCCTGCCGCCCGACCTCAAGACCATCGTGGCCGCGGCCATCAACGACGCCGGCATGCAGCAGCGCGAAGACATCAGGAAGCTCAACGATTCGGTGATCACCGACCTGCAGGCCAAGGGGCTGCAGATCAACCGCCCTTCGGCCGACAGCTTCCGCGCCAAGCTGCGCGAATCGGGCTTCTATGCCGAGTGGAAAGGCCGCTTCGGCAACGAAGCCTGGGGCCTGCTCGAACAGACGGTAGGCAAGCTCGCCTGAACCGCGCGGGCGGCCCGTCGCTGCCCGCTGACCCGCTCCCGAACGCCATGCCCGCGCCTGCGCGCAGGCCTCGCCCTGCCCCGAAGAAAGTTACGTTCATGTCCCACGCCCCTGCTCTTGACCCCCAAGCGCCGCCGGCCAATCCGCTCAGCCGCGTGGCCGGACGCATCGACCTGCGCCTGGGCGCGGTGATCGAGGCCGTTGCCGCGGCCATCGTGCTGGTGGAAATCGTCATTCTGTTTGCGGGCGTGGTCGCGCGCTATGTGCTGCATGCGCCGCTGGTCTGGTCCGACGAGCTCGCGTCCATCTTCTTCCTGTGGCTGTCGATGCTGGGCGCGGTCGTGGCGCTGCGCCGCGGCGAGCACATGCGCATGACGGCGCTGGTCAGCAAGGTCGGCCCGCAGACGCGCGGCCTGCTCGAGGCGCTGGCGATTGCCGCCGCGCTGGCGTTTCTGGTGATGGTCATGCATCCGGCCTACGAATACGCCGACGAGGAATCGTTCATCGTCACGCCGGCGCTGGAAATCAGCAATGCCTGGCGCGCTTCGGCGATTCCCGTGGGCGTGGGCCTGATGGGCGTGTTTGCCGTGCTGCGCCTGCTGCGTCTATGCACCATGCGCCAGATTGCCATCACCGTCGCCGCGACGGCCGCAATCATTCTCGCGTTCTGGCTGGCCCAGCCGGTGTTTGCCACGCTGGGCAAGCTCAACCTGGTGGTGTTCTTCCTGGTGGTAGTCGCGGTCACGGTGTTCTCGGGCGTGCCGATCGCGTTCTGCTTTGCGCTCGCGACCTTCGGCTACCTGGCGCTGACCACGCACACGCCCATGGTGGTGATGGTCGGGCGCATGGACGAAGGCATGTCGCACCTGATCATGCTGGCCGTGCCGCTGTTCATCTTCCTGGGCGCGCTGATCGAGATGACGGGCATGGCCAAGGCCATGATCCAGTTTCTCGCCAGCCTGCTGGGCCATGTGCGCGGCGGCCTGAGCTATGTGCTGATAGGCGCGATGTACCTGGTGTCGGGCATCTCGGGCTCGAAGATCGCCGACATGGCGGCGATCGCGCCCGTGCTGTTTCCCGAAATGAAGAAGCGCGGCGCCAAGCCCGGCGACCTGGTGGCGCTGCTGTCGGCCACGGGCGCGCAGACCGAGACCATTCCTCCGTCCATCGTGCTGATCACCATCGGCTCGGTCACGGGCGTGTCGATTGCCGCGCTGTTCACCGGCGGCATGCTGCCCGCGCTGGTGCTGGGCCTGTGCCTGTGCACCGTCGTCTGGTGGCGCTACCGCAAGGAAGACCTGAGCGGCGTGACGCGCTACAGCAAGCGCCAGATCGGCAGGTTCTTCGTGATCGCGCTGCCTGCGATCGCCCTGCCCTTCGTGATCCGCGCGGCCGTGGTCGAAGGCGTGGCCACGGCCACCGAGGTCTCGACCATTGGCGTGGTGTATTCGGTGCTTGCCGGGCTGCTGGTCTACCGCCAGTTCGACTGGCGCCGGCTCAAGCCCATGCTGATCGAAACCGCCTCGCTGTCGGGCGCCATCATGTTCATTGTGGGCTGCGCCACGGCCATGGCCTGGGGCCTGACGCAGTCGGGCTTTTCCACCGATCTGGCGCAGATGATGGCCGGCATTCCGGGCGGCGCCTACGGCTTCCTGGCGATCTCCATCGTTGCCTTCATCGTGCTGGGCTGCGTGCTCGAAGGCATTCCCGCCATCGTGCTGTTCGGGCCCCTGCTGTTCCCCATCGCCGCGCAGGCCGGCGTGCATCCCGTGCACTACGCCATGGTCGTGATCTTCGCCATGGGCATAGGCCTGTTTGCTCCGCCGATCGGCGTGGGCTACTACGGCGCCTGCGCGATCAGCAAGGTCGACCCCAACGAAGGCATGAAATACATAGGCGGCTACATGGCCGCGCTGCTGGTCGGCCTGGTGCTGGTCGCGGCGATTCCCTGGATCTCCACGGGCTTCCTCAAATAAGCGCCGCGCGCGCTGCTTCTTCACCTCACTCTTACACGGAAAAAACATGAGCCGCCATTTTGGAGAAATTCGCCAGCTGGGCTACGTCGTGCACGACATCGAAGCTGCCATGGACTATTGGAGCAAGACCCTGGGCGTGGGCCCGTGGTTCTACAACCCCAAGGTGCCGATCGAGAACTACCGCTACAACGGCGAGGCCCACGCGCCGCACAACTCGGTGGCGCTGGCCAACTCGGGCTTCGTGCAGGTCGAGCTGATACAGACACGCAACGACGTGCCCTCGATGTACCGCGACTTCCTGCAGGCCGGGCGCACCGGACTGCAGCATGTTGCCTACTGGACCAGCAACTACGACGCCGACCTCGAGCGCCTGCTGCGCCAGGGTTTCAAGCCGGTGATGAGCGGCGAAGTCGGCGCCAACGGCCGCTTCATCTACTTCGACACCGAGTACCACCCCGGCACCGTGATCGAGCTGTCGGAAGTCGCCGGCCCCAAGGGAAAGATGTTCGACCTGATTCGCGCTTCGGCCGAAACCTGGGACGGCGTCAGCGACCCCGTGCGCCCTTTCCCCGACCTGAGCAAACTCTGAGCCTGCCGCCCCATGACTGCCGACCGCTTCGAAGCCACCTATCTGATTGAAACGCCCCTGGCGCCTGCCCACGTCGCTGAAGTGATGGCCGGCGAACAGTCCTGCGGCACCTTCACCCGCGTCGAGGGCGAGACCGATGCGCTGCGCCGGCGCGCGCGCGCCACGGTCGAGTCCATTGACGAACTGGAATCTGTGCACGCGCCCAGCCTGCCCAATGCGCTGCTCGAGCGCCAGGGCCGCGCCGGCCCCTGGCGGCGCGCGCGCGTGCGCATCTCGTTTCCGGTTGCCAATGTGGGCGCCAACCTGCCCACGCTGGCCGCCACCGTCTCGGGCAATCTCTACGACCTGGGCGAAGCCAGCGGCCTGCGGCTCGAAAGCCTGCAACTGCCCGCAAGTTACCGCGCGCAGTTCGACCTGCCCCAGGTGGGCATTGCCGGAACGCGCCAGCGCACCGGCGTGGCCAGCGGCGCGCTGGTCGGCACCATTCTTAAGCCCAATGTCGGCTTCTCTCCCGAGCAGAGTGCCGAGCTGGTGGCGCGGCTGTGCGCGGCCGGCGTGGACTTCATCAAGGATGACGAAGTCTGTGCCGACCCTGTACATGCCCCGCTGGCCCAGCGCGTTCCCGCCGTCATGGCGGCCGTGCGCGCCCACCAGGACCGGACCGGCAAGCATGTGATGGTGGCTTTCAACATCACCGACGAAACCGATGCGATGAAGCGCCATGCCGACCTGATAGAGCGCGAAGGCGGCAGTTGCGCGATGGCCAGCCTCAACTGGTGCGGCTTCTCGGCGCTGCAGACGCTGCGCCGCCACACCGGTCTCGCGCTGCATGGCCACCGCAATGGCTATGGCGCGCTGTCGCGCCATCCGCTGCTGGGCATGTCGTTCCAGGCCTACCAGACGCTGTGGCGGCTCGCGGGCGTGGACCATATGCATGTGCACGGCTTGCAGGGCAAGTTCTCCCAGCCCGATGAAGAAGTCATTGCCTCGGCCCAGGATTGCTACACGCCGCTGACGCCGGAAATCGATGACCGTGTGATGCCGTCCTTTTCCTCCGGCCAATGGGCCGGCACCGTGCCCGCGACCTGGGCCGCGGTGCAAAGCGACGACCTGCTGTTCATGTCGGGCGGCGGCATTCTGGCGCATCCGGGCGGTCCGGCCGCGGGCGTGGCCAGCATTCGCCAGGCCTGGGCCGCGGCACGCGCCGGCGTGGCGCTTTCCGAGTACGCGCGCCAGGCGCCCGAACTGGCTGCGGCGCTGGCCTTTTTCGGCAAGTGAGCTGGCCATGCCGTCCGCATTGAAGATCGCCTACTACGGCGACGATTTCACCGGCGCCACCGACACGCTGGCGACGGCCGCGCGCGCCGGCCTGCGCACGCTGCTGTTTCTGGGCCTGCCCGGCGCCGCCCAGCTTGAGCGCGCAGGCCCGCTGGACTGCCTGGGCATTGCGGGCGCGGCGCGCGCCATGACACCCGCCGAAATGCAGGCCGAGCTCGAACCCGTGGGCCGGCTGTTCGCGCAGCTGGGCGCGCCGGTCATGCACTACAAGACCTGCTCGACCTTTGACAGCGCTCCCCATATCGGCAGCATCGGCACCGCGATTCGCGTGCTGCAGCCGCACACGCGCAATGCCTTCGTGCCGATTGTCGGCGGCCAGCCCAATCTGCGCCGCTACTGTGTGTTTGGCAATCTGTTTGCGAGTGCCGGCCCCGCCATGCACCGCATAGACCGCCACCCCACCATGCGCCGGCATCCGGTCACGCCCATGCATGAAGCGGATCTGCGCCTGCACTTTGCCCAGCAAGGCCTGCAGCTGGCCTCGCTTGACTATCCAGACTATCAACAATCGGAATCCGCGCTGGATCAGCAGCTTTCTGCGCTCATTTCGCAGCAACCTGATGTTGTCCTGCTTGATATTGCGCATACACAGGACCTGGCCATCGTCGGCCGGCTGATCTGGCAAAGCGCCTGCCGGCAGCCGCTGCTGGCTGCCGGTCCGAGCAGCGTGGTCCAGGCGCTGGCCGCGCATTGGCAACGCCAGGCGCCGCAGACCCTGCTTGCCCATGCCACGATTGCGCCGGCGCAAGGCCCGGTGCTGGTGCTTGCCGGCAGCCTGTCACCCATGACCGCACGCCAGATCAAGGCAGCCAGCTCATACGAACAGCTGTTGCTCGATGCGCCGCGGCTGGCCCAGGACATGGCTTACCGCGCGCAGATGGCGAAAAAAATTGCGCTGCAGCTGCAGCAAGGCAGAAATATGCTGGCCTGTACGTCCAGCGAAGGGCAGATTGCCCCGGCGGATGCCCCCGCCGATGCGCGCGCACTGGCCCTGGCCTGCGGCGAACTGCTGGCGCAGGTGCTGAAACTGGCGCCCATCAAGCGCCTGGGAGTGGCCGGCGGCGATACATCGAGCCATGCGGTCCAGGCTTTGGACGCCTGGGGCCTGTCCTATCAGGCGCAACTGGCTCCCGGCGTGGCGCTGTGCCGGCTGCACAGCGACGATTTGGCGCTCGATGGCCTGGAAATCATGCTCAAGGGCGGGCAGATGGGGGGAGAAATGCTGTTTGAGGAATTGCTTTCGGGCATTTGCTGAGCGTTTGGCGCTGACCCAGTTTGTCGGAATGCCCGGAAAATCACGGAGCATCCGTACCGGCTGCCGATTTCCGGGCTTCGACAAGCTCAGCCCGAACGGGCTTATTCACTGCGCCCTGATCGGGTTTATTCGCTCATCCTATCCCCGTTCGCCCTGAGCCTGTCGAGGGGCCGGTTTTCATGCGGCCGGATGACTGAACATCTCCCTGGAAAAGCCATTCATCCTTGGACACAATCAGGAAAAACGACTTCGCTGAGAAAACGCCAGCCCAACGAAAAAAGGCACTGTGCGAAGCACAGTGCCTTTATCGTAATCAGCGAAACCAACATAAAGTCGATCCACAAATTATGGCGGAGTGGACGGGACTCGAACCCGCGACCCCCGGCGTGACAGGCCGGTATT
>NZ_JAVWWA010000049.1:0-35949 GCF_036666375.1 Comamonas sp. | reverse complement strand
GCGGAGTTGGTCAGGTTCAGGCGTTCGGCGGCGGCGGTGAAGCTGCCGGCATCGGCGGTGGCGACAAACGCTTCCAGGCCTTTGAGGCGTTCGGAGGGATGCATGAAGCAATCAATTCTGGAAATGGGGTCCAGAGTGTATGGAAAATTCTCCCGAGATAGGAATTTTGTTCACAGCTAAGCTCGCGGAAACCCTGAGACCCCCCTGTGACCACGCACCCCGCCCTCTCGCCCTCCTCTGCCGCGCCCCGCGCGACAAGCTTCTTGGCAATTGCCATTTTGGCAACCGCTGCCTTCATTCTGGTGACCACCGAATTCCTGATTGTCGGCCTGCTGCCCGCGCTGGCCGCCGACCTGTCGATCTCGATCTCGCAAGCCGGGCTGCTGGTCACGCTGTTTGCCTTCACGGTCATGCTGTGCGGGCCGCTGCTCACGGCCTGGCTCGCGCACATCGAGCGCAAGCGGCTGTTTGTCGCCATCCTGCTGATCTTCGCGGGCGCGAACGCCCTGGCCGCGCTGGCGCCCAACCTCTGGGTGCTGGCGCTGGCGCGCTTCATCCCGGCGCTCGCGTTGCCCGTGTTTTGGGGCACGGCCAGCGAAACCGCGGCCCAGCTCGCGGGGCCGCAGCGCGCCGGCCGGGCCGTGTCGTCGGTCTATCTGGGCATTTCGGCGGCCATGCTGTTTGGCATTCCGCTGGGCACGCTGGCAGCGCAGGCCGTGGGCTGGCGCGTGGCGTTCTGGGCGCTGGCCGCGCTGTCGCTGCTGGTGGCCCTGCTGCTGCAGTGGGGCATGCCGGCGCTGCGCTCGCCGCAGCGCCTGCGCCTGGGCGAGCAGCTGCGCATCCTGCGCGATCCGCTGTTTGTCGCCAATGTGGCGCTGTCGGTGCTGGTGTTCACCGCGATGTTCACCGCCTACACCTATCTTGCCGATACGCTGGAGAGCGCCGCGGGCGTGCCCAAGGCGCAGGTGGGCTGGTGGCTGATGGGCTTTGGCGCGGTCGGCTTGCTTGGCAACTGGCTGGGCGGCCGCTGGGCCGACCACCGACCGCTGGCCGTGACCGCGCTGTGCAGCGTGCTGCTGGCCCTGGGCATGGCCTGGAGCATGGCCGCCGTGGACAACCGATTCTGGCTGGGCATGGCGCTGGCGCTCTGGGGCGTGGCCAACACCGCGCTGTATCCCATCTGCCAGATCCGCGTGATGAAGGCCGCATCGCATGCCCAGGCCCTGGCCGGCACGCTCAATGTTTCGGCCGCGAATGCCGGCATCGGCCTGGGCGCCATGGTCGGCGCGCTGGCCATCCCCGCCTGGGGCACTAGCAGCGTAGGTTATGTCGCGGCGGCGATCGCGCTGGGCGCCGCGGCGGCGGCGTTCTTCCTTGCCCGGCTTGGCGCGCGGCTTCGCCGCGGCAGGGGGCTGGCCCGCGCGCAGATCACGGCCACAACCGCTCCTTAGACCAAGACGCGTCTGGCGCGCGGCGATAGCGCAGCCGCACATGCCGGCGCTGCTCGTTGCCCTGCCAGAACTCGATCTCCCGGGGCCTGACCGCATAGACGACCCAGCTGTCCGGCAGCACATCAGGCTGCTGCTCGAGGCGGCGCAGCTGGCGCGCCAGCCCGTCTTCCAGCTCCTGCGGCGACTCAAGCACATCGCTTTGCCGGCCCAGCAGCGCGCCGGCGCGCGATCCCAGCGGGCGCGCCAGAAAATCCGCGCTGCTGGTCTGCTCACCCATGTCGTGCGCCGTTCCGCGGATGCGCACCTGCCGGCCCAGCGCGGGCCAGTAGAAGGTCAGCGCCACCTGCGGAGAATCGCTGATCTGGCGGCCCTTGGGGCTGGCACGGCTGATCGCGAAATGCCAGCCGTGCTCATCGACGTTCTTCAGAATCAGCACGCGCGCATCGGGACAGCCGTCGCCATCCACCGTGGACAGCGTCATCGCATGGGGCTCGCGTATGCCGGCATCGATTGCCGCCTGCAGCCATTGCGCGAACAGCGGCTCGGGCTGCGCGGGCGCCTGCGCCGTGTCAAACGGCACATAGGGACCGGGAAGGGAGGGGAGGCTTCTGAGCAGTTCTTTCATATCGGTCATGTTTTCATCTTTCGTTGACAGCGCCAGCGCAGGACGCAGGCTTTCAGCCGCCATGGGGCGGAACGCGGAAGTTCTCCAGGATGCGTTTTTCCGCGCGTGCCAGAACGTCCAGCGCGCGCTGCCACCCGTTGCGCAGGCGGGCTGCGGGCCCCTGCGGTGGTGGTGCGGCGCTGGCATCGGTGCATTGGTTTTGATCGGGCATGGCGCTATGCTCGCGCCCCACCTGACCTCTGTAAAGTTGAATTGAATGACGCTTGAATTCATAATTCCTGATGCGTAATTTGAACCTCGACCAACTGCAGACCCTCATTGCCATTGCCGATCTGGGCACCTTTGCCGCCGCCGCCCAGGCCCTGCATCTGGCACCGCCCACCGTGAGCCTGCATATCAAGGAGCTGGAATCGCGCATGCAGGCGGCCTTGCTGATCCGCGGCCGAAGGCATGCGGAACTGACGCTGGCCGGCGACGCGCTGGTGAGCGAAGGGCGCAAGCTGCTTGCCGCCAGCGACGACTTGATCGACCTGGTGCAGCGCCGCGCCATGGGCCTTGAAGGGCTGGTGAAAGTGGGCGTCTCGGCCGGCGTCAGCACGCGCTTGCTGCCGCTGATGCTCGAAGCGCTGACGCAGCGCAGCCCGGGCGTGGAAGTCAAGCTTGAAGCCGTGGGCTCGGCCGAAGCCATGCAGCGCCTCAGGGCCGCAACGCTCGATATCGCCATCGTCGCCAGTCCGCAGCCGGCGGTGGCGAACATCCGGCTGATCCCCTGGCGCAACGATCCCATGGTGGTGCTGCTGCCCTCCTCCTGGGACGCGCCCGAGCTGGTCACGCCCGAATGGCTGGCCGGCCGGCGCTGGGCGTCGTTTGCGCCGGCAACGCAGATGCACGGCCTGATTGCCGCTTGGTTCGGCCAGGCGGGTTTCAACCCGCGCCCCTTTCTGACGCTGAGCTACCCTGGCGCGCTCAAGAGCCTGGCCGCGGCCAGCCAGAGCGCGGCCATACTGCCGCTGGAGGAAGTCAAGGACCAGCGCAATGCCGCCGATGTGCAGATACGCCATCTTTCGCCGCAACTGATGCGGCCCATGGCCGTCGCGCACCGCTACTTGCAGGCTCCGAATCTGGCGGTGGACAGCGTGCTGCAGGTGCTCGCGGAGTTTGCCAGCTGAGCGCGCCGGCAGGCGTGGCTAGAGGGTGATGGTGCCCGTCAGATAGCGCACGCAATGTCCGGCCACTTCGACGCTGGACGCGGTGACTTCGCAAAACAGCGTTCCGCTGCGCCGCGACGCCTGGTGCGCGACCAGTTCATTGCGGCCCAGCCTGACGGCCCAGTAAGGCGCCAGCGCCGCATGGATGGAGCCCGTGACCGGATCCTCGTCGCCCCCGTTGGCCGGCCAGAAATAGCGGCTGACGAAATCATGGAACGCACCCGCAGCCGCGGGCCCTGTGACCACCACGTCCAGCGGGCCCAGCGTCTTGAGCCGCTGCAGATCGGGCGTGACGGCGCGCACCTCGGCCTCGGTTTCGTACACCGCCATATAGGCCTGCTGGTTCACGAGCCAGGCCGATGGCGCCGGGCTCAGGCCTTCAAGCAGCGCGGCCGGCGGCTCGTCAAGCACCCGGGCATCGCGGCGCGGGAAGCTCATGCGTATGCGGCCGCCGGGCTCCCGCGTGGCGCTGACCTGGCCCACGGCCGCGGCCCAGAATGCAATGACGCCGCGCGCCGGATCGGCCTCGAACAGCACAAACGCGCTGGCCAGCGTCGCATGGCCGCAGAACGCAATCTCCTTGAGCGGCGAGAACCAGCGGATCTCGAATGCAGAACGCTCGGCGCTCCAGACCAGGAATGCGGTTTCGGACAGATTGTTCTCGGCAGCAATGGATTGCAGCAAAGGGTCGGCCAGCCATGCCTGCAGCAAGACCACCGCGGCCTGGTTGCCCTTGAATCGTTCCGAGGTGAAGGCGTCAATGATGTGCAGGGGAAGTTGCATGGCAAGTGGGGGGTATTGCATCAATGGGCGGTTTTCAACAGGAGGTATGGACTGTTCTTTTCATGCTCTATCGCCTCGATGTAATCACCGCCTCCGATCCGTTGGGTGTGCAAATAGTCAATCAGATAGGGCTTGCTTGCGGCGGCGTCGCAGGCATCGCGCAGCACCCTGACTGTTGCCAAGCCTTGATCGACCGCAGGACCGAATGACAATGGCGTCAATTGAGTAAACAGATCGCTGTAATTGGACGAGACCGCTTCCGAGACAAGCAGGGCATACCGCAACTCATTGGTCCGAATGCGGCAGTCGATGCGAACACTGTTGCAGAGCATCAGCATCTGCGTCATTTGCCAAAATACATCTGCGTCCATTGACCCGCTGGTGTTGACCATGTGATCGATCTCGCCGCTGAAGAAGGCGGCTTGGTCAGCCAGCCCAGCGGCGACCTCCGAATACTCAGTCAGAGGATGGGACAGGGCCGCTGCCTGCTGCGCGCGCTGCAAGAGACTTTTGGTGAGATGCAGCTGCCTGCGCAGATCTCGGTGGCCCAAGCTCTCGAATCCAGACCGTATGCTTTGACCCACATGCTCCATGCGCCGCTCCAGCGAGGTGAAACGCTTGTTCATGTGGTAGAAGCCCGCAACGCTGACCCCGACGCCAACCAGCGAAACACCCAAGGTCGCAACCTGCAGTGATTGCAGCATGCCCATCATCGCCTGGAGCTGGTTGATTTTCACGCCGGTGTAGATGCTCGCTCCGGCATTGAGCACATCAGCCGTCATGGAAATGGGCGCAAAAGGGCCGGAAGCCAAATTGGACAGAACCGACTGTGCTACGCCCGTTTCCTGCACATGTCGAACGATTTGTCCCGTCACCGAGTCTTTCAGAATCGTCCCGTATCGAACCAGCTCGCCTGAAGCGACGCGGCCCAAAAGCTCCGCCGAAATCTCGAAGGGTATGGTGCTCATCATGATGTCTTTGTCTCCAACAGCTTTCTTGAAAGATGCATCCCTTGATCGCGAAAGTGCTCGGCTATTCCGGCAGGTCCGAGCATCAATGTCTGTATTCGCGACAAGATCAGGTTCTTTTTCGAAAACTTGAAGCCAATGTCATGGAGGCTGGCGCACTCTGCATTCAGTCTGCAGGTGTCAAAAACCAGCTCGACCTTGGCAAAATGATCCCATTTCTGAGCAATTGCATTGAGCTTGTTCTCTTCTTTGCGCAGGACTGCAATCAACGGCAGACGCACGATGCGAACAAAACTGTCCTGCAAGATTTCATCCGAAGGTCGAGCAAGCACTTTCCTGAGCAGGCTCACATTGTCGAGATCGGCCTGCATCTGCTGAATGAAGCAATCCTCCAACCGCGCAACGGTGAGCGTTACGGCGGCGTGAAAGTTATCGCGCCAATCAAGCACTTCGCGCCTGAATGCCAAATCAGGCAGCTTGTTGAAATCGACCAGGGAGGCGACGGGCGTGTCCACCGAAGCAAGCACTGGCTCAAGCCAAGACTCTTTTGGCTCTTTCGGCCCCCCCATTCCCTGCTCGGCAGGAAAGAACGATTTGAGGAATGCGGCGGTCTTGGTCCACATCCCTTCGGGCGTTGGCACGTTATCCAAGGAGTTCGTTGACTCTCTAGGCGTTGGTAAATCGTTCATTTGGACTCTGTAAATCGATAGGCCCAGGATGGAAAAAGGGGTAGCAAAATCAACGGCATTCGGCACCTGTCAACGCGCATGGCTGGTCACCAGTAGCAGATATGTCTGCATGACGCTCTCGGTTGAAAAAATCCAGCACCCTCCTCTTCATGTGCGCGCTTTCCGTTGCTCGGCAAAGTCGGCATCGCGGCCTGACGCCGAGCCATTCGAATAGCTGGAAAGCTGATCAAGCAACTGTTCCTGCCAATCCTCGGGAGACAGGATTCGCACACTCGGTATCCAGTACCTGACAATGGGCAATATCTGATTGGCATGCCCCACTATGGTTTCGACCGTCAGCGCACCGTCCGCTGCTTCACTGACGATCTTCTGGTGGGGAATCAATTGTCGGCGTTTGAAGTACTCCGCGGCTGCAGGCGCCACGGCCAAAAGCACTTTTTGGGGCTGCGGTGAATGCCATATGCCTTCCTCGGTTTGAATGGCCGCCTCTACGCTGGCATCACGCGAAAAATCCTGGGCCTGCACCTGAACAGACCTGATTTTTCCGACACCGAAGGTCTTGATCCTGCCGTCATGCACCGCTGCCAGATACCAAATGCCTTTGGTGTTGAGCAAGCGGTAGGGCTGGACGTCAAGGTAGGTTTTGGTCTGACCGTCCTTGAACAAATCGAGATGGAGCACCCGATTCTGAATGACGGCTTTTTCCAATTGACTGAATACACCGACGTGGGTGGACAGGTCCTCGTAATGATGACCACGCACCAACCATGGCGCCTGAACCGGCTGGCCCAGCAAGTCTTTCAGGAAGTCCCGGTCCATCGATGGAAACAATCCTCTGACTCCGGCCAGCGCAGCGAAACGTTCAATATCGCTGAATTTCAGCTTGCCAAGGTAGGCGGCTTCGAGGTGATACCTCCCCCTTGTTTTAAGCAGGGGCAAGTACACCAGGCGCACTTTGAGGTCACGTTGGATGGTGCGAACATGTGTGCCAAATTCCTCGGCCAATTCAGCGGGGTCGAGGTGATCGCCCTGGTTCAGTTTGATCAAGATCTGTGAGAGTCGATAGGCGATGGTGTCGTGCTGCCCCTGCGCCATGGGCAACTGCTCTTGCTGGACTCCCGGTGTGGCCTCTGATAGACCCCAGATATTGTTATTCATTTCAGCCATACATGATGCCTGTCATTGCTTGGCAGAAGCGCCTGGATTTTTCTTGCGCAGCCAGAACCAGGCTGCAGCAACTGCTACGATCAACAGCACGATCAGGAGCAGCTTGATCACCATAGCCAATATGCCGACGGTTGCAGACAAGACACCGAATTTTGTCAACATCCAGACAAGAAAAAACCCAAAAATAGCGATCCAGAACATCTGCAACCTTCAGCGAGCCAATCGAAGTTGTAGTGTGCTGGCCGGGTTGGACAGGTCGTGTCGTTTTTGACAGCGGGTGGGCACGGATAAGAAATTTGCACGCTTACCGCGCCTTGCCTGGCTCAGGCGCAACGGCCCACTGCTTCAGCGCCACCAGCCAGTGCATCAGCACCCAAGCGCATGCAGCAGGCTTGACTCGGTCAGGTCATTTGCCTGG
The DNA here is from genome assembly GCF_036666375.1 of Comamonas sp. Classification (GTDB taxonomy): domain Bacteria; phylum Pseudomonadota; class Gammaproteobacteria; order Burkholderiales; family Burkholderiaceae_C; genus Comamonas. The sequence continues at coordinate 28,640 of NZ_JAVWWA010000049.1, read as the reverse complement.
CCCCATCCCACAAGCGCATGACCTGGTCAATGGCGGCGACCAGCACCGCCGCATCCACGCCGTCCCTTGCCGAGATGGAGACCCCCGACAGGAAACTGTCAAACACCGCAGCCAGGGCCAGGGCGCTGGTGTCCGGGCGCAGCTCGCCGCTGGCGATGCCGCGCTGCACACACTCGACAAACCCCGCCCGGGTGCGTGCCCGCGATGCATCCAGCGCGCGTGCCACGTCCGCACTGGCCACGGATGGCGCGCTCAGCGCCCCCAAGGCCACCATGCAGCCGCGCGGATGGCCTGGCTCGCACTGCATGGCGACGGACTGGCGCAGCGCCGTCTCTATGGCCACCCTGGGCGTCAGTGACGCATCCTGCAACGGCGCCGTGACACGCCCGTGCGTGGACAGATAGCGCGTCACGCATTCCTGGAAAAGCGCTTCCTTGGAACCGAAGGCGGAATAGAAGCTGGGCGCGGAAATGCCGCCGCCCAGGCCCTCCTTGAGCTGCGCCAGCGAAGTCGCATCGTAGCCATGCTCCCAGAACAGGTGCATGGCTTCGGTAATGGCCCGGTCTCGGTCAAACGTGCGCGGGCGTCCCATCTGGGCCATGTGGCATCTCCTGAAAACATCGTTCAATACTAATCGGTACAAAAGTCGTTGACAAGCCGATTTGCCTGCGACTACATTTGTACCGATCGTTATATATGTAGGATTTTCCATGGATTCCAACCGCCTGTCACCTTCCGTCCCCTGCGCCCTGCCGGCGCAGCAACCTGCGGCAGGCCTGCCTGTCGCCGCGCTCCTGGCCCTGGCCATGACCGGCTTCATCTGCATCGTGACCGAGACCCTGCCCGCGGGATTGCTGCCCCAGGTCGGCCTGGGCCTGGGCATCTCGCAGGCCATGGCCGGCCAGATGGTCACCGCCTACGCCTTGGGCTCGGTGATTGCCGCCATTCCCTTGACCATTGCCACCCAGCGCTGGCAGCGCCGCAACGCCTTGCTGCTGTCCATCGTTGGCTTTCTCCTGTTCAACACCGTTACCGCGCTGTCCTCGCATGTGGCGTTGACGCTGCTGGCACGGTTCTTCGCGGGTGCGTCCGCCGGACTTGCCTGGAGCCTGCTGGCGTCCTATGCACGCCGCATGGTCCTGCCGCACCAGCAAGGCAAGGCGCTGGCGCTTGCCATGCTGGGCACTCCCATTGCCTTGTCGCTGGGGGTGCCGCTGGGCACATGGATGGGCGCGCTGGTCGGATGGCGCAGCGCCTTCGGCATCATGTCGGGCCTGACTGTGGTCCTGATCGTCTGGGTGCTGACCCAGGTGCCGAACTACCCCGGCCAATCCGCAGCGCAGCGTCTGCCGCTGCGCAAGGTGCTCGCGACACCGGGCGTGCGAGAGGTACTGGCAGTGGTGCTTGCCTGGATGCTGGCCCACAACATCCTCTACACCTATGTCGCGCCTTTTGTCGCCCAGGCCGGCCTGGGCGAACGCGTGGACCTGGTGCTGCTGGTGTTCGGCGCGGCGGCGCTGCTGGGCATAGCCATCACCGGAAAGACCGTGGATCGCCATCTGCGCCGTTCGGTGCTGGTCAGTCTGGCGGCGTTTGGCGCCGTGGGCCTGGTGTTCGCCGGCTGGGCTCACGTGCCCCTGGCGATTTACCTCGGCGTGGCCGCATGGGGTGTGAGCTTTGGCGGCGCGGCCACCTTGCTGCAGACCGCATTGGCCGACGCCGCAGGCGACGGCGCCGATGTGGCGCTGTCGATGAATGTGGTGGTGTGGAACAGCGCCATTGCCGCGGCCGGAATGCTGGGCGGCGTCCTGCTGAGCAGCTGGGGACCGAAGGCGTTTCCCTGGGCCCTGGTCTGCCTGGCGATGGTGGCGTGGGCAATTGCCAAGTCTGCCCGCCGCCATGGATTTCCGGGCGCAGCGCGCAGCGGCAACGCGGCCGCAACCGGGCATTGAACACCTCGTTGCCCAACTGCCTGCAGCCGGCGCAAGCACCGGCCCCCAGCGCCAGCAGCAAAGCCCCAGCCCGACTCAATCGGCCTGGCTTGCCAACGGGCCCACATGCTGGCGCACCGCTTCCATCAGCAGCGTCGCCAGCCGGCTTGCCGGCGCCTCGGAGTGCGCCTGGGCGCGGTAAAGCACCAGCGAGATCTGCGGCAGCGCGGGCAGCGACAGCACGCCGCGATCAAGCGTGCGCACCTGCGCGGGCAGCCCGAAAGGCGTGCGCACCGTCAGGCCCAGTCCGGCCGACGTCGCGGCCCAGAGCGCGGCCAGGCTGGCGCTGCCGAAGGCGCGGCGCCAGGGCAGTCCGGCGCGGTCCAGCGCGCTGGTGACGATCTCGCGCAGCGGGCATGGTGCGTCGAGCATGACCAGCGGCAGCGGCTCCTTGCTTGCGGGTTTGCGGCTGCCGGGGGCGCGGTGCTCGCGCTCGCTCCACCAGGGGGCGTCGACGCGCTCGGGCGCGCTCGGGCCTATCCACAGCAGCGGCAGCCGCGCCACGCGCTCGGCGTAGGGCGACAGCGGCTGGTCGCCCGCGTCCCAGGCCAAGGCCAGATCGAGCTGACCGAGTTCCAGGCGCTCGCGCAGCTCGCTGCTGCGCGCCACACAGGCTTCGATGCGCACCTTGGGATGGGCGCGCGCAAAGCGCCCGAGCACCGCGGGCAGCAGCGTCTCGCCGAAGTCTTCCTGCAGGCCCAGCCGCACCCAGCCCTGCAGGTCGGCGCCGCGCAGGGCCGCGCCGGCTTCGTCGTTGAGCTCCAGCATGCGGTGCGCGTAGGCCAGCAGGGTTTCGCCGGCATCGGTCAGCGCCAGCCCCCGGCCCTGCTTGCGGAACAGCGCCGTGCCGGCCTGCGACTCGAGCTTCTTGAGCTGGGCGCTCACGGCCGAGGTCGAGCGGCCCAGCTTGTCGGCCGCGCGCGCATAGCTGCCCAGCGCCATGCCGGTGGAAAACGTGCGCAGCACGTCGAGATCGAACATCACCTGGCTCATTTGCGGGTCCTGTTGACAGTCCTGTTTTTCAGGATGATAGGTCAATTACTTTCTGATTTTCAAAACCATTGAAACGCCGGAGACTGCGATGCACCATGAATCCATCGACTTCTTCTTCGCCGTATCCACCCCGCCACCGCTGGAAAGTGCTGGCCGCGGGAGTTGCCGCCAACGCGGCGTTCTCCGTGGCCTTCAGCGGCATTCCCATGACTGCGGTGCTGATGCGCACCGGCTACCAGCTTGACAATGCCACGCTGGGCCTGGTGCTGGGCCTGATGGGCCTGGGCATCGCCGTGAGCGAGCTGCCCTGGGGCATGCTGACCGACCGCTGGGGCGACCGGCCCGTGCTGCTCACCGGCCTGGGCGGCACCGCGCTGGCGCTGCTGGCCATGGCGCTGTGGGCGGCGCCGAGCGCGCGCCAGGTTCCCGGCCTGGGAATGCTGGCCTCCGGGCTGCTGCTGGTCGGGCTGCTCGGCGGCAGCGTGAACGGCGCCAGCGGCCGGGCGGTGATGACCTGGTTTGACGCCAGCGAGCGCGGGCTGGCGATGAGCCTGCGCCAGACCGCCGTGCCGCTGGGCGGCGCCATCGGTGCGCTGGCGCTGCCGTTTGTCGCGCTGCACTGGGGCTTTGCGGCGCTCTACTGCCTGCTGGCGGCGCTGTGCGCGCTGGGCGCGCTGCTGGCCTGGGCCTGGGTGCACGAGCCTGCAGCGAGCGCGCCGCGCGCCGGCGCCGGCGCCCAGGCTGCCTCGCAGGGCGGACCGCTGCGCGACGCGCGCGTCTGGCGCATCGTGCTGGGCATAGGCATTCTGTGCGCGCCGCAGTTTGCCGTGCTGTCCTTTGGCACCGTCTTCCTGCACGACTTCGGCCATGTGGGCCTGGGGCTGGTCACGGCCACCATGGTCTTCACCCAGATCGGCGCCATGGTGATGCGCGTGTGGAGCGGCCGCTGGACCGACCGCCGGCGCAATCGGCCGGCCTATCTGCGCGCCTGCAGCCTGCTGAGCGCCGGCCTGTTTGCCGCGCTCGCGGCGCTGGTGCTGGCTGCCGGCAGCCAGGCCGCCGACGCATGGGCGCTGCGCACCGCGCTGGTCGTGCTGCTGGGCCTGAGCGGGGTCTGCGTCTCGGCCTGGCATGGCGTCGCCTACACCGAACTGGCCACCTTGGCGGGCGCGGCGCGCGCCGGCACCGCGCTGGGCATGGCCAACACCAGCGTGTTCCTGGTGTGCTTTGTCACGCCCTTTTCCATTCCGCATCTGCTCACGCTGCAGGGCTGGACCCTGGTGTGGCTGGCCGCCAGCGCCTGCGCGCTGGTGGCGCTGCCGCTGCTGGTGCCGGCTGCCGTGGACGGCTATCCAAAGCTTGAAGCCAAGGCGGTGGGCCGGTCCACGTAAAGGGATGGGGTGGCGCCTACGCTCAAGGCTTGTCGATACGACGGTAGGTTTCGCCTGGCGAGGAGCTTCTGCGCCGCTCGCTCAACGTAAAGACGCATTGCAGATAGCTGCTCGCATCGGCCCACTTTGCCCCGTCGGATTGCAGTTCGAACAGATTGCGCGTCACCTGCACAGCCTCCGGCCAGCGGTCCTGCGCCACCGCGGTCATGGCTTCTCGACTGTCGTCGTGATCATGCAGCGCACCATCTTGTGCACCATAGGAATGAAACTCCACGATAGGTGCGGGGCTCACAAAAGCCGAGCCTTCGCATTGCTCGGCTCCAGGCTGCGGCTCGCGCTCGGCATGGGCGGCCGCAAACGAGTCCTGGACGGTATGCAGCACCGAGCCAAAAGCGATATCGCGAATCTGGTGGATCAGACCACTGGCGGAATCCTGTCGGCCCAGCAGGTAAAGGTCGACGACCTTCCATTCGGTGCAGCCGAAATGCCGTTGGATGGTCGGATTGTCGATGTTCTTCAGATAGGTGGATGGGAGTATTTCCTTGGACGACACTTTCCACGCGAACTCCAGCCAGTCGAGGATCTCGGCCCGCGTGTCTACAGGGTGGATATCCGCCGCATGCGCCATGCCGTGAAGAAACTGCAAGTCGCCAAAATGCGACCGGGTCATCAGGTTTCCCTGGATGCTGTTGGCGGTCTTGTTGCATCCCACAATGGCCTTGGTGCGGGCTTTGCGTTCCGCATCCTTGAAGAGGCAGTGCCAGCATGCGGGCTGGGTGGAGAAGCGGATGGTCTGCGGTTTACAGACGTTCTTGTGTCCCATGTAGTCGCAATTGCCCTGACCCTCTTCCAGCCGAAACGGCGGCAAGTCGTTCCACCGCACCCCGTATATGACATAGGGCGATGCCACTCCCACGTCGCGGCCGCTGCAGTAGGTATCGGTGGCGAGGTTGATGTGCTCTCCACCGCACCACTTGCCAAGATGGGTTATCTCTTCATGGACAGGGGTTTTGATCAGAACGCCCAAGGTTCCAGCGATGCGCGCCAGAGTGGAGTTGGGCTCGTTGGTCAGGCGTTCCTCATGTTGAGTCCCCAGAGGTCCGATTTGAAAGGCACTCGCCCAACTGGTTGCCAGCAACAGGATTCCCAATGCGAACCCGCGCGACGCAGCTGCTAAAAGATTCATGTCTTGTCTCCCTCTGCTGGCATTGTCGATAGCCGGCAAGGCACGGACAAGGGAAGAACCACTAGCTGCTTCCGCATGGCCTGGTTCGAACTCATGCGCCGTGACCCTGCATAGGCCTGACCAGCATGCCGGTGAAGAAGCGCGTCGTCACGCCAACAACGGCTTGGTTCAAAGCGGCGCACTACCGATCAAGGTCTTGACTGCCGGTCGGAACATTTCGATGTGGCGCGTTGCGCTGCACCCGCCGCAGGCCGGTTCTGGCCTACATTCGGCTGGGTTCAAAAATTCAGCGCAGCGCCTCAACCACCGCCGCATTGAAGCGCTCGGCCTGGTCCAGCATCACGAAGTGGCGGCTGTGGTCTATGCGCACCAGGCGCGCATGGCCCAGGCCCTGGTAGGCGGCCGCAAACGCGCCATCGACCGACTCCACCGCTCCATAGGAGGGATGATGGGCATAAATGACGGTGGTAGCCGCCGTGATCCTGGCCAATTCGGGGCGCAGGTCGGTGATCGCCAATTCGTAGGCGGCTTGCGCCACCGTCCGGCGGTCGGAGTCGCGCCCCCAGCGGCTGACGGCTGCGCGGCTGCTGGCGCCGGTGGCCAGGCGCGCGGCGCCGGCTTCCTGCATGGCGGCGAGCTGTTCCTGCGTGGCCGCGAGCCATGCATCACGCAACGCGCGCGCGCCGGGCGCAGCGGTTTCTACAGTCGCCGCCGGAGTGAACAGCAGGCTGTAGAACGGCAGCGCATCGGCCACGACCAGCCGCCCTACCCTCGCCGGATGCCGCGCCGCGAGCATCAGGGCGACCTCGCCGCCCAGCGAATGGCCCACCACGGCGGGCGGCGAAAGCCCCTCGCGGGCGATATAGGCGGCCAGGGCTTCGGCAAGGCTGGACGCCAGCGGCGCCGCGTCCGCGACCGGTGCGCGGCCGGCGAACCCTGCGATGTCGATCAGATGCACGCGGTGCTGCGCAGACAGCTGGGCGGCCAGCGAAGTCCAGACCTCGGGGCTCGAAGCCAGGCCCGGTATCAATAGAACATCGTGGCCGCCGCTGCCGCGGATTTCGACGCCAAAGAGATCGGCCTTGTTGTCCTGGGCGCGCGCGCCCAAAGTGGTCGCCAGCAGCGCGCCAAGTACTACATTGCGCCGCGATATCAGGCGCTTGGTGTTGTCTGTTTTCATGCGCCCCTATTGTCAGGCGTGCAGCGCCGCGCTGCAGCGTCGCCCAATCCGCGGGCTCGCGCAGGCCATGGCAGGCGCCTTCGATCTGCGGGCGCTGCGTGCACGGCGTCACACCCTGGCAGCTTGCGCGCGCGAGCGCGCTCGCTGGCGCCAGACCATGAGGCCGGTGGCGGCCAGCACGCAGGTGGCAAGCCCGGCAAGCAGCATTGCGCCGCGCCCCCACCAGCCCAGCACCCGCCCCGTATGCAGCGGATACTGCCAGATCACAAAGCGCTCACCCCGCGTTGCGTCGTGGTAGCCGTAGCGCGCACGCAGCGCCCCGGTCTGGTCGTCGATGTAGATCTGCTCGTAGCGCAGACTCAGCGCACGCTCGAGCATGCCGGGCTCCTTGAAAGCGATGCGGTACACGCCTTGCTTGCCGAGATGATTGGCATACCAGGGCGGGTAGTGCTGCGTTGCTGCGGCAAGCTGGGCGCGCGCGCGCTGCACGGCTTCGTCGATGCCGAACGCGGGCTGGCGCTGCGGGTCCGCTACCGCGGGCAGCGCGCGCACCGGGTGCTGGTGCACGGTGGAGAACCAGCCGACCACGGGCTTGAACACTTCATCGGCCAGGCTGAAATAGACGCCCGACAGGGCCAGAACGACGGCGAATGGCAGGCTCCAGAGGCCGGCGCTGCGGTGCAGATCGAACGTCGTTCTGGCCGCGGACGCGCCGCGCTTGATGCCCCATGCGGGCTTCCATTTGCGCCAGAAGCCTTGCCGCCAGGCTCCGGGACGCGGAAGGGTGAGCCAGGCGCCGAGCAATGAAGACAGCAGCCAGCCGATGGCGACCGCGCCTGTCACCCACATACCCCATTTTCCGGGCAGGTGCAGGCGGCGATGCAATACATCGACAAACGGGATCAGGTGCGCGCGGTCGGACTTCCACGCGCCCCATTGGCGCCCCCCGAGAATCTGCCCGGTGCCGGGATCGACGTAGAGCCGGTCGAAACCCAACGCATGGGGTTTGCCGCTGGCTGCATCGATGCGCGGCTCGACCCGCACTTCAAAGGAGGCGCCGGCCAACCCGCCCAATGGCATCAGACTCACGCGCAGGCGTGGGTCGGACTGCTCGATGCGCCGGGTCAGCGCCTGCGCGCCCAGTGGCGACGCCGACGGCGCCACGCGCAACAGGTGCGGGTTGAGCCAGGCGTCGATTTCAGGCCCGAACACCAGAAGACTGCCGGTGAGGGAGAGCACCAGCAGAAAAACCAGTATCGCCAGGCCAAGATAGCGATGCAACGCCACCCAGAACTTGCGCGCCATGGGCAGCTCACCAGTGGTGCGTGTAGCTGAGCGTCAAGGTCGCGCCCGCGGCCAGCAGACGGCTGTCGTTCTTGCTGCTGCGCATCAACTGGCTGTACAGCGGCAGGTAGTACTTGTTGAACAGGTTTTGCACGCCCACGGTCAGCTGGTTCTTGTTGTCGAACTGGTAGCGGCCCATGACGTCCACGCTGTAGTAGCTCCTCACATCCACGCGTGCGAACTGAGTCTTGCCATCGGCCAGGCGGTAATCGCGCGAACCGAACCAGTTGAACTGGCTGCGCAGGCTCCAGCGTTCGCTGGGCTGGTATTGCACGTAGCCCGTGATCTTGACCGGCGGTATGCGGTAGCCCGTCATGATCTGATCGCCGGCCGCACCGGGCGGCGTCTCCCGGCCATGCATCCAGGTCAGCGTGCCGCCGGTGGACCACCTGCCGGCGTAATGGTCAGCAGTGAGCTCCAGGCCGCGTATGCGCTCGCGCGTGCGCGTAAGACGCAGTCCGTTGTTGAACGACTGCACGGCTCCCAGGTTGGAGCGCGAGTGAAACAGCGCGACGGTCGCCATGGTGTCGCCGAAGGTGCCGCGCCAGCCGACTTCATAGTTGTCGGTCTTCACAGGCTCGAGCTCAGACGAGCCGATCGCGAAATTGGCGCCCGCATTGCGCAGCTGCAGCCCCACATCGGGCAGATCGAAGCCCTGGCTGAAGGAGGTATAGATCTGATGGTCCTGGCTGGGCTTGTAGGCCAGGCCGGCGTTGTAGAGCACCGCGTCGTAGGCGACCTTGCCACCGGACACCGTGCCCGGCCGCGGCAGGCGCAATTGCGACAGTGGCTGGAAGTCATCGAAGCTCGCCTGCGATTTCTCATAGCGCAAGCCGCCTTCGGCCGACCATTGATCGTTGAATTTGTGCTGCAGTTGCCCGAACGCGCCAGCGCTTTTCACGCTCACCCATGGCATGTAGATGTGCTGGCCGCTGCGTCGGAAGACCAGGCCGCCGCTGGAGTCGTAGGTCGCGGCATCGAAACTGTCCAGCGGCATGTTGCTGCGTTCCTGGATGTAGTCCGCGCCCCAGACGAGTTTCGTGCGCTGGTCTTCACCAAAGGGCGTGGTGACGGTGAGACGCCCGCCGAACACCTTGTTGTTCTGCAGGACCTGATCGACGAAGTTGCCACGGTTGGTGTTGCTGCGCGCATCGAATGGCGCAAACCGCAGGAAGTTGTCGCGCCCATAGACCATGGCGCTCAGCCTGCTGCCGGCCAGATCCTTGTGCTCGTAGCTCGCGCTCAGCAGCGTGTTTTCGACCTGGTTCTGCTCGGCCAGGCTCAGGCCCTTGATGGCCCTGGCGGACACGCTGCCCAGCGGGGCGAGATTGACGCGCGGGTCGTTCGCGTAGTCCGACTGCTGGTGGGCACGCAGATGGCTGGCCGAAAGCTGTATGCGCTGGTCGCCATCGATGCGAAAGCCCAGCTTTGCGCCGAGGCTGTAGGTATTGGAGTCGAACAGATCGCCTTGGCTGGCATCGGGCGCGATGCGCTCACCATGGCCGTCAAAGGCCGCGCCCGTGCGGCGCGCCGCGATGTCGAGCTCGTAGTCCACGACCTCGCCCGCGCCCGACAGATAGTGCTGGACCTGGCCGCCCAAGCCGTCGCCGCTCAGGTGCGAGAGCGAAGAATCGATGCCCACCGTGGTGCGCGCCACGGGCTGGCCGCCGACGGGACGCGTGGTCACGGAAATCACGCCACCCGTCGCGCCACTGCCATAGATGGCATTGCTGCCGCGCAGCACATCGACGCGCTCGATGCGACTCAGATCCACATTGGACAGATTGCGCGCGCTGTCGCGGTTGGTGTTGAGCGGAATGCCGTCGACCAGCACCAGCACATTGCGTCCGCGCAGCGTCATGCCGAAATCGCTGAGATTGCGGCTGGAGTCGGAGAGACCGGGAACCGTCTTGGCCAGCATGATGCTCAGATTGGGCGAGGTCGCGCGCAGGTCTTCGAGCTCCTGGCCTTCGATGACCGTGACCTGGCGCGTGGGCTGCATCAGCGAGGTTTCCGAGCGCTGGTCGGTGACGACCACCGTGGCCAGCGCGGCCACGTGCTCCGACGCGGCTTCGCCCGCAGCCGAGGGCGCGCTGCCTTGCGGGGATTGCGCCGCGGGTTCGCGGATCTGCAGCGCTCCGCCGGGCAGTGCTTGCACGCCAAGCCTGGAGCCCTCGATCGCCTGGCGCACGGCCTGCTCCGGCGTCAGCGCGCCATGAATGGGGCCGGCGCGCAGGCCCTTGAGCAAAGCCGGGTCGGCGACGATGCTGCGTCCCGTCTGCTGGCCAATGCGGGTCAGCGTCTGCGCCAGCGTTCCGCCGGGAATTTCAAGGGAAAACGCCGCCGCCGATGCCTCGGCGGCCTGGCTGGCGATGGGGGCCGCGGTGCAAGCCACGAACGCGGCCAGCGCCAGCGCATGCAGGCCGGGGCGCTGGGCAGGCCGGCGTTGAAGGAGGAAGGTAGTCACGGATTATCCTTTTCGCTCTGTACTACCTGGCTTGTGCGGCGAAACGCAAAATCCCCTCAGCTTTTTTCCACGGCTTCAACGCACTCCTTTGGTGTCAATGGAAATCAGGGGTCCGAGGCGGCGCACCTGCACGGGCAGGATCTGGGCCAGCGTGTTCAGCAGCTCGTCCACTTCGAGCCGGAAGATGCCGAACACGCGCAACTCGGCGACCGCCGGCGAGACCCGGATGAAGCCGGGAAAATACGCCTGCAACGCCTGGGCGACTTCGGCCAGCGACCAGTCATCGACGGCCAGCATGCCTTGCTGCCATGCAGCGCGATGCAGTGGATTGCCGTGCAGCGGCGCCATCCGGCTGGCGCTAAAGCTCGCTCCTTCGCCCGCGCCAAGAATGACGGACTGCAGCGCGCGCGGCTGCAAGGAAAGGCTGTGCTCCATGGCCACCACTTCGGTGCGGTCGGAATGCACGCGGCTCATCATGCGCCCCGACTCGAGCCGCGCCAGCCCGTCGCGGGTGCGGATCTCCAGCGGGCCCGCCCCGGCATGCGCGCGCGTGGCGATCAGCGCGCCGGCGCGGTGCTGCAGCTGCGGCACGCCCGAGAGGTAGCGCACGTCCACGGCCGAACGCGCGTCCAGCAAGACCGTAGAGCCATCGGCCAGCCTGAACGCGCGCCTTTCACCCGTGCCCGTACGCAGGTCGGCCATGACCTGGGCGAGCGGCGTCAGCCGATCCGCGACCAAGCTCGCCGCCACGGCCACGCCGCCCATCGCCAGCGCGCCGCGCAGCACGCGCCGGCGGCGTGTTCTGAACAGTGCCTGCATGGCGGCCTGCACATGCACGCCTTCGGCCTGCGCCTGCAGATTGCGCACGGTGGTCAGCGGCGCGGCAAGCGCGCCGTTCACGCGATCCCAGGCGCAGCGGTGCCTGTTGTCCTGGCCCAGCCATTGTTCGAACTCCTGGCGTTCGGCAGCGCTGAGCGCGGCCGCTTCATGGCGCACCAGCCAATCGACGGCGGCGCACAAGTCCTGCTCGCCGGCCATCGTCATGGCGCGCAGGCCACGCAATGCAGCAAGGCGCGCTTCATGTGCCGCTCCACGGTCGCCAGCGAAATGCCCATGTGCGCGGCGATCTGCGGATAGCGCATGCCATCGAGCCGCGACAGCAGGAACGCGGTCTTCACCGGCAACGGCAGTGCGGCGAGCGCGCGGTCGATCTGGCAGATGGCTTCGACCAGCATGCAATGCTCCTCGGGCGAAAGCGCCAGCGCTTCGGGCATGCAGCGCAGCGTGTCCGCATAGGCCTGCTCCAGGTCCTGGCGCTGCCAGTGCTTGATCAGAATGCGCTTGGCGATGGTACTGAGAAACGCCCGCGGCTCGCGTATGACCGAGCGACCGCCATCCTCGGTCAAATGCAAAAAGGTCTGCGCCGCCACGTCTTCTGCTTCACTGGCGCTGGACACGCGCCGCAGCAGGCGGCTACGCAGCCAGGCGTGGTGCTGGCGAAAAATGTCAGCCACTTCGGCTTGGAACTGAATCGATGGCATGGCGCGTTGGCGGGAGCTTTCTAGGGATAGGCCCGATCATAAATGGTAATGATTCTTGTTATCCGCCGGTATCCCTATCTGGCGCAACCGCCGCGCGCGCTGAAGAAAGCTTCGTGGAGGGACTGGGCCGCGGTCAGATCGTTCGCTTGCGGGCAGCAAAATGATGCGCAAACGCTGCCGCCCGTTGATGCGAATGCGGCGAACAGAGGGCGGGGCCGCCCCTCAATCGGCCTGCCGCAGCGCCTCGACGAGCGCCGCCACGTTGGCCACGCCCAGCTTGTCGTAGATCGACCGGATCTGGTTGCGCACGGTGGCCGGAGCGCGCTGCAGCCGCGCGGCGATCTGCTTGTGCGTCAGGCCCATGGCGGTAAGGCGCGCCACAATGGCCTCGCGCGGCGTCAGTGCATCGGCCGCGCACAGCGGGCGTACGCGCAGCCACAGCAAGCCGTGCTGGCTGAACTGCTTGATGGCAAGCGTGCGCCCCACCACGCGTTGCTCACCACGCTGTGCGGCGACCACCACGGCAGCCGGCAGCCAGGGCCCCTGCCAGCCCGCCCATTCATTGCGCAACGCGTGCTCGAAGATCGCATCCATGTGGTGGATCATCCCGCGCGAATCGGCCAGGGCCGAGCCCGTGCCGTCGCCGCCCCTGGTCTGCACGACGTCCTTGAGATGCGTCAGGCGGTTGAGCTCCAGCGCCTGCTGCAGGTGCGGCAGCAATCCGGCGAGCCGCAGGCGCTCGCTCTCGGTGCAGTGCGCATCGGCACGGGCGCGGAACAGCGTGAGCCAGCGCGTGAACCGTGTGTCCGGGTTCACCAGACCGCCAATGAAGAAGTGCGACTGCTCGAAGCGCCGGCCATAGTCGCGCAGCGCGCTCTGCTGCCGCCCACCGAACCAGGACTGCGCATCAAACGCCAGGGTCTCGCTGGGGCGCATGCCCACGGCTTGCGCCGCGGTATCAAGGTGCTTGACTTCCTCATAGGCCTGGAGCATTTCCACAGGCTGGCGATGCAGGTGGATGGCGTGAATATCGATGCCACCCGGCGTCAAGGTGGCACAGCCCCACATTGCCGAGTCGAAGGGCAGCACGGGCTTGAGAAGGTTCAGCGCTTCATCCTGAAAGTGCGCTACGGGCAATTCGTGCGATTTCCGGTACAAGCACAGCAGCAGATCACTGTAGTCGGCATGCATGGCGGCGTTCTCTCTCTTGCAGGCACCTCGCTGGCGAACCTTTCCCGGTCCGGGACAAGCCGTTTCAGGGCGGAGGCGCGGTCTGAGCATAGTGCAATTGCATCATTTTGTTTGTTGTGTTTGAACAATAGAGTTTGTGTGTCACACCCATATCCTGGAAAACCACCATGCACCTTGCCCCCCACAACACTTCCCTGCCCGCCATTCGTCCTCTGCTGCTGTGCGGCCTGATCGCCAGCCTGTATGCCTGCGGGGGCAGCAGCGGCTCCGATGACACCAGCGGTGGCGGCGGTGGCGTAGTTGCGCAGCCGGCCATCACGCTTGCGGGCGCTGTGCTCATCGATCAGGCCGTGCGCAACACCGCCGTGTGCGTGGACCTGAACGCCAACGCCGTCTGCGACACCACAGAACCCGGCGCAGCCCTCACCGGCGCGGACGGCAAGTTCAGCATCACCTACCAGCCCGCCGACGCGGCGGCAACGGCGGCATTCAATCAGGCGCCCGTGATTGCCCGGGTGACGCCTGATTCGGTGGACGCTGCCGACCCAGACAGCAAGGCCACGGCCAAGGCATTCCAGCTGTCCGCTCCCGCGGGCAAGGCCGGTCAGATCAATCCGCTGACCACATTGGTGCAAACCGGCATTGCGGGCGGAATGACACGCGAGGCGGCCGAGGCCGCCGTGGCGCGCCAGCTAGGCATTCCGGCAGCGAAGATCTACGACTACCAGAGCGACGCCGCTTCCAGCAGCGCCGTGCTGCCCGATACGGCACGCACCGCCGCCAAGGTCACGGCCTATGCGCTGGAGCTGGGCGCGCCGCTGCAGGTGACGGCGCCCGGCGCCGCGGCCGTGGCATCCGATCAGCTGGGTTTTCTCAATTACGCTGGTGCAGACAACTATGTGGCGCGCGAGCGCAAGTCCGATGGCGTGCTCCAGGCCGATGGCTATGCGCGCCAGATCGAAACCCGGACCGGCAAGACCAGCGGGCTGGCCAGCGCGCCCGAGGCCCTGTTCCCCTCGGTCACCCTGACCAGCAGCGGCTGGACACGCTGCGACACCGCCGTGCCGCGCCTGACCACGCTGGGCAACCCGGCGCGCACCCTGGTCTGCAACCAGTCCACGGCGTTCCTGGGCTTCACGCTCAAGACGCTGGATGTCGGCGGCAAATCCATGGCCGAGGCCGTGACCGCGCTGCGTGCCGGAGATGCCGCGCTTGAGGCCCAGGCGATTCGCCATGACCGCTCCATCGAGATGGACCCCGCTGTGCTGGGTACGGCGACTTTCCCGGCAGGCGCGCAGGTGCGCACCGTCGTGTCGGTGCAGCTGAACCGTTCGCCGCTCTTGATCAACAACACCGCAACCGATCGTTTCGGTTTCCCCACCTTGGACATCATGATTGCCAACCGCCCGGCCAGCGCGGTGAATCTGGCGACGCCGACCACGGTGCGCGCCACCACCGTCGGCGCTGCCGGCCCTGTGGACGCCAGCCATGTATTGCGCGTAGCCTTCGTCAACGCCACCACCGCGCAGTTCTACAGCTGCGAATCCACCGCTCCCGCGTACACGGATCTGGGCAGCTGCGTCGCGCATTCACAAAGCGCATTCACCATTTCCACGGTCAATGGCGTACGCCTGCTGAACTTCGCCAACTTCCCCGGCAAGACCTTCGCGCAGGGCGTGACGCGCGGCTATACGGAGTACGACGGCAATGTGTTCGGCTTTCGCGAGCCTGCGGCGATTGCCGATGAAGGCCAGGCCGTGAGCTACTCCGTGCGTTTGAACGGCACGGCCTGGAATGCCATGAAGACGGCACTGGGAATCAACTGAAGGGTGTGGTGCCCTGGGCCACTCAATCAGTGAAGCTGAACGTGGGCTCGCAGGCAACGGGAAAATTCACGGAGCGCGCAATGAAGCAGACTTCGTGAATCCTGCCATGGATGGCGCGCGCCACCGCCTCATCGCTGCCAGTGCGAAGCACGATGCTGGGGCGCAGAATGGCCGATGTGAACCGCCCTGCGCCTGCCGGGCCCACCTCACCCATGCCCATAGGCTGGTCCTCGTAGCGGGTGACCACGACGCCGTCCACGGCCGCATAGTGCAGGTACCACAGCATGTGGCAGGCGGACAAGGCAGAAAGCAGCAGGTCCTCGGGGTTCATCTTGTGGGGATCGCCGCCCAGCAGGGGATCGTTCGAGCAATGGATCACGGACTTTCCCGCGATCGCGATGTCCCAGGTGCGGTCATAGGAACGGTAGCCCGCCGTTCCTTGGCCGCGGTTGCCGGTCCAGACGATATGGGAAACGTAGTGATGCGCCATGGATTCTCCGTTTGTCGATTCGAATGCCCGGAATTATGGGAGAGCGGGCTGGCGTTGCCGCGTCCAGCAGCGCCCCATCACTGGCCCGCGATGGCCCCCGACAGATACTCCGCCGTCGCCTTGACCCTGGCCGTGCGCTGCAGGTCGGGGTGCATCACCTGCCAGACTTCGTAGTCGCTGGCGCGCCGGCGCTGCGGCCAGATGCGCACCAGGCCCTCGCGTTCGCCCATCCACAGCGGCATCTCGCCCAGGCCCACGCCCGCGGCCACGGCCTTGCGCGTCAGCAGGCTGGAGCTCACACCCATGGCCACGCGCGCCTGGCGCGCGGGCACGCCGGCCATGGTCAGCAAAGCTTCGCGCTCCAGGTAGGGGCCGTAGACCACGAGGTGGTGGCCGCGCAGTTCATCGTCGGGAACCGGCGCGCCAAAGCGTTCCAGGTAGGCCTGGCTCGCAAACAGCCCCACGGGCCACGAGACCACGCGGCGCACCACCAGGTCGGGCGTGTCGGGCCGCACATTGCGAAACGCGATGTCGACCTGGCGGCGGCTCAGATTCAGCAGCTGGGTCGAGACTTCGAGGTCGACGCGGATATGCGGCCAGTGCGCCTGCAGGCGTTCTATCGCGGGCAGCAGCAGATCGACGGCGATCGAGTCGGTGCTGGTCACGCGCACCAGGCCCACGGGATTCTCGTCCTGGCCCTCGATCCTGCTGCGCAGGTCCAGCGCCGCGCTTTCCATGCGCCGCGCGGCGGACAGCGCGACTTCGCCGGCTGCGGTGAGCAGATAGCCATCCTTGGAGCGCAGGAACAGCTTGGCGCCGAGTTTGGCCTCGAGCGCATTGAGGCGCCGGCCCACCGTGGCCTGGTCCACGCCAAGGCTGCGCGCCGCCGAGCGCAGCGACGGCGAGCGCGTCAGCGCGAGAAAGATGCGGGTGTCGTCCCAGTTCATGAGCCCTTGTGTGATGCAGATTTGCATCACTGTAGAGCGAAATCGCTGCGTTTCAAAGCCCTGGCAAAGGCGTAACCTTCAAGGCATTCACCCGTTTCAGGAAAGACGCATATGTCCACCGTTTTGAACTCCGCCACCGCTGCGCACAAGCAGACCATGCAAGCCATTGTTTTCGACGATTTCGGCGGCCCCGAAGTGCTGGGCCTGCGCGAGGTGGCGCTGCCCGAAGTGCGCCCGAATGACCTGCTGGTGCGCAATGCATCGATAGGCGTCAACCGCGCCGATCTGCTGCAGCGCAAGGGCGCCTACGGCCGCGCCCACTTCGGCGACGGCGACACGCTGGGCCTGGAGATTGCGGGCACGGTGATCGAGGTCGGGGCCGAAGTGCAGGGCTTTGCCGTGGGCGACCGCGTGATGGGCATCGTGGGCGGCGGCTCCTATGCGGAAATCTCGCGCATCGACCACCGCATGGCCATGCAGGTGCCGGCCAGCGTGAGCCTGGTCGACGCCGGAGCCGTGGCCGAAGTGTTCGTCACCGCGCACGAGGCGCTGTTCCATCTGGCGCGGCTGCAAGCCGGCGAGTCGGTGCTGATCCATGCGGCCGCGGGCGGCGTGGGCTCGGCAGCGGTGCAGCTGGCCCATGCCTTGGGCGCGCGGGTGTTCGCCACCGCCAGCGGCGAAAAGTGCGAAGCCGTGCGCGGCTTCGGCGCCGATGTGGTGATCGATCACCGCAGCGAGGACTTCGCGGCCGTGGTCGCCCAGGGCACGGACGGCAAGGGCGTGGACGTGGTGATCGACTTCATAGGCGCGCCGTATCTGGAACGCAATGTGCGCTCGCTGGCCATAGGCGGGCGCATGGTCTCCGTGGGCCTGCTCGGCGGCGCCGCGGGCGCCACGCTGCCGATGGATGCGGTGCTCTACCGCCATCTGCAGATCTTCGGCACGGTGATGAAGTCGCGCCCCCCCGAAGTCAAGCAGGCCATGGTGCAGCGCTTTGCGCAGCAGTGGCTGGGCGCGTTGGCCGACGGCACGCTGCGCGCCGTGATCGACAGCAGCTACCCGCTGGCCGAAGCCGCGCAGGCGCATGCACGCATGGAGGCCGGCCTCAACGTGGGCAAGATACTGCTGCTGCCGGGCGCGGCCGCTCGCTGAAGGCAAGCGGCGCGGGCGCGCAAACTGCTGAAAATGCCTCTCCGGCTGACCCGGATACGGCGGACAACGCCAAGCACCAGCGCCTAGGCGGCGCTTTTCAGCCTGACGCGCCCGGCGTCTATCTCCACCACCGACTGCGCCAGCGCCTCGACATCGCTGGGGTCGTGCGTGACCAGCAGCGTGGGCACCTGCACGCGCTCGAGCATTTCCGCGAGTTCGGCGCGCAGTCGTATGCGCAGCTGCGTGTCGAGCGCCGACAGAGGCTCGTCGAGCAGCAGCAGCTGCGGCTGGGGCGCGAGCGCGCGCGCCAGCGCCACGCGCTGGCGCTGGCCACCGGAGAGATAGCGCGGCAAGGCGCGACGCAACGCCTGCAGATCGAACTGCTGCACCAGCGCATCGATGCGCGCCTGCTCGGCCTCGCCCGGGCGCTTGCCATGGCGGCACAGGCCGAAGGCCAGGTTCTGCTCCACGGTCAGGTGCGGAAACAGCGCGTAGTCCTGGAACACCAGGCCCACCTGGCGCTCGCGCGCTGGCAGGTCGATGCCGTTGGCGGTATCGAGCAGCGCCCGGCCGGCCACGCGCACATGGCCGCGCACCTGCGGCGCGAGTCCGGCAATCGCCATCAGCACCGTCGACTTGCCCGAGCCCGAAGCGCCGATCAGCGCGGTGCGCGCGGTCTGCGAGACGAAGCGCGCGTCGAGCACGAAACTGCGGCCCGGCGAGTGCAGCGTCGTCTGTACGTGAAGATCGAGAACAGCATTCATATCAATGCCTGGCCTGCAGCATGCGGCCCGAGACCACCAGCACCACCACACAGACCACGGAGATCACCAGCGTGAGCCACAGCGCCTGGGCGTCGTTGCCGGCCTGCACCGCGTCGTAGATGGCGATCGACAGCGTCTGCGTCTTGCCCGGCAGATTGCCGGCAATCATCAGCGTGGCGCCGAACTCGCCCATGGCGCGCGCGAACGCCAGCATCAGGCCCGCGGCGATGCCGCGCACCGCCAGCGGCAGCGCAATGCGCAGGAAGATCTCGGCCTCGCCCGCGCCCAGCGTGCGCGCCGCGTGCAGGAAGCGGCCGTCGACATCTTCGAACGCCGCGCGCGCGGCCTTGTAGATCAGCGGCAGCGAGACCAGCGAGGCGGCGATCACCGCGCCCTGCCAGGTGAACATCAGATTGATGCCGAACCAGCGATCGAGGTACTGGCCCAGCACGCCGTTGCGGCCTATGACCACGATCAGGTAGTAGCCCAGCACCGTGGGGGGCAGCACCATGGGCAGCATCAGCAGCGCGTCGACGAAGTTCTTGCCGGCGAAGCGCCGCTGCGACATCCACCAGCCCAGCGCGATGCCCACGGCGCCGGCCAGCAGCGTTGCGAGCAGTGCGATCTTGAGAGTCAGCCAAAGAGGAGCAAGCAAGGGTGGGAATTCCGGTCAGGGCTTGGAGAAGCCGAAACCGTCAAGTATCTGCTGACCGGCGTCGCTGCGCACGAAAGCGATGAAATCCTTCGCCCAAGCGGCGTTCTTGCTGGTCGCGACCTGGGCGATCGGGTAGCTCACGGGCGTGGCCGTGGGCACGGTCAGCGCAATGCGTGTCTTGTCCTTTTCGATCAGCGCGTCGGTGCGGTAGACGAAGCCGGCATCGACTTCGGCGCGGGCCACGTAGTTCAGCACCTGGCGCACGCTTTCGCCGTAGATCCACTTGGGCTCGAGCGCGCTCGTGAGGCCGGCATCCTTCACCGAAGCCATGGTGTAGCGGCCCACGGGAACGGAACTGGGCGTGCCGGTGGAGATGCGCTTGTAGCTCGCGCCCGTGAGATCGACCAGCTTTTGCGGCACGGCGCTGGCGCTGGCGGGAACGATCAGCACCAGCGTGTTGCGTGCGAAATCGGCGCGCGAGCCAGGAGCCAGCAGATTGGCCTTGGCCGCGCGGTCCATGGTTTCCTGGTCGGCCGAGGCAAACACATCGACCGGAGCGCCCTGCTGGATCTGCGCCAGCAACGGGCCCGAGGCAGCGAAGTTGAACGTGACCTTGGCACCGGGGCGGGTCTTCTCGAACGCCTGGCCCACAGCCTGGAAAGCGTTGGTCAGGCTGGCGGCCGCGGAAACAACGACTTCCTGCGCGTGGACGACGACAGAGCCCAGCGACAGGGCGGCGATCAGGGTGGCTTTACCGAGCCAGCGGGGGCAAGCGTGCATCTCAGGTCCTTTGAAAACGCTATTCTAAAATGGAATAGCGAAAGCGCGACAAAGTGTTTCCCATGCCCCACCAGCCTGCTCGGCGATGCCGCCCGGGCGCAATCACCACCAAGAGCCGCCATGACCCTGCACTCTCCCATCGCAATGCGCCCCATAGGCGTGGTGCGCAGCCCTTTCACGACCACGGCAGGCATGCCCATACAGACCGTAGCCGCGGCCGATGCATGCGCCCGCCTCGAAGTGTTTCCCGAGTATGCGGCCGGACTGAGAGACATCGAAGGCTTCGAATACCTGATGCTGATCACCCATCTGCACCAGGCGACGGAAAAGCTCGAGGTCGTGCCGTTCATGGACACGCAAAGCCATGGCGTGTTCGCCACGCGCGCGCCCGCACGGCCCAATCGCCTGGGGCTGTCCATCGTGCGGCTGCTGCGCGTGCAGGCGAACTGCCTGCACTTCGAAGGCAACGACATGCTCGACGGCACGCCGGTGCTCGACATCAAGCCTTACGTGCCGGCGCTCGACGTGCGCGCCACCGAGCGCATAGGCTGGTTCGCACACGGCCTGGCGCAACTGCCGACAATGCTGTCGGACAATCGCATGGAATGAGGCTCCCATGGACTACCAGGATCTTTAGCCGCTAAAAATCCTGCTGCACGCGCGCTCACCGGCACAGGGCGCGCAACACCTTGGCCAGGGTTATAACGCCGGCCTCGAGTTCATGCGGCGCATGCGCGGCAAAGCCCATCAGAAAACCCGCGCCCTGGCGGCCAGAGGCATGCAGCGCCGACAGGCCCTGCAGATCGATGCCTGCGCGGCGCGCGGCGTCAACCGCCGCACGCTCGGGAATGTCGCGAATGAACACGCAGGGCATCTGCATTCCGCCGGCCGGCACGCGCGGCGTCAGGTAATCGCACAGGTGTTCACGCACCAGCCGCGCGAGCATGTCGCGCCGCTGCGCATAGACGGCGCGCATGCTGCGCACATGGGCGCCGAAATGCCCGCCGTCGATGAAGCGCGCCAGCGTCAACTGGGGAATCGGCGCGCTGTGGCCGTCGAGCAGCGTGCGCGCCACGGTCATGGGCGCGACCAGCGCTGGCGGCAGCAGCATGTAGCCTATGCGCAGCCCGGGAAACATCGATTTGGTAAATGTGCCTATGTAGATGGTGCGCGCGTGCGGGTCCAGCCCCTGCACGCAGGACGTGGGCTTGCCCGCGTAGTGGAACTCGCTGTCGTAGTCGTCCTCGATGATCCAGCCGTCGTTCTGCCTGGCCCATTCGATCACCGCCAGCCGCCGGTCCAGTGCCAGCGTGGTGCCCGAAGGAAACTGGTGCGAAGGCGTGAGAAACACCGCGCGCGGCGTGGCGCCTGGCCCCTGGCTGGCAGCGAGCAGCTGCTCCACGCACAGGCCGTCGTCGTCTAGCGGTACAGGCACGCATTCCAGGCCCGCGGCATCGAAGGCCTTGCGCGCGCCGTGGTAGACCGGGTCCTCGACGAAGATGCGCTCGCCCGCATCGAGCAGCACCTGGGCGCACAGCGTCAGCGCCTGTTGGGAGCTGGTCAGCACCAGCACGCGTTCGGGCGCGGCGCGCGCGCCGCGTTCGAGATTGATGTAGTCCGCGATCGCGCAGCGCAGCGCCTCCATGCCCTGCGGCGGGCTGTGCAGCAGCGCGCGCGTGCCGTGTTCCTTGAGCACCTGGCGCTGCAGCCGCTCCCAGGTGGCGAGGGGAAAGCTGCGCGTCTCGGGCACGCCGGGCGCAAAGGCCCGCGGCGCAAGAAAGTCGCGCACACCGCCGCCGGCGAACATCGCGCCGCCGCGCTGGCTCAGCCGCGCCACGCTCCTGCCTTGCAACGGCGGCGACTGGCCGCTGCCCGGCAGGCGCTGGGCGCGCTGCGACACAAAGCTGCCGCTGCCCACACGCCGCTCGATGAAGCCTTCGGCATCGAGCTGGCTGTAAGCCGACTCGACGGTGTCGCGCGACACGCCCAGCGACTGCGCGAGCGCGCGCGATGCGGGCAAGGGCCGGCCGACTTCGAGCGCTCCATCGAGTATCAACTGGCGCAGCGCGCGCTGCACGCGCGCGCGCAGCGGCAAGGCGGCCTGGGCCGGATCGGCGATACCCGCCTTGACGGATTCGAGCAGCGCGTGTTTGAACAATTGGTCTGTACCTCTGATGAAAAGTGGCCTGGAGTATCAGTCCATTTCAAAACTATAGTTTTTTACTCCCCTTGCTGCTTTCCTGTTTCACAAGCCCACGTCCATGTCCAGCGTCCCACCCCCTTCGATCGTTCGTCTCAACGATGTCATCCACCCTGTCGTCGCCGGCCTGATCTCGGTCATCGTCAACTACGGCGGTACCTTCATCCTGGTGTTCCAGGCGGCCAGGGTCGCGGGCCTGAGCGCCGAGCACACGGCCTCGTGGGTCTGGGCCATTTCGATCGGCGTGGGCGTGACCGGCATACTGCTGAGCTGGGCCACGCGCGCGCCCGTCATCACCGCCTGGTCCACGCCCGCGGCAGCGTTTCTGGTGACGGCACTGGCGACCACGCCCTATGCCGAGGCCGTGGGCGCCTACATGCTTTCGGCCGCGGCCTTCGTGCTGCTGGGCCTGTCGGGCTGGTTCGAACGCGTGATCCGCTGGATTCCGCCGGGCGTGGCCGCGGGGCTGCTCGCGGGCATCCTGCTGCAGTTCGGCATGGGAGCGTTCGGCGGCATGACCGCCGATCCCCTGCTCTGCGGCCTGCTGATCGCCGCCTATCTGCTGCTCAAGCGGTTCTCCGCCCGCTATGCGGTGGTCGGCATCCTGCTGCTGGGCCTGGGCCTGCTGCTGCTGCAAGGCCGGGTCGATCTGACGGGACTGCGGCTGGAGTTCGCCGCGCCGGTGTTCACGCGGCCCGCGTTTTCGCTCAATGCCCTGCTGAGTGTGGCGCTGCCGCTGTTCCTGATCACGCTGACCGGCCAGTACATGCCCGGCATGCTGGTGCTGCGCAACGACGGCTATGGCACCAGCGCCAGCCCCATCGTCGCGCTCACCGGGCTGGGCTCGTTGCTGATGGCGCCGTTCGGCGCGCATGCGTTCAACATCGCGGCAATCACCGCAGCGATCTGCACCGGCCCCGAGGCGCACGAAGACCCGTCCAGGCGCTGGATCGCGGGCATTGCCGCAGGTATTTTCTACATCCTGGTGGGCGTGTTCGGCGTGACGCTGGCGGCGCTGTTCATGGCGTTTCCCGCGACCTTCATCACGACGCTTGCCGGCCTGGCGCTGCTGGGCACGATTGGCGCGAGCCTGGCCGGCGCGCTGGCCGATGCGCGCACGCGCGAAGCCGCGCTGATCACCTTTCTCGCCTCGGCCGCGCAGATCACGCTGCTGGGCATAGGCGGCGCGTTCTGGGGGCTGGTGATAGGGCTTGCCGCGCATGCGCTGCTCAACGGCCGCTGGCCGCAGGCACAGGCGGCGATCACGCCGGTTGCCAAGGGAGCGAACTGATGTCCGCACATGACGCCACGCCCACCCGCCATGCGCAACATGGCCTGTATCCCGAAGCGCGCACGGTCCAGGACTTCGAGCGCAATCTGGCGGCGGTGCAGGCGCGCATCGAAGCCGCCTGCCGGCGCGCGGGGCGCGACGCGGCCGGCGTGCGCCTGCTGCCCGTGAGCAAGACCCAGCCCGCCGACCGCCTGCGCCTGGCGCATTCGGCCGGCTGCCGCATGCTGGGCGAAAACAAGGTGCAGGAGGCGCATGGCAAATGGCAGGCGCTGCAGGACCTGGGCGATCTGCAATGGTCGGTGATAGGCCATCTGCAGACCAACAAGGCCAAGCTGGTGGCGCGCTTTGCCAGCGAATTCCAGGCGCTCGACAGCCTGCGCCTGGCCGAGGCGCTAGATCGCCGGTTGCAGGCCGAAGGACGTTCGCTCGATGTATTCGTGCAGGTCAACACGTCGGGCGAAGCCAGCAAGTACGGGCTCGCGCCCGAAGATGCGGCGGCTTTCATCCGGGCCCTGCCCGCTTTCCCGGCGCTGCGCCTGCGCGGGCTGATGACGCTGGCGCTGTTTTCCAGCGACGCCGAGCGCGTGCGCCAGTGCTTCGTGCGGCTGCGCCTGCTGCGCGAGCGCCTGCGCCAGGACCAGGCCGCGGGCCTGGCGCTCGATGAACTGTCGATGGGCATGTCGGGCGACTTCGAGATTGCCATCGAGGAAGGCGCGACCGTGGTGCGCGTGGGCCAGGCGATTTTCGGCGCGCGCGCGCTGCCCGACAGCCATTACTGGCCCGGCGAAGCCGGCACCTGACACCGGCGCGCGCGCCTGCCCCCACTCCATTGCCCAGAAAGACCTTTGCATGCCAGCCACGCCCTCCCATCTCATGCGCGCCTATGCGCGCCAGCCGGTTTCCTTTGTGCGCGGCAGCGGCGCGCGCCTCTGGGACGCGCAAGGCGTCGAATACCTTGACGCCATTGCCGGCGTTGCCGTCACCAGCCTGGGCCATGCCCACCCCGAAATCGCCGCCGTGATTGCCGAGCAGGCCGCGACGCTGCTGCACACCTCGAACGTGTTTCGCATCGAATGGCAGGAGCAGCTGGGCCAGCGCCTGTGCGCGCTCACGGGCATGGAGCAGGCGTTCTTCTGCAACTCCGGCGCCGAGGCCAACGAGGCCGCGCTCAAGCTCGCCAGGCTGCATGCCCGGCGCCGGCAGATTGCCGCGCCCCGCATCCTGGTGATGGACAACGGCTTTCACGGCCGCACCCTGGCCACGTTGTCCGCCAGCGGCAACCCGGCCAGGCAAAGCGGCTTCGCGCCATTGCTGCCGGGCTTTGTGCGCCTGCCCTATGACGACATCGAGGCCGTGCGCGCGGCCGCGGCGCAATCGCCCGACATCGTCGCGGTGCTGATCGAGCCCGTGCAGGGCGAAGGCGGCATACGCGTGGCCAGCGCCGACTACCTGCGCGCGCTGCGCCAGCTGTGCGACCAGCAAGGCTGGCTGCTGATGCTCGACGAGATACAGACCGGCCTGGGCCGCACGGGCGCCTGGTTCGGCCACCAGCACGCGGGCATTGCGCCGGACGTGATGACGCTGGCCAAGGCGCTGGGCAATGGCTTTCCCATAGGCGCGTGTCTCGCGCGCGGCGCGGCCGCCGATCTGTTCTCGCCCGGCCAGCATGGCTCGACCTTTGGCGGCAATCCGCTGGCCTGTCGCGTAGGCTGCAGCGTGCTCGACATCATGGCGCGCGAGCAACTGCCCCAGCGCGCGGCCTTGCTCGGAGCGCGGCTGCTCGCGGGATTGCGCCGCGCGCTGGCCGATCACCCCCAGGTTCTGGCGATCCGCGGCCAGGGCCTGATGGTCGGCATAGAACTCGACCGGCCCTGCAACGAACTCGTGGGCCGCGCGCTCGAAGAGCAGCAGTTGCTGATCACCGTGACCCAGGGCAGCGTGATACGCCTGCTGCCGCCGCTGATCTGCGACGAACGCCAGATCGACGACATCGTGGTGCGCCTGGCGCGGCTGCTGGCGCGGCCTGGCGCTGCCCCCGCAAAGGATTTAGCCCATGCATGACGGCCCCTGGGTGGCCTGGACCAGCAGCTCGGTGCAGCGCGTTCCACAAAAATGAAACAGCTGTACAAAGATACAGATCTATGGAAAACAATGTCTTATCATTGAAGTCTGTGCGCCCTATGCCGGTCATCGGGCGCGCAGAAAACGGCCGGAAAATCCCACCAAAGGTAGCCTTGAATTCCAACCAGTACTGCGTTCTCTATCACAGCCAAATCGCTCCCAGCGCGCCCATCAGCTGCGTCGCCGACATCGTCAAGACCGCGCGCGGCTTCAACAAGGACCACGACATCACCGGCATTCTGGTGTTCGATGGCCAGCGTTTTTTCCAATACCTTGAAGGCCCTAAAGAGGCCGTGATGGGCTTGGTGGTCAGCATTGCCCAGGACCGCCGGCATGTGCAGTTCCGGCTGCAGCACCAGGGCCCAAGCGCTGAAGAGCGCATGTTCAGAAACTGGTCCATGGCCTATGTGCTGGTCGACGATTCCGAGCCCCTGGCCGATCTGCACGGCATCGAGGGCGAGTCGGCAATGGACAAGCTGCGCTCGCTGATTCCCATGCTCGATATCGCCTGAGGGCGTGGCGCGGTTTCCGCTAGACTTGCCGGCATCGTTTGCCCCGGAGTAGGCTTGCACAATGAAATCGCCAGAGATTGAAGATGACAGCGTCTTTGAAAGTGCCGCCGAGCTTTTCAAGGCCATGGCCGCGCCGATGCGGCTGAAGATCATCAGCGCGCTGTGCAATGGCGAGAAGAATGTCTCGGAGCTGCGCGCCGAGATCACCACCACCCAGCCCAACATGTCCCAGCATCTCAACACGCTGTACCAGGCCGGCATCCTGGGACGCAGGCGCGAAGGCGTGAGCATCTACTACTTCATCGCCAACGAGAAAGTGGTGCAAATGTGCCGCACGATCTGCGTGCAGATCGCGATCGACCAGAACTGAAGACTGCGGCAAACGACAAAGGCGCCATCGGCGCCTTTTTTCATGGCGCGCGCCGCTCAGGGCTTGAGATAGACAAAGCCTTCCTTGGCCTGCAGGCGCGCGACTTCGGCCACGCCCGAAGGCACGACCTGGGTTTCCATCAGCAGCTTGCCCGCATCGATCTTGCGCGTCTCCAGCGTGTTGTGGCACACGCGGAAATCGACGCCGCGCGCGGCCAGCGCGCTGACCTGGCCGCTGAACTCGCGGCCTTTGCTGTCCTTGGCGTCGCTCAGCAGGAAATCAATGCCCGGGCCATGGGTCACGACCACGATCTTGTCGCTGGGCGAGGCATTGAGTTCGTTGTTGATGTTGTTGAGGATCACGGCTGCGGTCTCGACGCCGGTGTTGACGTGGTAGACCACCTTGACGATGTCCTGCGCGGCAGCGACGGCGGTGGTGAGCGCGAACGCAATGGCGATGAGGGCTTTTTTCATGGGAGTCTCCTGGAGTGCGGGGGATCGTCAGGGAAAGACGGCATTCTTCAAATATCGCTACTGGCTTATATTAGCTGCTCACTACGATACAAAAATAGGGCAAGTGCTAGTGCCTGGTGCCAGACGGCGCAGACAGGCAGGCGCGCAGCCCGCTCAGTGGAGACAAGACCCATGGCAAAGTTCATGCGGGCGCCTGCCTGCCTGGCCCTGTGTGCGCTGCTGGCCGCAGCGCCCGCCTTCGCGCACGATGCGCCCGCCCCGCGCTCGGCCGTGGCCTCGGTGCCCATGCAGCTGCAGCAGGTCGCACCCCATGCGTATTACGTGCAAGGCGTGTCGGCGCTGGGTTCGCCGGCCAACCGCAATTTCATCTCCAACGCAGGCTTTGTGGTGACCGACGACAGCGTGGTGGTGATAGACGCGCTGGGCTCGCCGGCGCTGGCGCAGGAGCTGGTCGAAAAGATCAGGAGCGTCACGCCCAAGCCCATCAGCCATGTGCTGGTCACCCACTATCACGCCGACCACATCTACGGCCTGCAGGTGTTCGAGGCCCTGGGCGCGAAGATCGTCGCCCATGCGCTGGCCAAGGAATACCTACAGTCGGAGACCGCGCAACTGCGGCTGCAGGCTTCGCGCCAGGACCTCGCGCCCTGGATAGACCGGAGCACGCGCATGGTGTCCGCGGGCCAATGGATCACCAACGACACGCAGACGCTGCGCATTGGCGGCACGGACTTCGTGCTGCAGCACATGGGGCCGGCCCATGCACCCGAGGACATGGCCGTGTTCCTGCCGCAAAGCGGCGTGCTGTTCATAGGCGACGTGGTGTTTCGCAACCGCATTCCCTATGTGGGCCAGGCCGACAGCCGCCACTGGATTGCCGCGCTCGACAGCCTGCTGCAGCTGCCTGTGAAGGTCATGGTGCCCGGCCATGGCCCGGCTTCAAGCAAGCCCAAGCCGGACATGCAGCTCACGCGCGACTACCTGGTCTTTCTGCGCGAAGCCATGGGCAAGGCCGCGGCCAATCTCGATCCGTTTGACGAGGCCTATGCGGCCACAGACTGGTCGCGCTTCGCGCGCTATCCGCTGTTCAAGGAGGCCAACCGCATGAATGCCTACAACACCTTCCTGCTGATGGAGCAGGAAAAGCCATGAGCGATGTGCTGGCCGCGCGCCGGCGCGCGCTGCTGCGCATGGCGGCAGCGGCGGCCCTGCCTGGCATGCTCTCCCCGGCGCTGGCCGCGCCCGATGCTTCGGAACGCCTGCTGCCCAGCAGCAGCGACCTGCAGCAGGACCTGGCGGCGGCGCTGGCGCGCCGCGAGCCGCTGCTGGTGATGGCCACGCTGCACGGCTGCCCGTTTTGCCGCGTGGTGCGCGAGCACCATCTGCTGCCCTTGCAGCGCGCGGGCGCATGGGTCACGCAAATCCATTTCCTGGCACGCGAGCCGCTGCGCGATGCCTCGGGCGCGCAGACCACGCATGGCGCTCTGGTGCGGCAACTGGGCATTGAGGTCGCGCCCACGGTGCTGTTCTACGGCGCAGGCGCACGCGAAGTCGCCGAGCGGCTTGCGGGCAGTTCCATTCCCGACTTCTATGGGGCGTATCTGGAAGATCGGCTGGCGCGCGCAAGGGCGGCGGTGCGCGGGGGCTGAGGCTGGACAGGGCGCGTCTGCCCTGAGGCCTGCATCTGTCGGCCTGTCCTTTTCCCCGGTTCGCCCTGAGCCGCGTCGAAAGGTGAACGTACGCGCACGGGTCCATTCTTCTGGCTTGAGCACAGG
>NZ_JAVWWA010000048.1:27752-36480 GCF_036666375.1 Comamonas sp. | reverse complement strand
TAGAAGGCCGCAGCCAGCGCCGGCATCGACGACTGGGCGGTGTTCATGATCGTGCCGGCAAGAAACACCGAGACCACCAGCCAGCCGAGGTTGCCCGCGGTCTGGCCTATCCACCAGATCGATACCGCAGTCAGCGCATAGCCGACGGCAATGATGCGCGTGGCATTGAAGCGGTCCATCAGCCAGCCGAAGAACACCGCGCCTACGCCGCCCAGCGGGAACAGCGCCGCCACCAGCGCGCCGGTCTTGGGGTCCAGGCCGGCGTCGCGAAACAGGATGGGCATCCAGTTGATCAGCGCATAGAAGATCACCAGGCCCATGAAATAGGCCAGCCACATCATGACCGAGCCCACGCGGTACTGCGCCGACAGCACCACGCCTATGCCGCTCTTGGCGTGCGACTCCGGCGCGGTCTCGGTCAGCACGAAGCGCTGTACGCTGCGGACGCTGTCGCCCGCGATGCGCAGCAGCACGCGGCGCACGCGCTCCATCGGGTAGCCTTTGGCCACCATGTAGCGCACCGACTCGGGCAATTGCCACAGCAGCAGCGCGACCAGCACCAGCGGCAGCGCGCCACCCAGTATCAGCACGCTGCGCCAGCCCAGCAGTGGAATCATCCAGGCCGCGAGAAAGCCGCCAAACGCCGCGCCCAGCGGAAAGCCGCAGAACATCGCATTGGTCAGCGTCGCGCGCCGGCTGTCGGGGCAGTACTCGCTCATCAGCGTCACCGCGTTGGGCATGGCCGCGCCCAGGCCCACGCCGGTGACGAAGCGCAGCGCCGTGAGGGTCCACAGATCGGGAGAAAACGCCGAACCCAGGCAGGCCACGGCAAACAGCGCCACCGAGCCGACCAGCACCACTTTGCGGCCGAGCTTGTCGGCCAGCGGTCCGGCGCTGAGCGCGCCCGCGGCCAGGCCGAACAAGGCGGCGCTGAGCACCGGCGCGAGATCGGGCTTGCTCACGCCCCACTCGGTCATCAGATGCGGGGCGATGTAGCCGATGGCCGAAGTGTCGAAGCCGTCGAGCAGCACGATGAAGAAACACAGCGCGAAGATGCGCCACTGGAAACCCGAGAACGGGTGTTCGTTGAGCAGGGTCTGCACATTCACGGCAGAGCCTGTCTCACGCGGGGACTTGGAGGACATAACGCTTCACTTCACTCTCGCGGCCGGCGCCCGGATCGACGCTGGCCATTGCAAACATCTTGCGCCCGGCAATCAGCGCTTGCCGTCCCAGGCGCTGCGCGGCACCATCACTTCGCCGCGCATCAGCAGGCGCGCGGTGCGCAGCAGCGCGGCCTTGGTCACGACCGAAGGCTGGTCCGGATCGCTGTCCAGCGTGACGCTGAACTCGCCCGTGGGATGCTCGACCGAGACCGTGACGCTGCCCGCGCCCTGGGGCACCTGGGCCACGCCCTCGCAGACCGTGCCGGGCATCTTCACCGCCGTGCCAACGGTCACCGCCGCAAGCACGCCGATGGCGTCATGGCAGGCGTGGGGAATGAAGCTGCGCGTGGTCAGCGCCCCGCCATGCGCGGGCGGCGCGATCAGCGTCATCTTCGGGTAGTTCTTCTGCGTCACGTCGCCCAGGCCCATGCGCTGCGAGATCTGCAGGCGCAGCGCTTCGATGCGGCGCTTGAGGTCGGTGTCGGCATTGAGTTCGGCAACGCTTTCCTGGCCCGTGCGACCGACGTCGGCGGCGCGCAGTATGACCAGCGGCATGCCGTTGTCTATGCAGGTCACGTCCAGCGTGAAGTCGTCAAAGCCTTCTCCGGTGACGGTGATGGTGTCCTTGGGCTGGCCCGTGGGCAGCAGGCTGGAGCAGACCGAGCCCGCGGTATCGAGAAAGCTGATGTCCACGGGTGCCGACTGGCCCGGTGCGCCGTCGATGCGCGCCTGGCCTTCATAGGAAATCTGGCCGCCCGGCGTCTGCACCGTGATGTCGGCCGCCATGTCGGTGTTGAGCGTCAGCACGCGAAAGGTGCTGGTCTCGCCGCGCGCCTTGACCATGCCAGTCTCGAGCGCAAACGGCACGACCGCGGCCAGCATGTTGCCGCAGTTGGGCGTGGTGTCGACAGTGTCTTTCTCGGGCTGGAGCTGGGCAAACAGGAATTCGAGATCAATGCCTTCGCGCTGGCTCAGCGACACCATGCCGACCTTGCTGGTCAGCGGATGGGCGCCGCCAATGCCGTCGATCTGGCGCTTGTCGGGCGAACCCAGCGCCGCGAGCAGCACCTTGTCGCGCGTTGCCAGGTCTTGCGGCAGGTCTTCGGCGCGAAAGAACGGGCCTTTCGAGGTGCCGCCACGCATCAAAAGGCAGGGAATGGCCGTTTGCATTGCTGTTGTCTCTCCTGTGTATTGCTGCACATTCTGAACACTTGCCGCGGCTCCCACCAGCCTTATCGCCCGCTAGCAGGTATAGCTATTCGGCATAACCCGCAGAGGGCCTGCTGCCGGGAACGGCATAGCCGCGCTCGAGCACCACCGCCTGGGCGCATTCGACCAGCCGGCGTATGCGTGCCAACCGCGGCGAGGAGCGCAGCCACAGCGTGCCAAAGCGGCGCGACTCGGTCTGTCCGGGCAGCGCCAGCCGCACGACGTTGTGGCCGTCGGGCCAGTCGAGCGCGGTGTCGGGCACGACGGCCACGCCCAGGCCGCGGTCGACCATCATGGAGATCGCCACCAGCGAACTCAGCTCGAAGCGCTCGCGCTGCACCGTGATCTGGTTGGCGCGCAGGTAGCGCTCTATCATCTGCCCGCCGCCCAGGCTGCGGTCGTAGCGTATCAGCGGCTGACTGCGCAGCAGCTCGAACGGTGTCAGGCCGGCGAGATGGCGCGGCGCCAGCAGTATCAGCGACTCCTCGCGCAGCAGCGACCAGTCAAAGGCCTTGGACAGCGCGAACGACGGGTAAAGACAGATCGCCGCGTCGAGCGTGCCCTGCTGCACCGCCTGGTAGACCTGCTGGGTCGTGCCCGACTGCAGGAAGACCTTGACGCCGGGCAGCTCGGCCACGAAGCGCGCCAGGATGTCGGGCAGCAGGCTGTGCAGCGCGGTGTTGATCGTGCCCAGGGTCAGCTCGCCGACCTCGGACTCCTGGTTCACATGGGTGCGCGCATGGGCCAGGTCGCGCAGCAGCTGCGGCGCGGTCGCGGCCAGGCGGTGGCCCGCGGGCGTGGGCGCCACGGTGCGCCCGGCGCGCGCCAGCAGCTCGGTGCCGAACTCGCGCTCCAGCGTGCGCATCTGCTGGGCCACGGCCGCGGCCGTGAGGTGCAGGCGGCGCGCGGCCTCGGCAATCGATCCGGTTTCCATGACCAGCAGGAAGCTGCGCAGATATTGGGTTTCCATTCGATCATTATTTCTTTCTTTTGAAGAAAGATTGCATGTGTTTCTTTTGTTTTTTGCGCGTTCCACAATGGCCGCATGAGAAGCAAACTGTTTGTCCCCGCATCCCGCCCCGAGTTGTTCGCCAAAGCGCTGGTCGGCGCGGCCGACAGCCTGTCCTTCGACCTCGAAGACGCCGTCGCCGAACCGCGCAAGGACGAAGCGCGCGCGCTGCTGCAAGGCTTTCTGCGCAGCCCCGAAGCCCTGGGCGGCCACCGCAAGACGCTGATCGTGCGCATCAACGCCATGGACACGCCACATTTCGAGCGCGATGTCGCGGACATCGTCTGCCCCGCCGTGCACTGGATCAACCTGCCCAAGCCCGAGAGCGCCGCCGATGTGCGCGCCGCCGCCGACGCCGTGGAGCGCGCGGCGCGCGCCGCGGGCATGGCCCGGGCGCCGCGCCTGCTGCTGAACATCGAGACACCGCGCGCGCTGCGCCTGGCGCATGAGATTGCCTGCGCCCATCCGCTGGCCGTGGGCCTGCAGGTGGGCCTGGGCGATCTGTTCGAGCCCTATGGCGTGCACCGGCGCGAGCCCGCGGCCATTGCCCAGGTGCTGATGAGCGTGCGCATGGCCGCAGCCGAGGCCGGCATCGCGGCCTACGACGGCGCGTTTGCCAACATCCAGGACGCCGAGGGCTTTCGCGCCGAAGCCCAGCTTGCCGCGCGCCTGGGCTTCACGGGCAAGACCTGCATACATCCCAGCCAGGTGGCGACGGCCAACGAGGTGTTCCAGCCCGGCGCCGCGGAACTGGCCAGCGCGCTCAAGGTGGTCAGCGCCGCGGCGCGGGCCGATGCCGACGGCGTGGGCGCCTATGTGGTCGACGGAAAGATGATAGACAAGCCCTTCGTGCTGCGCGCCCAGGCCATCGTCGCCCAGGCACGGGCGCTGGGACTGATTGCAGACGACAACTGATGGCCAGGGGCCGAAGAGCCCGCCGACACGAATGACAACCAGGAGACAAAAATGCAGACCTTGAACCGCAACCCCTTGCTGCGCCGCAGCCTGCTGTGCAGCGCCGCCGCGCTGGCCGTCGCCGGCTTCGCGCCGCTGGCCCAGGCCCAGCAATACCCCAACAAGCCGATCACCATGGTCGTGCCCTACCCGCCCGGCGGCTCCAACGATTCGTTTGCGCGCCAGATCGCCAAGGAGCTGGGCGATGTGCTCAAGCAGTCGGTGATTGTCGAGAACCGTCCCGGCGCCAGCGGCAACACCGGCACCGGTCAGGTCGCCAAGGCCCAGGCCGACGGCTATACGCTGGTTGCGGTCTCGTCGAGCATGACGACCAACTCCGCCGTGCAGACCAAGATGCCTTTCGATCCCGTCAAGAGCTTTGCGCCCGTGGCGATGTTCGCGCGCGGCCCGTTCATCGTCGCCGTCAACAATGATTTCGCGGCGCGCACACCGGCCGAGCTGATCAGCGCCGTCAAGGCCAACCCCGGCAAGTTCAACTATGCGTCTTCGGGCACGGGCAGCGTCAACCATTTCGCCACCGAGCTGCTGCGCTCCATGGCGCCGGGCTTCGACATCACCCATGTGCCTTACAAGGGCCAGGGTCCTGCCGTCACCGACGTCATCGGCAACCAGGTGCAGCTGATGATTTCCAGCGGCCCGTCCATCCTGCCCATGGTGCGCAACGGCAAGCTGCGCGCGATAGGCATCACCAGCCTGCAACCCAGCCCGGTCGCTCCCGACCTGACCCCCATGGCCGCGGCCGTGCCGGGCTACGAGTTCGATCTGTGGTGGGGGCTGCTGGCGCCCGCGGGCACGCCCGCGCCCATCGTCAACCAGCTCAATCAGGCGGTGAACCAGATACTTGCCAGCCCGCAGATCAAGGCCAACTTCCTGCGCGAAGGCGCACTGACGTCATCGATCTCGCCCCAGCAGTTCGGCGAAGTCATCCAGAAGGACGTCGAGCGCTGGAAAAAGCTCGCCAAGGACCGCAACATCGTGGCCGACTGAACGGTCGCCACTTCCCCAGGCAGCGCCGCGCATGCGGCCTGCCGCCATGGGCTCAAGGCCCATGGCATTCCAGTGAGACACAAGACACCATGCAGCAAGACCTGACAGAACAGCGGCCCGGCCCGCGCGGCCCTTTGAGCGGCATTCGCGTGCTTGATTTGAGCGCCTACATCGCCGGCCCCTATGGCTGTTCACTGCTCGCCGACCAGGGCGCCGAAGTCATCAAGATCGAGCCGCCCACGGGCGACAACCTGCGCAAGTACCCGTCGACGCTCGAGGCCGAAAGCCGCGCCTTTGTCGGCGTCAACCGCAGCAAGTGGGGCATGGTGCTGGACCTCAAGCAATCCGAGGAACTCGCGACGCTGCTGCGCCTGGTGCGCGACGCCGACGTGCTGGTGCACAACTTCCGCCCCGGCGTGCCCGAGCGCCTGGGCATTGCCTTCGAGCAGCTCACGCAGATCAATCCGCGCCTGGTCTACTGCAGCGTCACCGGCTACGGCGCCAGCGGCCCGCTGCGCACCAAGGCCGGCTACGACCAGGTGCTGCAGACCATGACCGGCATGTGTGCCATGCAGGCCAAGGAAGGCGGTCCGCCCGAAATCCTTTATGGCTCGGTGGTCGACTACTACGCTTCGGCGCTGGTTGCCGCGGGCGTGTCGTCCGCCTTGTACGAGCGCGCGCAAAGCGGACTGGGTCAGCATGTGGGCGTGTCGCTGCTGCGCGCGGCGCTGACCATGCAGTCGGCGCGCCTGGTGTGGGCCGAAGGCGAGCCGCGCGAGATCGGCCGCGACATGCGCTCGGGCGGCATCACCGGCATCCATCCGACACGCGAAGGCCACCTCTACATCTCGGCCAACACGCCGCATTTCTGGCAGGCGCTGTGCGAGAAGGTCGGCCTGGCCGAACTCGCCGCCGACCCGCGCTATGCGAGCGTGCGCCTGCGCGCCCAGCATGCCGATGAACTGGTGCCGCTGCTGCGCCAGGCGCTGGCCGCGCGCAGCGCGCTCGAATGGGAAGCGCTGTTTGGCGAAGCCGTGCCCTGCGCCGCGGCGCGCGCGGTCGAAGACATGTTCGACCACCCGCAGGTCGCGGCCGAGGAAATGATTGCCGATATTGCCCACCCCACGCTGGGCAGCTACCGCGGCTTCACGCGCGCCATTGCCTTTGACCGCACGCCCGGCCCCGCGCCGTTTGCCGCGCCCACGCTGGGCCAGCACACGCAGTGGCTGCGCGACACGCTGGACTCCCAGCCGCCGCGGTAAACAGCAAGTCAAGCGCTTTGCCGACAAGGCGGCATTCAACCATCTGCTGGAATATGCGGCTGGTTGAAATTCCGCCTTCTCGACACAATGACACAGAACCGTGCACTTTTTTGCCGCCCGCCGACCCGCACGGCCCTGCTGCTTTCCAGCCTGCTGCTGGCCCCCACGCTGCAAGCCGGCAACGGCGCGCTGGATGCAACGTTCAAGGCATTCACCCGCTGCGATGGCACATTCTTCTCCAGCCTGCATGCGCATGCGCCCGCGTGGAAAAAACACGTGGCGCTCAAATCCGCAGGCAGCATCAGCTGGATTCCCGTCGGCGAGCGCGCGTACAACGCGGCCAACTTCGCGCCGCTGCGCAATGCGCCGCAGGTGGGCGGCGTGAAGCTGCTGTCCTATTTCGACAAGAGCATCGATCTCGACCTGCTGGGCAACTACCTGTTCTGGGGCTTTGTGGTCGAAGGCAGCCCCGACAAGGTTGCGCAGCAGCTGCGCCCGCTGATCGATCAGGCCGCGCACCTGAAACCGGTGAAAGCGCTTTATGCCCGGGGCGAAGTGCGCAAGGACGGGCTGTGGCAGCCGGTCGCCACCCTGTCCGGCGATGCGCCTGGCCGCAGCCGCCTGGAGCGGGTGCTCATACTGGAGCCCGATGAAGGCAGCCAGGGCGGCAGGACGCGGGTGACCTGCACGCTGCAAGGCGCGGTGGACAGCGCGGTGATGACCGAGCTGCGGCCCGACATCCCCGCGGCCGACCACCCCCAGCCGGCGCCGCAATAGTTCAATCCTCCTGCAGCGCCGCGAAGCGCTCGGCCAGGAAATCGAGCAAGGCCCTGACCGAAGGCAGCAGGCCGCGGCGCGAAGCGAACACCGCATGGATGATTTCGCTGCGCGGCGCCCAGCCGGGCAGCAATTCGACGAGTTCGCCGCGCGCGCAATGGCCGTAGATCATCATCCGCGGGAGTTGCACAATGCCCACGCCCGCGATGGCCGCGGTGCGCAGCGCGAACATGCCCTGCGTGACGAAGCGCGGCGCGTGGGCAATCCTGGCGTGGGCGCCGTCCGGCCCGATCAGCGCCCAGGCATGGTCGGTCTGTGGCTGGCCCAGCCCCATGCTCGGCAGACCGGCCAGATCGGCCGGATTGCGCGGCATGCCGGTCTTCTCCAACAGCCGCGGGCTGGCCACCAGGCACTGGTCGCGCTGGGCGAACACGCGCATCACCAGGTCGCTGTCATCGAGCGGCGGCGGGCGCACGCGTATCGCGAGATCGATGCCTTCGCCCAGCACATCCACGCGGCGATTGGTTTCCTCCAGCTGGATCTGCACGCGCGGATACAGCGCCATGAAATCCGCCAGCATCGCGGCGACGCGCGCATCGAGCAGCGCCACGGGACAGGTCATGCGCACCGTGCCGCAGGGCTCGGCCTGGGTCAGGGCAATCGCCTCCTCCGCGGCATCGGCCTCGACCAGCATCGCCTTGCAGTGCTGGTAGTAGGTCTGGCCAATGTCCGTCACGGCGAAGCGCCGCGTCGAGCGCTGTATGAGGCGCACGCCCAGCCGTTCCTCGAGCAGCGCGATGCGCCGGCTCAGCTTGGACTTGGGCACGCCCAGGGCGCGGCCCGCGGGTGCGAAGCCACCCTGCTCCACCACCTGCACGAAGTAATAAAGATCGTTGAGGTCTCTCATGCGCTCATTGTTCCTCAAATAGAACGATGAAGGCAAATATTGCTGACTACCGCCAGCATCGTTCTGGATTTATTCTCTAGCCATGCATTCGAGGCACCGCCTCGTGCCACAGGAGAAAAGCCATGAAGAAGATCCTCGCAACCTACAGCGCGCCCCGCCCGCACTGGGTGGGCAACGGCTTTCCCGTGCGCTCGCTGTTCAGCTACAACAGCCACGGCGCGCATCTGAGCCCGTTCCTGCTGCTCGATCACGCCGGCCCGGCGCAGTTCACGCCCACCGACCAGCCGCGCGGCGTGGGCCAGCACCCGCACCGCGGCTTCGAGACCGTGACCATCGTCTATGAGGGCGAAGTCGAACACCGCGATTCCACCGGCGCCGGCGGCGTGATCGGCCCGGGCGATGTGCAGTGGATGACTGCGGCCAGCGGCATCCTGCA
>NZ_JAVWWA010000048.1:0-27652 GCF_036666375.1 Comamonas sp. | reverse complement strand
CAGATCAATGCCTGGGACAACGAGGACTTCGTCAAGGCCATCAAGGCCACGGGCAAGAAGCAGCTGCTGATTGCCGGCGTGGTCACCGAAGTCTGCGTGGCTTTCCCGGCGCTGTCGGCCATTGAAGAAGGATTCGAGGTGTTTGTCGTCACCGACGCGTCGGGAACCTTCAACGAACTCACGCGCCAGTCCGCCTGGGACCGCATGTCGTCGGCGGGCGCGCAGCTCATGACCTGGTTCGGCGTGGCCTGCGAGCTGCACCGCGACTGGCGCAACGATGTCGAAGGCCTGGGCACGCTGTTCTCCAACCACATTCCCGACTACCGCAACCTGATGAACAGCTATGCCCAGCTGACCGGGCGCAAGTAAGCGCCAGGCGCGGGCATGGTGCGGCCCGCGCTCACTGTTGCGCCAGCGCCTTCTGGACTTCGCGCTGGAACTCGTCGCTGGCGCGCAGGCGCAGATATTCCTGCTGCGCCGCGCTGTACTCCGACGACTGCAGGCTGTAGGAGCTGTGCAGCGGCTCGCTGCGGTCCAGACCGGCGCGGCGCCACAGCGCCAGGTCGGCAATCACTTCCGCGCGTGCGGTCGCGGCATCGCGTTGATCGACGGGCTTTTGCTGGGCCTGGACCGGCAGGATGAAGGCAAGCGACAGCGCGAGCGAAGTCGCCAGCGACGGAAGCACGCTGTGGGCGATGGCGCGAGAAGCTGCGTTCGAAGGGGTGGCCATTTTCATTTCCTTTTCGTTTGATTTGACATCTTTGACAACCGCAACACCTTGCCTGGACGCAGAATGCGCAGGCGCCCATGGCGTTCTCCATCAGCCGAAGTGGCTTTGCTGGACTGGCTGTGGTCTGGATGTTAGTATCGAAACAATAGTGAGTCAATACTAAAACGATATGGACTTGAAAAATTCTGCCGATTGCCCCTGCCCGATCGCCCGCAGCCTCAATCTGCTGGGCGACGCCTGGAGCATGCTGATACTGCGCGATGCCAACGCGGGCATGACCCGCTTCGAGCAGTTCAAGAAAAGCCTGGGCATCGCGCCCACCATGTTGACCAAGCGGCTGGCCGTGTTGACCGAGGAGAATCTGCTCGAAAAGCGCCAATACTCCGAGCGTCCGCCGCGCGACGAGTACGTGCTGACCCAGGCAGGACGCGATTTCCTGCCGGTGCTGCTGCTGATTGGCGCCTGGGGGCGCAAGCACCGCGGTTACGGCTCCATGGTGCGGCTGCTCGACGCAGAAACCGGCACCGAAATACAGCCCCTGGCCATCGATGCGGCCACGGGGGCGGAACTGGGCACGCGCGCCATCAAGGCCGTCTACCCGGAGTGAGCCTGCGGCCCCGTCCCGGGCCGCCATGAAAGCCAGGCGAAAAAAAGCGGCGAGTCCACAACGGGATTCGCCGCTTTCTTGCGCGATCTGCGGATCGCGGCTGGCTCAGACAAGGCCTCAGTCAGCGAGCACGACACCCAGCTTGGCGAGCTTGGCGGCAAGCACATCGCGGCGACGCGCCGCCTTGGCCGCGGTATCGCTGGCCGCCTTGGCGACCGCCGGGCCCTTGGAGGATGCAGCCTGCACCTTGGCGGCCTTCATGGCAGCCTCGGCGGCGACCTTGCGGTAGCTGGCAATCAGTTCGGCGTGGGCAATGGGTTGGTTCACAGGTATTTCCAGGTTCTAGACAACCCGCATTGTGGCCGCAAAACGCCGGCGGCCACCGCTGCAGGCTCAATAGGACTTGGGCAGCCCCAGCACTTTCTCGGCAATGAAGCACAGGATCAGCTGCGGGCTCACGGGCGCCAGGCGCGGAATCCAGGACTCGCGCAGATAGCGCTCGACATGGTATTCCTTCGCATAGCCCATGCCGCCATGCGTGAAGATGGCGTTTTCACAGGCGTGGTAACAGGCCTCTGCGGCCAGGTACTTGGCGCTGTTGGCTTCGGCCGCGCAGGGCAGGTGCTGGTCGTAGAGCCAGGCGGCTTTTTGCACCATCAGGTGGGCGGCTTCGAGTTCCATCCAGGACTTGGCCAGCGGATGCTGTATGCCCTGGTTCTGGCCTATGGGCCGGCCAAACACTTCGCGCTCGTTGGCATAGCCCGCGGCGCGCTGCAGCGCCGCACGCCCCAGGCCCACGGCCTCGCTGGCAATCAGGATGCGCTCGGGGTTCAGGCCGTGCAGGATGTAGCTGAAGCCCTTGCCTTCCTCGCCCACGCGGTCTTCCACGGGAATGCGCAGGCCGTCGATGAACACCTGGTTGGAGTCCACGCACTTGCGGCCCAGCTTCTCGATCTCGCGCACTTCCACCTTGCTGCGGTCCATATCGGTGTAGAACAGGCTCAGGCCTTCGGTGCCCGTGCACTCCTCTATCGGCGTGGTGCGCGCCAGCAGCAGCATCTTGTTGGCCACCTGGGCGGTGCTGATCCAGACTTTCTGGCCATGCACCACGTAATGGTCGCCGTCGCGCAGCGCGCGTGTCCTGAGCTTGAGCGTGTTGAGCCCGGTATTGGGTTCGGTCACGCCAAAGCAGGCGCGGTCGGTGCCGGCGATCAGCGGCGGCAGCCAGCGCTGCTTTTGTTCATCGCTGCCGAACACCACCACCGGGTGCAGGCCGAAGATGTTCATGTGCACCGCCGAGGCGCCCGACAGGCCGGCGCCGGTGGCGGAAATCGTGTGCATCATCAGCGCCGCCTCGCTGATGCCCAGGCCGGCGCCGCCATAGGCCTCGGGCATGGCAATGCCCAGCCAGCCCGACGCCGCCAGCGCCTGGTGGAAATCATCGGGAAAGCCGCCTTCCTGGTCCTTGCGCAGCCAGTAATCGGCGTCAAAGGGCGCGCACACGCGCTCGATGGCGTCGCGGATCTGCTCCTGTTCGGAGCTCAGGGCGAAGTTCATTGCGCGGCTCCTTTGGCCATCAGCGCGGCTGGGCGTATCACCTTGTCGGGCGATTCGCCGTAGGGCGGGCTGTAGATCACCAGCAGCTTCACCGGGCTGTCGCTGGTCACGGTGAAGACATGCATGGCGTCGGCGGGAAAAAAGCAGGTGTCGCCGGGCACCATGTCGAACGCCTGGCCGGCGACCTCGACATGGGCCGTGCCTTCGAGCAGATGGCAGGCCTGCTCTATGCCGGGATGGGCATGCGGCAAGGCGCCGCCGCCCTTGTGCAGCGTGCCCAGCAGCACTTCCATCTGCCGCGCGCCCACGGTCTCGGGGCCGATCAGCCGCTGGTTGAAAGTGTGATGGTGATTGGCGGGCTGGTAGGCCGGCACATCGGCGCTGCGCACCAGGTAGCTGGGATTCATGGGGATCTTTCCTTCAGGGTTCGGTGCGGCAGGCGCCCTGCGCCAGCAGCGCGTCTATGCGCTCGCCGGTATAGCCGGCTGCCTGCAGCAGTTCGCGGGTGTGTTCGCCCAAGCGGGGCGCGGGAGAGAACCGGCGCGCGGGCGGCGTCGCCGACCACTTGGTGGGATGGGCCAGGGCATGCATGGCCCCTTCGCTGGGATGCACGCTGTCGCTGACAAAGCCCGTGGCGCGCAACTGGGGATTGGCCAGCAGGTCCTGCGGGCTGTTCATCGGCATGTTGGGAACGTCGGCCGCATCCAGCAGCGCGCGCCATTCCTGCGTGGTCCGGGTGCGCATCAGGCGCGCGACTTCGGCATAGACCGCATCGATGTTCGCGGCGCGCGCGCTGTGCGTGGCAAAGCGCGGATCGCGCGCCAGCCCTTCGCTCTCGTCCATGGCGGCAAAGAATCGCTGCCAATGCTGGTCGTTGTAGATCAGCACGCACAACATGCCGTCGCGGGTCGCATAGGGCTTGCGGTGCGGCGTCAGCAGGCGCGCGTAGCCGGGCTTGCCTATCGGTGGCTCGAACGTCAGGCCGGCCATGTGATCGCCCAGGATGAACTGCGCCATGGCCTCGAACATCGGCACCACCACGGCCTGGCCCAGGCCCGTCTGGCCGCGCGCATAGAGCGCCGCGGTGACCGCGTAGACCGCGTGCAGGCCCGTCACGCGGTCGGCCAGCGTGGTCGGCATGTAGGCGGGCTCGGGCGCGCCGTACTGCTCCATGAGCCAGGGCACGCCGGTCGCGCCCTGGATCAGGTCGTCATAGGCCGGGCGTGCGGCGTCGGGCCCATCCTGGTCGAAGCCGCAGCAGCTCACATGGATGATGCGCGGGCTGCGCTGGCGCACCGCGTCATAGTCCAGCCCCAGACGGACCAGCGCCTGGGGCCGCACGTTGCTGATGAACACATCGCAGCTTTCGGCCAGCTTGAGCGCGGCTTCGCGGCCCTCGGGCTGCTTGAGGTCCAGCACGATGCTTTTCTTGCCTGCGTTCGCATGCAGGAAGATGGGCCCCATGCCCGCATGGCGCATAGGCCCGACATGGCGCATGTTGTCGCCTTCGGGTGTCTCGACCTTGATGACCTCGGCGCCGAGCTGGGCTAGGATCTGGGTGGCAAAAGGCCCCATCACGACCGATGTCAGGTCAAGCACCTTGACGCCGGCCAGCGGTCCGGTGGCGGCGGGGGAATGCGCTGCAGTCATGTTCATTCGGCGCGTATGCCGGCCTGCTTGACGAGCGTGCTCCAGTGCGCGAGCTGGTCGGCCACGTACTTGGCGAATTCCTCGGGCGTCCTGGTCGGCCAGGTCTCGAAGCCCAGCTGGGCCAGCGATTTCTGCACCTCCCTGTCGGCCAGCACTTCCTGCAGTTCCTGGTTGAGCTTGTCGACGACGGGCTTGGCCATGCCTGCGGGGCCGAAGATGCCGTTCCAGGACGTCAGATCGAAGCCCGGCACCTCCTTGACGATGGGCACGGCATCGGGCATGGACTTGAGCGGTTCCTTGGTGGTCACGCCCAGCACGCGCACGCTGCCCGCGTTGATCATTCCCATGCCCGAGCCCAGATCGACCACATACATCTGCACCGAGCCGCCAATCAGATCGGTCAGCGCCTGCGGGCTCGACTTGTAGGGAATGGCCACCACGTCCAGGCCCAGAATCCGCTTGATGGTTTCCGAGGCCACCAGCGAAGTGCTGTTGGGCGTCGCATAGGAGAATTTGCCGGGGTTGGCCTTGACCTGCTCTATCCAGCCCTTGAGCGTCTTTGCCGGGTCGTTCCTGCCCACGACCAGCGCGAACGGCAGTTCGCCCACGCGCGCCACCGGCGTGAAATCCTTGATCGGGTCGTACTTGAGATTGGCAATCAGGCTGGGGTTGGCCGAGTGCGAGGTATTGGTCGTCATGAACAAGGTGTAGCCGTCGGGCTTGGCCTTGGCGACGAACTGGGCGGCGATCTGGGCGTTGGCGCCGGCGCGGTTGTCGATCAGCACCGGCTGCTTGAGGCGCTCGCCGAGCTTTTTGGCGACGATGCGCGCCACGGCATCGGTGCCGCTGCCGGCGGCAAACGGCACGACCATGGTGACCGGCGCGGACGGGTAGGTCTGGGCTATTGACGCTGCAGCCGCCAGCAGGCTGGCCACCAGGGTCAGGGCCCGGGGAAAGATTTTCATGCCGTGTCTCCTTTTGTAGTTCGAATGCGCAGCGCCCTGTCAAGCGATGCAGCGCCATCTTCATGGGCACAACCATTCGCGTCCAATCCTCAATTTGGCTAGAGTGATTCTTTTTGAGAATCGTTGAAGGTGCTCAAGCCTTCGATCGCCCTGCCCCATGAAGCTTCACTTTCTGCGCTACTTTGTCGTCCTGGCCGAAGAGCTGCATTTCGGCCGCGCGGCCAGCAAACTCGCGATCACCCAGCCGCCGCTGAGCAGCGCCATCAAGTCGCTGGAAGAGGAACTGGAAGTCAAGCTGCTGATACGCGACAGCAAGCATGTGGAGCTGACCCAGGCCGGCGCGGCGTTTCTGGAGGAGGCACGCCAGATCCTGGAACAGGTGGCGCGGGCGTCGAATGTCGCCAGGATCGTCGGCCGGGGAATGCGCGGGCGGCTCGATATCGGCATGACCGGCTCGCAGGTCTACCGCGAGGTTCCGGCCATCGTGCGGCAGTTCAACGCCGAGACGCCCGATGTCGACGTGGTGCTCGGCGAAATGTCGAGTGCCGACCAGGTCAACGAACTGCTGCGCGGCCAGATCCATGCGGGCTTTGTCAATGCC
Source organism: Comamonas sp. (assembly GCF_036666375.1). Classification (GTDB taxonomy): domain Bacteria; phylum Pseudomonadota; class Gammaproteobacteria; order Burkholderiales; family Burkholderiaceae_C; genus Comamonas. The sequence continues at coordinate 21,542 of NZ_JAVWWA010000048.1, read as the reverse complement.
TCGGCGGTGCCGCCGCAGCTGGCATTTCTGCCCATGGCGGAAGATGAATTCCTGATCTGCCTGCCCGAAGACCATGCGCACGCACAGTGCGAGGCCATCGAGTTGACGCAGCTGGTCGACGAGCGCTTTGTGATGTTCTCGCGCGATGTCGCTCCGGCCAACTATGACAACGTGATTGCCATCTTCTCGCGCGCCGGAATCCACCCGCGCCTGGCCCACGCCGCGCGCCAGTGGCTGACCATCGTGGCCATGGTCGCCAAGGGCCTGGGCGTGTCCGTGGTTCCGCGCTCGCTGGCGCAGTCACGGGTGCACGGCGTGCGGTTCGTGAAGATCAAGGGCGAGCAGGTGCGGGCCCCGGCCATGCTGGTCTGGAATCCCGCCTACTGCCCGCCCACGCTGCGCAGTTTCATCGAGTGCGCCGAGAGAATCCTGCAGCCGCGCTGAGCGCGCCACGCCAGGAAGTGCGGCCCACGGCCAAGGCGCGTTACTGGAGCTTGCCGCTGGACAGGTCCATGACCATGCGCGTGGCCAGATACAGGCGCGGCACGATGGTGTTGATGAGCACGTATTCGGCGTCGTTGGAATGCGCGCCGAAGCTCGACAGGCCCATGCCCTCGACCACCGCGCCGCGGGTCTTGAGCCCGGCAAACGCGGCGTCGGTGCCGCCGCCCGTGGCTTCGGCCACCACGGTCAGCGGCAGGCCGATTTCCTGGTAGATCAGTTTGCCGTGCTCGGCCACGCGGCGCGAGGTCTCGGTGGCTTCCAGCGGCGGGCGGCGCACTTCGAACTTCACCTGCACCTTGGATTCGGGCAGCAGCTTGCTCTGCACCTTGGACTGCAGCTGCTTGTCGAGCGCGTCGAAGTCGGAGACCTTGAGCGCGCGGGCATCGGCCTGGGCCTTGGCCTGGGCGGGCACCACGTTGCGGTTGGTGCCGGCGCTGGCCACGGTCCAGTTGAGCTTCAGGCCCTGCTCGGGCTTGGACAGCTCCTTCATCTGCAGCAGCTGGTGCGACAGCTCGTAAAGCGCGTTCACGCCCTTCTCGGGCGAGGCGCCCGCGTGCGAGGCCTTGCCGTCCACCGTGAGGTAGGCCGCGCCAATGCCGCTGGTCGCCAGGCGCAGCGAACCCGTGGCGCCGCCGCCTTCAAACGAGAACACCGCGTCCTGCTCGGCCGCAATCCGCGTGATGGTGCCGCGCGCGCCGGGCGAGCTGATTTCCTCGTCGCCGTTGATCAGCACCGTGAGCGTGCCGTAGTCCTTGAAGCCCAGCTTTTGCAGCATGCCCACGGTATGGATGATGGTCGCCACGCCCTGCTTGTCGTCGCCTATGCCCAGGCCGTAGGCCTTGTCGCCATCGATGCGAAACGGCTGGTCCTTGAGCATGCCCTTGAGATAGACGGTGTCCATGTGGGCAATGAACATGATCTTCTTCGTGCCCTGGCCCTGGAAGGTGGCATGCACCACGGGGCCGACTTTTTCGGGCGTGTCGTCGAGGCGGTAGATGTCGGTCGGCCGCAGGATCTCCACCTTGCCGCCGCGCTGCTGCAGCTGGCTGGCGATCAGCGCCGCGATCTTGTCCAGGCCTTCGAGGTCCTTGCTGCCCGACTCGATGTGCACCAGATCGCGCAGCGTGTCGAGCAGCGGCTGCTGCTCCTGCTGGGCCAGGGCGTGCACCGCGGCATGGGGGGCTGACGGCGACTGTGCCTGCGCCAGCGTGGCGACCAGCGCCAGCGATGCGATGACGGGAGCGGCGAACAAACGAATTGACATGGATGGAACCCTTGCGCTATGGATGGGAAAAAGGAACTGCCAACCGCCAGATTACTCCACCTGCACCGGTGTTGCCGCCGAGCCCGCAAGCAGCCCGCCGTCGATGTTGAACTCGCTGCCGGTGATGTAGGTGGCATCGTCCGACGCCAGCAGCAAGGCCATGGCCGCGACTTCCTCGGGCAGGCCGAAGCGGCGCAGCGGCGTGTCCTGCACCAGCGCCGCCATGCGCGCCTCGCGGTCCGCGCCCGTGCCGAGCATGGGCTCCCAGATGGGCGTGAGAATCGCCGCCGGGTGGATGGAGTTGCAGCGCACCTTCAGCCCCTGCTCGGCGCAGTACAGCGCCACGGTCTTGCTGTGGTTGCGCACCGCGGCCTTGGACGAGGCATAGGCCGCGGCCCCGGGAATGCCCACCAGGCCCGAGCGCGAGGAGATATTGATGATGGCGCCTATGCCATGGCCGCGCATGGCGCGTATCGCGTATTTGCAGCCCAGGAACACGCCGTCGAGATTGGTGCGGTGCACGGCCTGCCAGTCCGCAAGGCTGGCGTTTTCCGGGTCATGCGCGACCGCGCCCTGCTCGAAACCCGTGATGCCGGCGTTGTTCACCAGCACGTCGAGCCGACCGCGCTCGAGCAGCGCCTGGCCCGTCACGCGCTGCCAGTCGTCCTCGCTGCGCACATCGAGCGGCACATAGCGCGCCTGCTCGCCCAGCGCCTGCGCCACGCGCAGGCCGAGTTCGTCGTTGATGTCGGTGACATAGACAAAGCCGCCTTCCTGCACGAAAGCGCGGGCGATGGCCGCGCCTATACCCTGGGCAGCGCCGGTGATGATGGCGGTCTTGGAAGCGAGTTTCTGGGTCATGGGGCAGCAGCGCAGCCGCAAGGCGCGCTAAATGGGGATCTCCCAGTCTACGCGTTGACCCGGCGCGGCGCGGCAATCACTTTGCCGGCGCCGCCACGCCGCGCAGGAACACCTGCTCGACCATGTCCGGCACGGCCGCCCGCGCCACCCGGCCGCGGCGCTCGGCGTCGAGCAGACCTATGACCATGGAAAACAGGGTTTCGGTCAGCGCCGCGGCGCTGATGTCGATGCGAAAAGCGCCTTCCTGCTGACCGCGCAGAAAGAACGCATCGACCGCCGCATCGAAAGCCGCCCAGGTCGCAACCGCGCGCGGGTCCTGCATGGAATCCGGCTTCCAGTAATAGGTCAGGAACGCCGTCAGTTCCTTGTGCCGCAGCTGGCCCTGTATCAGGCGGCGCAAGGCCTGCTCAGCCGGGCCCTGGTGCAGTTCGGCTTCATCGATGGAGCGGCGCAGCTGGCTGGCACTGTGCTCGAACAGGCGTTCGATCAACTGGTCGCGGGTCTTGCAGAACCGATAGAGCGTGGCCTTGCTCACGCCTATGGCCTTGGCCAGCTCCTGCAAGGTGGCTCGCGGGTGGTTCACCATCGCCAGGGCCAGGGCCGCCAACGTCTTCTCGTCTTCCACGGCAGCAAGCGCATTCATCGGTGGACTCCCCTCTGGTGACGTCTGTCGGCACCGTCAGGGACGACAGATGTCGTGATTCAAATAGCCTTTATTTTAATCGATTCACATTGCTGACATTGAAATTGCAGTCACCAAAGATCAAATGAATCACTTGTGATTCATTTGAAACTGTGAAACACTATGTGACTCGCGCAGACATCAATGCGCATCAATCACCAGGGGTTTGAGATGGGCAAGGGTCGCGTGGCGCCGCTCGCAGCAGGCGTGGCTGCAATGGTTTTGTTGAGCGGCTGCAGCCGTGGCGTACCGGAGCCGGCCGAGATGCCTGCGCCCCAGGTGGAGACGATTTCGGTGCAGCCGCGGGCGCTGGACATGAGCGAGGAATATCCCGGGCGCATCACGGCGGCGCGCGTGGCCGAGGTGCGCGCGCGCGTGGCCGGCATCGTGCTGAGCCGCCATTTCGAGGAAGGCGCCGACGTCAAGGCCGGCCAGCTGCTGTTTCGCATAGACCCCGCGCCCCTGGCCGCCGCCCTGCGCCGCGCCCAGGGCGAGCTGGCGCGCACCGAAGCCGCGCTGACCGAGGCCCAGGCCGTGTTCAGACGCTACGAACCGCTGGTCAAGATGGCGGCCATCAGCCAGCAGGATTTCGACGCCGCCAGCGCCGCGTTCAAGCGCGCCCAGGCGGCGCGGCTGTCGGCGCTGGCCGATGTCGAGAGCGCGCAGCTGAGCCTGGGCTACGCCAGCGTCAAGGCGCCGATCTCGGGCCGCATAGGCCGCTCGCTGGTCAGCGAGGGCGCGCTCGTGGGCCAGGGCGAGGCGACGGCGCTGGCCACCATCCAGCAGCTGCATCCCATCTATGCCGACTTCACGCAGCCCGTGGCCCAGGCTTTGCGCCTGCGCGACGCCGCCGCCCCGGCAGCGCGCGCGTCCGCGCATGCCGGCCGCGTCAGCGTCACGGTCGAGGGCACGGACAAGGTGCGCGCGGGCCGGCTGAAGTTCTCCGACATCGCGGTGGACCCCACCAGCGGGCAGATCCTGGTGCGCGGCGAATTCGCCAACCCCGACGGCCTGCTGCTGCCCGGCATGTACGTGCGCGTCACCACCCACCAGGGCGTGAACCCCCAGGCCGTGCTGGTGCCGCAGCGCGCGGTCAAGCGCAGCACCGACAACAAACCCCAGGTGCTGGTGGTCGACGAAGCCGGCGCCGCCGCCGTGCGGCTGGTGAAGACCGGCGCGATGTACGGCCCGGACTGGCTGATCACCGAAGGCCTGCAGGCCGGCGAGCGGGTGATTGTCGGCGGGCCGGCCGTGAACCCCGGCGACAAGGTGACATGGGCCCAGCCGCAGGCCGCGCCCGCCGACGCGGGCAAATAAGGCGCCTGCGCGCGCCAGGATTCCCAAGGACAGACAATGCCCAATTTCTTCATTGGCCGGCCCAACTTTGCCTGGGTCGTGGCCATTTTCATCACGCTGGCCGGCGTGCTGGCGATACCGTCTTTGCCGGTGTCGCAGTTTCCGGTGGTCGCTCCGCCGCAGATCTCCATCTTCGCCACCTACCCCGGCGCTTCGGCTGCCACGCTGGTCGATTCGGTCACCAGCGTGATCGAGGAGGAGCTCAACGGCGCGACCCGTCTGATGTACTTCGCCTCATCGAGCAGCTCGGATGGCACGGCCGAAATCACCGCCACCTTCGAGCCCGGCACCGATCCCAATCTGGCCCAGGTCGACGTGCAGAACCGGCTCAAGAAGGCCGAAGCGCGCCTGCCCGCGGCTGTGACCCAGCAGGGGCTGCAGGTCGATCAGGCGAATGCCGGCTTTCTGATCATCTACGCCCTGACCTACAAGGGCGATGACAGCCACAAGGACGTGGTCGGCCTGTCCGACTACGCGGCGCGCAGCATCAACAACGAGCTCAGGCGCCTGCCGGGCGTGGGCAAGCTGCAGTTCTTCAGCTCGGAAGCCGCAATGCGGATCTGGATCGATCCGCAGAAGCTGCTGGGCTATGGCTTGTCGGTCGAGGATGTGAACCGCGCGATTGCCGCGCAGAACGTTCCCGTGCCCGCGGGCAGTTTCGGCAGCCGGCCAGGCTCGCCCGAGCAGGAACTCACGGCAACGATTGCCGTCAAGGGCATGCTGGAGACGCCGCAGGAGTTCGAGCGCATCGTGCTGCGCGCCAATGTCGACGGCTCCACCGTGCGCCTGGCCGATGTGGCGCGGCTGGAGATCGGTCGCCAGGACTACAGCTTCGACACCACGCTGGACGGCAAGAAGGCGGTGTCCGCTGCCGTGCAGCTTGCCCCGGGCGCCAATGCCATCAAGACCGCCAAGGCGGTGCGCGCGCGCCTGCAGGAGCTGTCGGCGGCCTTCCCCGCCGATGTCGAGTACTCCATTCCCTACGACACCTCGCTGTTTGTCGAGGTGGCGATTGAAAAGGTGATCCACACGCTGATCGAAGCCGTGGTGCTGGTGTTCCTGGTGATGTTCCTGTTCCTGCAGAACCTGCGCTACACGCTGATTCCCACCATTGTCGTACCGGTGTGCCTGCTGGGCACGTTCGCCGTGATGTCGGTGCTCGGCTTCTCGGTCAACATGATGACCATGTTCGGCATGGTGCTGGCCATAGGCATTCTGGTCGACGACGCCATCGTGGTGGTGGAAAACGTCGAGCGCATCATGGCCGAGGAAGGCCTGTCGCCGCGCGCGGCCACCATCAAGGCCATGGAGCAGGTCAGCGGCGCGATTGTCGGCATCACGCTGGTGCTGGCGGCGGTGTTCCTGCCGCTGGCGTTCATGAGCGGCTCGGTGGGCGTGATCTACCAGCAGTTCTCGCTGTCGCTGGCGGTGTCCATCATGTTCTCCGGCTTCCTGGCGCTGACGCTGACGCCCGCGCTGTGCGCCACGCTGCTCAGGCCCATCCCCCAGGGACAGCACGCCGAGAAGAAAGGCTTCTTCGGCTGGTTCAACCGCCTCTTCGCGCGCCTGAGCGAGCGCTTCGAGGCGCTCAACCACCAACTGCTGCGCAGGACCGGACGCTACATGCTGGTCTACCTGGCCCTTGTGGCGGTGCTGGCCGTGCTGTATGCGCGCCTGCCCGAGTCGTTCGTGCCCACCGAAGACCAGGGCACGCTGATTGTCGACATGCAATTGCCGCCGGGCGCGACGCATCTGCGCACGCAGGCGCTGGTCGACGACGTGGAGCAATACCTGCTGTCGCGCGCCGGCGTGGATTCGGCGTTCTCGGTGCTGGGCTTCAGTTTCTCGGGCAGCGGCCAGAACGCGGCCATTGCGTTTCCCACGCTCAAGGACTGGTCGCAGCGCGGCGCCGGCCAGTCGGCCATGGATGAAGTCGCGGCCTTGAACGTGCGCTTTGCCAGCGTTTCCGACGGCACCGTGATGGCGGTCTCGCCGCCGCCCATCGAAGGCCTGGGCAACTCGGGCGGCTTTTCGCTGCGCCTGCAGGACCGCGCCGGCCTGGGCCGCGCGGCGCTGACCGCTGCGCGCGACAAGCTGCTGCAGAGGGCCAGCAGCTCGCCCGTGATTGCCTACGCCATGATGGAAGGCCTGCAGGACGCGCCCCAGCTGCGGCTGGACGTGGACCGCGACAAGGCCCAGGCGCTGGGCGTGAACTTCGATGCCGTGCGCTCGGCAATCTCCACCGCCTACGGTTCGGCGACGATCAACGACTTCGCCAACGCGGGTCGGCTGCAGCGCGTGGTCGTGCAGGCCGATGTGAGCAGCCGCATGACGCCGGAAAAAGTGCTGGAACTCAACGTCCCCAACCGCGACGGCAAGCTGGTGCCGCTCAAGTCCTTTGTCACCCCGCGCTGGGAAAGCGGCGCGGTGCAGATCTCGCGCTACAACGGCTATCCGGCGTTCAACATCGGCGGCGACGCCGCGCCCGGCCACAGCACGGGCGAGGCCATGGCCGAGCTCGAGCGCATGATGGGCGAATTGCCCCCGGGAATCGGCTACGAATGGACGGGACTGTCGCACCAGGAAAAGCTTGCCGGCGCGCAGGCGCCCTTTCTCTTCACGCTGGCCATCCTGGTGGTGTTCCTGCTGCTGGTGGCGCTCTACGAGAGCTGGTCCATACCGGCTTCGGTGATGCTGATCGTGCCGATTGGCGCCCTGGGCTCGGTGCTGGCGGTCAGCATTCTGGGCATGTCCAATGACGTTTACTTCAAGGTGGGGCTGATCACCGTCATCGGCCTGGCGGCAAAGAACGCGATTCTGATCGTCGAGTTCGCCAAGGACCTGATGGCCCAGGGCCAGCCGCTGGTCGATGCCGCGCTGCGCGCCGCGCGCCTGCGCTTTCGGCCCATCGTCATGACTTCGCTGGCCTTCATTCTGGGCGTGCTGCCCTTGGTCATGGCCTCGGGCGCGGGCGCCGCCAGCCAGCGCTCGATAGGCACCGGCGTCATCGGCGGGATGCTCAGCGCCACGCTGCTGGGCGTGGTCTTCGTTCCCGTCTTCTTTGTCTGGGTGCTGTCGCTGACCCGCCGCAGGAAGCCGCAGGTCAACGCCACCCCACAGGCCGGCGAACCGGCCTGCCCGGCAAAGTGAGGAACTTCAAGTTCCCGGCGGCGCGCTGACGCGGCCTCAGTCGAGCTGCACGTTGGCCGCCGCGACCAGCGCCTTCCAGGCCGGCGCGTCGCGCTGGTAGGCGGCGCGAAACGCCTGCGGCGTGCCCATCACCGCGAGGCCACCCGTGTTGACCAGCTGCTCCTGCACCTTGGGGTCCTGCGCCAGCTCCTTGACCAGGCTGGAGAGCTGGGCGACGACATCCGCGGGAATGCCCGCGGGCGCGCCCATGCCTATCCAGCCGACCACCGAATAGGCGGAGTCGGTCAGTCCCTGCTCGTGCAGGGTCGCGACCTTGGGCAAGGTAGGCGCGCGCTCGCGGCCCACGAGGCCTATGGCCTTGAGCCGGCCGGCGTCGACAAAAGGTTTGGCGCCGGCCACGCCGGCAAAGCACAGCTGCAGCTGCCCGCCCAGCAGGTCCTGCAGCATGGGTGCCTCGCCCTTGTAGGCCACATGGGTCATGTCGGAGCCCGTCATCTTGCTCAGATAGGCGCCTACCAGATGCGCCTGCGATCCCTGGCCCCAGGAGCCATAGGACAGCTTGCCCTGGTTGGCCTTGACGTACGCCAGCAGCTCCTGCATGTTGTTGGCCGGCACCGAGGGGTGGACCACCAGCACGATGGGCGCGGTCGCGATCTGGGTGATGAGTTCCAGGTCCTTTTCGGGGTTGTAGGGCAGTTTGGAGTAGAGAAACTGGTTGACCATCATCGAGGTCGACAGCGACACCAGCAGCGTATGGCCGTCGGCCGGCGCGCGCGCCACGGCGTCGGTGCCGAGAATGCCGGACGCGCCGCCGCGGTTGTCGACCAGCACCGGCTTGCCCAGCCGCTTGCTCATGCCGTCGGCCAGCGTGCGCGCGACGACATCGGTGCTGCCGCCCGCGTTGTAGGGCACGATGATGCGTATCGGCTTGGACGGCCAGGCGGCCTTGCTGCCCTGTGCCTGGGCGCTGCCCAGCACGCCGGCGCCGGTCCAGGCGGCCGCGCCTTGCAGCAGCCTGCGGCGGCTCAATGGGGGAACATTCATGGCGAAATCCTGAGAGTGCGAAGTCATGCGTAAAGCCTAAAAACCCGGAATTGATCGAATCGGAGCCGGCGCCTTCACGCCGCGGCTTCGCGTTCCTGCAGCACGCGCCACATCACCTTGCCGCTGCCGCTCTTGGGCAGCGCATCGACAAACACCAGCTGGCGCGGCGCCTTGTAGCTGGCCATGTGTTCGCGGCACCAGTCGAGGATTTCCTGTTCGCCGACCTGGCCCCTGTGCGTGGCGCGCAGCACGACCACGGCCTTGACGGTCTCGCCGCGGTAGCTGTCGCGCGCCGAGATCACGCAGGCTTCCTGCACCGCCGGGTGCTTGAACATCAGCGCCTCGACTTCGGCCGGCCAGACCTTGAAGCCGCTGGCATTGATCATGCGCTTGAGGCGGTCGGTGATGAAGAAGTAGCCGTCTTCGTCGATGCGGCCCAGGTCGCCCGAGCGGAAAAAGCGCTTGCCTTCGATCTCGATGAACGCCGCCGCCGTGGCTTCGGGGCATTTCCAGTAGCCGGCAAACACTTCGGGGCCGTGGATCACGATCTCGCCCTGCTCGCCCTGCGGCACTTCCTGCAGCGTATCGGGGTCGATCACGCGCGCGTCGGTGCTCATGAAAGGAATGCCCAGGCACTGCTGCTTGGGGCGGTCGGGCGGATTGCTGTGCGAAGGCGCGGCGGTTTCGGTCAGGCCATAGCCTTCGATGTAGCGCAGGCCGAACTGGTCGAGCAGGCGCTGGGCCACGGCCTGGGGCATGGCCGCGCCGCCGCCGCCGATGTGGCGCAGGCTCGTGAGGTCGTACTGGTCGAAGTGGGGGCTGGCCATCAGGTCGATGACCATGGTCGGGATATTGGTCCAGCTCGTGACCTGGTAGCGCGAGATCAGCCGGCCGGCAAGCTCGCGCTCCCAGCGCGGCATGATGACCAGCGTCGCACCCAGGCAGATGCAGGTGTGCAGCATGGACACCAGGCCCGTGATGTGGAACATCGGCACCACGCCCAGCACCACCTGCTCGCTGGTCGCATTGCTCCAGAAGCCCGAAGCCACGGCGTTGTGCATGATGGAGCGGTGGGTGTGCATGCAGCCCTTGGGCAGTCCCGTGGTGCCGCTGGTGTACGGCAGCACGCACAGATCGTCGGCGCCCACGGTATGCGCCGAAGCCATGGCCGTGCAGGCCAGCGCCTCGTCCCAGGGGTGGACCTGGCCTTGCGCCAGGGCCGGCAAAGGGTGGCGCGTGAGCAGCCATTCGCGCCATTGTTCGGGCGGCGCGTCGGGGCCTTGCACATCGGCATCGAAGGCATCGCTGAACTGCGTGACCACCAGATGCTGCAGTCCGCTGCCCGCGGGCAAGGCATTGCTGGCCTTGGCGAGTTCGCCGGCCAGATCGCCGCTGGTCAGCGCGACCTTGGCGTCGGGATCGATGATGTAGTGCTGCAACTCGTCGGCGCGGTTCATGGGGTTGACCGGCACCACGACTGCGTTGGCACGCATGATCGCGTAATGCGCAATGACCAGCTGCGGCGAGTTCTGCATCAGCACGACCACGCGGTCGCCCCGGCCCACGCCCAGGCTTTGCAGATAGGCCGCGACGCGCTCCACGTCCGCGGCCAGCGCGCCGTAGGTCAGGTGGCGGCCAAAGAATACCAGCGCGGTCTTGTCGGGATAGCGCCGCGCACTGACGGCCAGGTTGTCCCATACCGACGTGGCGGGAACGGTGATCGAATGGGGCAGCCGGGCGGGCCAGAAAGCGTGATGAGGGCGCATGGATGTTGCTCGCTATGAAATCAACAGCCAGACTAGGCCAGCGCGCCGGCGCTGGCACTAGGCACAAGACCTAGGTACGGGTCACCTGCGCGACGCTGACACGGCCGCAACCCCGCCGAAAACTCAAGCGCGCGACGCCGCGTCTCCAGGCGCGGCGCCGGCCGTCGCCCGGTCACCGCGCACATGGGCGGCGATGCGCGCGAACTCCGCCGCGGGCGCGCCGGCGACGCAGGCGCGCACATGGTCCTCCCACATCTGGCCCTGCTGCTCGACCTGGGCCTGAAGAAAAGTGTCGTGCATCACCTGCGCATCGCTGCAGCGCGCATACGCATAGGGGTTGTGCCCGCCGCACAGCTGGCGCAGCTGCAACCAGAACGCCTGGCGCGTCACGGCCTGGCCTTGCACGCGCTGCCACTGGTGCAGCAGTTCGTGCGCAAAAACGCCCGCGATCTGCGGCTGCGCCAGGCGCAGCGGCTGGCGCGGATCGCCGGCCACAAAGCAGCTGCGCGGCATGGAGATGCGCCCGCCGTTGAACGACAGCGCGCGCCGCGTGTCGCCCACGCGGCGCAGGTAGATGCGCAGCCCGGGCAGCTGCGCATCGAGCGTGGCGCCGAAATGCCGGCGCACGAAAGCGCGCTCCAGCGGCAGCAGCGGACGGCGCCAGAACCAGTCCACCATCGCGCTCATTGTGTTCGGTTACTCAAGGTGCTCTCCAAACCCTCTGCCCATGAAACCGGCGTGCCCCGACAAGGGGGCAGCGAGGAAGGGTCGCCCCGCACCGAGGCTGCCGTCCCCCTGGGGGGAAGCGGCGTAGCCGCTCAGGGGGGTCATTTCTGCATCTGCGCCCAGAGCTTGTCCAGGCGCTTGACGCTCACCGGGTAAGGCGTGCGCAGTTCCTGGGCGAAGAAGCCCACGCGCAACTCTTCGAGCATCCAGCGGTATTCCTGCATGCGCGCATCGACCTGGCCCTTGCGGTCGGCAACCAGGCGCCAGTAGCGCTGCTCGTGCGGGCGCAGCTCGGCCAGGCGCGCGGCGTCGCGCGCGGGATCGGCGCGCCACTTGTCCAGGCGCAGCGTGATGGCCTTGAGGTAGCGCGGGAAATGCGCCAGCTGCGTCCAGGGCGCGGCGGCAATGAACTGCTTGGGCATGAGCTTTTGCAGCTGCTGCAGCGCGTCGGCCGTGGCCTCGGGCGCATTTTTCGTGTCCTTGATCTTGCGCGCCGCAGCCGTGTACTCGACCAGGATCGCGCCCGCCAGCCGCGCGACTTCGTTGGCGATCAAGGTCAGCCGGCCGCGCCCGTCCTGCACGCGCTGCGTGAATTCCGCGGCGTTGGTGGGCAGGGGATCGAGCACGAAAGCCCGGTCCAGCGCGACATCGATGATCTGCTGGCGCAGCTCCTCCTGCGTGCCCAGCGGCATGAAGGCCACGGCCATTTTCTGCAGGTCGGGAATGTTCTTTTCCAGGTACTTGAGCGCGTCCTTGATCTGCAGCGCGAACAGCCGGCGCAGGCCAGCGCGGTGCTTGGCGGCCGCGACTTCGGGCTCGTCGAAGACTTCGATGCCGACGGCATCGCCGTGGTCTATCAGCGCCGGAAAGCCCACCAGCGACTGCGCGCCCTGGCGGATTTCCATCAGCTCGGGCAGCGTGCCGAAGCTCCATTGCGTGTAGCGCTGGCCGGCCGCGGGCGCATCGCTGGCCGGCTTGGCCACGGGCTGTGCCTGGGACTTGCCCGCGGGCGCCGCGGCCTTGGCCGTCGGCTTTGCCGCCGCCGGTGCCGGCGCGGGCGCGCCGTCTTCGAGCACATTGGCCAGCTTCATTCCGGCCAGCGCCTGGAACGCGCCGCGCGCCTTGGCGCCGAGCTGGGCCTTGAGCGCGCCCAGGTTGCGGCCCTGGCCCAGCTGGCGGCCATGCTCGTCGGTCACGCGGAAGTTCATGAACAGATGCGGGCTCAGCATGTCGAGCTTGAAATCGGCGCGCTTGATGTCCAGCGAGGTTTCATCGCGCGCCTGCTTGAGCAGCGCGTCGACCAGCCCGCCCTGCACGAAGCGTTCGGGCGCGCACAGCAGCTCGGCCAGGCGCTGCGCGTTCTCGGGCAGCGGCACGAAGCGGCTGCGCGGACGCTGGGGCAGGCTCTTGAGCAGCGCCTGGATCTTGTCCTTGAGCATGCCCGGCACCAGCCATTCGGCGCGCTCCTCGCTGACCTGGTTGAGCACGAACAGCGGCACCGTGACGGTGACGCCGTCGCGCGCGTCGCCCGGCGAATGCAGGTACTGGGCCGCGCAGTCGACGCCGCCGAGCTTGATGACCTTGGGAAACGCCTGGGTGGTGATGCCCGCGGCCTCGTGGCGCATGAGTTCGTCGCGCGTGAGGCGCAGCAGGTCGCTGTTCTCGCGGCTCGCGGTCTGGAACCAGCGCTCGAAGGTGGCGCCGCTGAACACGCCCTGCGGCAGCTGCTGGTCATAGAAGGCGTAGATCAGCTCGTCGTCGACCAGCACGTCCTGGCGGCGCGACTTGTGCTCCATCTCCTCGATCTTGGCGACCAGCTTGCGGTTGGCCTGCAGGAAAGGCAGGCGCGTGTCCCAGCCGCCGTCGACCAGCGCCTGGCGGATGAACAGCTCGCGCGCCGACTGCGGATCGACCTTGCCGAAGCTGGTGCGTCGGCCGTTGTAGACCACCAGGCCGTACAGCGTCGCGCGCTCGAGCGCGACCACATCGGCGCTTTTCTTTTCCCAGTGCGGGTCGAGCAGCTGTTTCTTCAGCAGATGGGCGCCGACCTCTTCCAGCCACACCGGCTCCACGGCCGCAATGCCGCGGCCGTAAAGCCGCGAAGTCTCGACCAGTTCGGCGGCAACGATCCAGCGGCCGGGCTTCTTGGACAGGTGGGCGCCCGGGTGCGGGTGAAAGCGAATGCCGCGCGCCCCAAGGTAGCTGTCGCTCTCATCGCCCTTGTAGCCCAGGTTGCCCAGCAGGCCCGAAAGCATGGACAGGTGCAGCGCCTCGTAGCCCGCGGGCTGGGTGTTGATCTGCCAGCGCTGCTCCTTGACCACCGTGAGCAGCTGCGAATAGATGTCGCGCCACTCGCGCACGCGGCGGATGTTGATGAAATTCTGCCGCAGCAGCTGTTCCCACTGGCGGTTGCTGATCTTGTGCGAGGCGTCGTCGGCCGGCACGGGCACGCCGGCGTCGGGCTTCCAGGCCGGGGCCGCATCGGCCTGGACCGATGCCTGAGCGCCCGTGCTGCGCTGGGCCACGGGCAGGAAGGCCGCATTGCGCGCCGAGGCCTTGGGCGCGGGCGCGGCCTGGCTGGCCATCTCGCGCCGGCTTTGCGCCACGACCTTGCCGCCGCGCGCGTCCTGCAGCCATTTCCACAGCCGCAGATAGCCGCTGAACTCGCTTTTCTCGTCGTCGAACTTGGCGTGCTGCTGGTCGGCCTGCTGCTGCGCGTCTATGGGCCGGTCGCGCACGTCCTGCACCGACAGCGCCGAGGCGATGACCAGCACTTCGGCGACAGCGCCGCGCGCGCGCGCCTCGAGAATCATGCGGCCCACGCGCGGATCGAGCGGCAGGCGCGACAGCTCCTGGCCCATGGGCGTGATGTCGCCGTGGTCGGTCACCGCGCCGAGCTCGGCCAGCAGCTGGTAGCCGTCGGCAATGGCCCGGCCCGAAGGCGCCTCGAGGAAGGGGAAGTTGACCACGTCGCCCAGGCCCAGCGACTTCATGCGCAGGATCACGCCGGCCAGCGAGCTGCGCAGGATTTCGGGGTCGGTGAACGCCGGGCGCGCGAGGAAATCGGCATCGTCGTACAAACGAATGCAGATGCCGTCGGCCACGCGGCCGCAGCGGCCTGCGCGCTGGTTGGCCGCGGCCTGGCTGATGGGCTCGACCAGCAGCTGCTCGACCTTGCTGCGGAAGCTGTAGCGCTTGACGCGCGCCGTGCCCGCGTCGATCACATAGCGGATTCCGGGCACGGTGAGCGAGGTCTCGGCAACGTTGGTCGCCAGCACGATGCGCCGGCCCGTGTGGCCTTCGAAGATGCGGTCCTGCTCGGCCTGCGACAGCCGCGAGAACAGCGGCAGCACTTCGGCGCCGCGCAGCACGGGCTGGTGCTGCAGATGCTTGCGCAGATGGTCGGCGGCTTCGCGGATTTCGCGCTCGCCCGGCAAAAACACCAGGATGTCGCCGCCGCGCCCGCCGGCCCAGAGCTCGTCGACGCCGTCGGCAATCGCCTCGTTGAGGCCGTAGTCGCGGCTTTCCTCGAACGGCCGGTAGCGCTGCTCGACCGGGAAGGTGCGGCCCGAGACCATGATCACGGGCGCCGGACCGTCGGCGGAGGCGAAATGGCGCGCAAAGCGGTCGGCGTCGATGGTCGCCGAAGTCACGACCACCTTGAGGTCGGGGCGCTTGGGCAGGATCTGGCGCAGATAGCCCAGCAGAAAGTCGATGTTGAGGCTGCGTTCGTGCGCCTCGTCGATGATCAGCGTGTCGTAGGCCTTGAGCAGCGGGTCGGTCTGGGTTTCGGCCAGCAGGATACCGTCGGTCATCAGCTTGACCGTGGTGTCCTTGGACAGCCGGTCCTGGAAGCGCACCTTGTAGCCGACCACGCCGCCCAGCGGCGTCTTGAGCTCCTCGGCAATGCGCTTGGCGACCGAACTGGCGGCAATGCGCCGCGGCTGGGTGTGGCCGATCAGCTTGCCCTGCGTGCCCGCGGGCGCATTGCACTTGCCGCGGCCCAGCGCCAGCGCGATCTTCGGCAGCTGCGTGGTCTTGCCCGAGCCGGTCTCGCCGCAGACAATGATCACCTGGTGCTGCTCCATGGCGCGCATGATCTCCTCGCGCCGCGTGGACACGGGCAGGGAGGCAGGAAAGTCAAGGGTGTACGCGCGCGGCGCGGCAGCGGTCTGCGGATCGGAAAAAGGCATAGCCCGCCATTATCCGCAGCCCGGGCTCCCAGCGCTGGCGGCCCATGATTTATTCCGGGCCGGCGCAGGACTCTGCAGGCGACCGATGCGCGCTGACAACTTCTTCGCCCTGCGCCTCGCAGGATGTCGCGGCGTGCTTATGATGCGACATTTGTCGCCCCGGGCTTGTAGCCCGCCTTCGCCCGCCCCGTCCACGCCGCCCATGTCCACCGTCTTCAACTTCACCTTCGTTCCCTGGTTCCGCTCGGTTGCGCCCTATATCCACAAATTCCGCAACCAGACCTTTGTCGTCGGCATCACGGGCGAAGCCATTGCGGCCGGCAAGCTCACAAGCATCGCCCAGGACCTGGCGATGATCCAGGCGATGGGCGTGCGCATCGTGCTGGTCCACGGTTTCCGTCCCCAGGTCAACGAGCAGCTCCAGGCCAAGGGCCATGCGCCGCAGTATTCGCACGGCATCCGCATCACCGACTCCGTGGCGCTCGACTGTGCACAGGAAGCCGCGGGCCAGCTGCGCTATGAAATCGAAGCGGCGTTCAGCCAGGGCCTGCCCAACACGCCGATGGCCGGCGCCACGGTGCGCGTGCTGTCGGGCAATTTCGTCACCGCACGCCCCGTGGGCATCGTCGACGGCGTCGATTTCAAGCATTCGGGACTGGTGCGCAAGGTCGACGTGAACGCGATACGCCAGACGCTCGACATGGACGCGATGGTGCTGCTGTCGCCGTTCGGCTTCTCGCCCACGGGCGAGGCCTTCAACCTGAACATGGAAGAGGTCGCGACCAGCGTGGCCATAGAGCTCAAGGCCGACAAGCTGATCTTCCTGACCGAAGTGCCCGGCATCCACCAGCACCCGCTCGAGCCCGCGGGCGACGACAACCCCATTGACACCGAGCTGCCGCTGGCCACCGCCCAGTCGCTGCTGGCCCAGCTGCCCGCGCCGCAGCAGCCCACCGACACCGCGTTCTACCTGCAGCACTGCGTCAAGGCCTGCAAGGCCGGCGTCGAGCGCAGCCATATCCTGCCGTTCGCGGTCGACGGCGCGCTGCTGCTCGAAATCTATGTGCACGACGGCATAGGCACCATGGTCATCGACGAGAAGCTCGAAGAGCTGCGCGAAGCCACGGCCGACGATGTCGCGGGCATCGTGCAGCTGATAGAGCCGTTCGAGAACGACGGCACGCTGGTCAAGCGCAGCCGCACCGAGATCGAGCGCGACATCACCAACTACACGCTGATCGAGCACGACGGCGTGATCTTCGGCTGCGCCGCGCTCTACCCCTATCCCAAGGAAAAGACCGCCGAGATGGCGGCCGTGACGGTCTCGCCCAAGAGCCAGGGCACGGGCGACGGCGAGAAGCTGCTCAAGCGCATAGAGCAGCGCGCGCGCAACCAGGGCCTGGAAAGCCTGTTCGTGCTGACCACGCGCACCATGCACTGGTTCATCAAGCGCGGTTTCCAGCCCGTGGATCCGAACTGGCTGCCCGAATCGCGCAAGGCCAAGTACAACTGGGACCGCAAGAGCCAGGTACTGGTCAAAAAGCTCTGAAGCATGTAATGGCCTCGCGCCCGCTTTTACTGCGACGCGGGGCTATCATCGGCACACTTTTTTCCTCGGCCCCATTCACCCCAGCCCATGCCCCTGCCCGTTCTCTACTCCTTTCGCCGCTGCCCCTATGCCATTCGCGCCCGCCTGGCGCTGGCCCATTCGGGCATTGCCTGCGAGCTGCGCGAAGTCAACCTGCGCGCCAAGCCCGAAGCGTTGCTGCAGGCCTCGCCCAAGGGCACGGTGCCGGTGCTGGTGAACGCCGACGGCGTGATCGAGCAAAGCCTGGAAATCATGCTCTGGGCGCTGCGCCAGAACGACCCCGACGGCTGGCTGGCCCCGACCGAAGGCAGCGAAGCCGAGATGCTGGCGCTGATCAATGACCTGGACACGCGCTTCAAGCCCGCGCTCGACCGCTGCAAGTACCCCGAGCGCTACAGCGCCGCCGAAGTCAACGACGCCCAGGCCGAAGCCCTGACCTGGCTCGCGGCGCTGGACGAGCAGCTGACCGACACCGGCTATCTGTTCGGTCTGCACCCGAGTCTTGCCGACATGGCGCTGCGCCCTTTCGTGCGCCAGTTCGCGCGCATCGACGAGGCCCAGTGGGCCGAGCAGCCCTGGCCCGCGCTGCAGGCCTGGCTGCAGCGCTGGATCGATTCCGCGCTGTTTGCCGAAGTGATGGAAACCTACCCCGGCTGGCGCGACGGCGAGACCGGCCAGACCTTCATGGCCCAGGTGTCGGGCGCGCAATAAGCCTCAGAACTGGATGTCGGCGCGGACTATCTCGCGCCATTCGCCGGGCGCGAGCCCGTCCAGGCGCAGATTCGCCATGCTTTGGCGCACCAGGCGCAGCGTGGGATGGCCTATGGCCGCGGTCATCTTGCGCAGCTGGCGATTCTTGCCTTCGACGATGCTCACTTCAAGCCATATGTCCTGCACCGACTTGCGCAGGCGCACGGGCGGCTCGCGCGGCGGCACTTCTGGCTGGGGATCGAGCAGCACGGCCGCGCAGGGCTTGGTCTGGTAATCCTCTATGCGCAGTCCCGCGCGCATGCGCTGCAATGCTTCTTCGCTGGGCACGCGCTCGACCAGCGCCCAGTAGGTCTTGGGCTTTTCATTGCGCGGGTTGAGCAGGCGCTCGATCAGCGGGCCATCATCGGTCAGCAGCAGCAGGCCTTCGGAGTCCTTGTCGAGCCGGCCCGCGGGATAGACACCCTTGGGCAGGCCGAACTCGGCCAGCGAACGCGCGCCGTCCTCGGGCGTGAACTGGGACAGCACGCCATAGGGCTTGTGAAAGAGAAAATAACGGGGCATCGGCAACACTGGAGCACCAGGCGGCGCTCCGTCAGAAAGCAGGACGGCAATTCTCGCCCATGTTTCCTGCCGTGTCAGTCGACGCTGCGCGTGACTTCCAGCGCCTTGGCCACGACATCGCGCGTGAGCGTGGGCACAAAGCTCTCTATGAAGTGGAAGGCATAGCCGCGCAGCCAGGCGCCGCGGCGCAGGCCCAGGCGCGTCAGGTTGACTTCAAACAGGTGACCCGCATCGAGCAGGCGCAGATGGCGGTCGCGCTCGGCGTCCACCGCAATCGAGGCGACGATGCCCACGCCCATGCCCAGCTCCACATAGGTCTTGATCACGTCGGCATCCATCGCCGAGAGCACCACATCGGGCGCCAGGCCTTCGCGCGCAAAGGCTTCGTCGATGTGGGCCCGGCCGGTATAGCCCTGCTCGTAGGTGATGATCGGGTGCTGCACCAGTTGCGCCAGCGTCAGCGGCCCCTCGATGTCCAGCAGCGCATGGCCTGGCGGCACGACGATGCTGTGCGTCCAGCGGTAGCATGGCAGCGTGACCAGTTCGTCATGGGTGCTCAGGGCCTCGGTGGCTACGCCGATGTCGGCTTCGCCGCTGAGCAGCATCTGCGCCACCTGCTGGGGCGAGCCCTGGTGCAGGTGCAGCACGACCTGGGGAAAGCGGCTGCGGAAATCGCGCACCACCTGCGGCAGCGCATAGCGCGCCTGCGAGTGCGTGGCGGCAATCGACAGCCGGCCCTGGTCGCTGGTGCTGAAGTCCAGGCCTGCGCGGCGCAGGTTGTCGGCTTCGAACAGCAGCTTCTCGACGATGGGCATCAGGCTTTCGCCCGGCGGCGTCAGGCCCGTGAGCCGCTTGCCCGCGCGCACGAAGATCTGCACACCGAGTTCTTCTTCGAGCTCGCGGATCTGCCGGCTCACGCCGGGCTGGGAGGTATAGAGCGCCTGCGCGACCTCGGTGAGGTTGAAGCCCCGGCGCACGGTTTCACGCACCGAACGCAATTGCTGGAAATTCATGCCACTGACCTGTTTTTCTTCTGGCGTATGCGGGCCGCAGGAATTGCGGCGTGCGCGCCGCCTGCGCGCATCTTCGAAAGAAATTGCGGCCGGCTCACGCCGCGACCAAGGCGTTTTCCCAGCGCACGAGAGGCTCGACGTCCTGCGGCTCGGCTTCGAGAAACTCGAGCTGATTGCCTGCCGGGTCCTTGAGGTAGAAACGTGCAAAGCCCGCGAGGCCCTGGTTTTCGACCAGCGGCAGCTGCGCGGCCAGCAGGCGCTGGCGCAGCGCGGGCAGATCCTGCACTTCGAACGCCAGGTGCGAGACTGCGGGCAGCGGCTGCCATTGCGCCACACCGACAAGATCGATGCGCTGGCCGCCGGCGACGAAATGCAGGGCCGCGCCTTCGACCTGCTCGCCCGGCAATTCGCTCAGGCCCAGCAGGTCGCGGTAGAAATGCCGCATGGCCGGCGCATTGCCGGCGCGGAATGCGAGCTGCAGATGGTGGACGCCGCGAATGCTCATGCTGCCCCCACCGCCGCCGCGCAGCCGCCGGATCGCGCCAGGCCGCGCAGCGCAATGCGCGGCGCCCGCTTGCGCGAGCGCACTGGCGCAATCAGGTTCCAGCTGGCGGCCGTGATGGCTATCAGCTGCAATGTAGGCGTCAATGGCGCCAGGCCGCGGGCGGCAGGCTTGAGGCAGGTTTTCATGGGGCTCTCCTTGCGGCGCCGACCGGGGCCGGCGCCGTATGCGCTTACTTGCGGGTGTAGATCTGGTCGAAGCTGCCGCCGTCGGCGAAATGCTCCTTGTCGGCCTTGGCCCAGCCGCCAAACGCCTGATCGATGGTCACCAGCGTCAGCTTGGGAAAGGTGCTGGCGAACTGCGCCTTGGCCTTTTCCGAAGTCGGACGGTAGAAGTTGCGCCCGGCAATCTGCTGCGCCTCTTCGGAGTACAGGAACTTGAGGTATTCCTCGGCGACGGCACGCGTGCCGCGCTTGTCGACCACCTTGTCGACCACGGCCACCGAAGGCTCGGCCAGGATGGAGATCGAAGGCACGACGATGTCGAACTTGTCGCGGCCGAATTCCTTGAGCGCGAGGAAAGCTTCGTTTTCCCAGGCCAGCAGCACATCGCCCACGCCGCGCTGCACGAAGGTCATGGTCGAGCCGCGCGCGCCGGTATCCAGCACGGGAACGTTCTGGAACAGCTTGCCGACGAATTCCTTGGCCTTGGGGTCGCCGCCATATTTGCGCTTGGCGAATTCCCAGGCCGCGAGGTAGTTCCAGCGCGCGCCGCCCGAAGTCTTGGGGTTGGGAGTGATCACCTGCACGCCGGGCTTGATCAGATCGTCCCAATCCTTGATGCCCTTGGGGTTGCCCTTCTTCACCAGGAACACGATGGTCGAGCTGTAGGGCGCCGAGTTGTGCGGCAGGCGCTTTTGCCAATCGGCGTTGATCTGGCCGCCGTTCTTGGCGACGGCGTCGATGTCGCCGGCCAGGGCCAGTGTCGCCACATCGGCGTCGATGCCGTCGATGATGGAGCGCGCCTGCTTGCCCGAACCGCCGTGCGACTGCTTGACCGAGACCACCTGACCGGTCTTGGCCTGCCAGTGCTTGGCAAACGCCTGGTTGTACTCGACGTACAGCTCACGCGTGGGATCGTAGGAAACATTGAGCAGTGTCAAGGGCTGGGCCATGGCCGGACCCGCCGTGAGTGCAACGCTGGCAGTCAGCGCGAGCAGGGCTGGAAACTTGATAAAGTGACGGCGAATTGTCATTTGGGTCTCGAATAGGTTGCGGTGAGCGCTTGAACGCTGCTGAACGCATTCTGGAACCGACCCATCAAAACTTAAACCAATAAGATTTCAGTTCGTTATATCCAAAACATCTGAAGTCAGCACAAGGACCTTTTCCCCATGGCACGTACCGTTCACTGCATCAAGCTCGACAAGGAAGCCGAAGGCCTCGATTTCCCGCCCTATCCCGGTGAACTGGGCAAGCGCATCTGGGAAAGCGTGAGCAAGGAAGCCTGGGCCGGATGGCTCAAGCACCAGACCATGCTGGTCAACGAAAACCGCCTCAACCTCGCCGATGCGCGCGCCCGCCAGTACCTGGCACGCCAGATGGAAAACCATTTCTTCGGC